>CAZMMI010000359.1:0-4314 GCA_964567255.1 uncultured Anaerolinea sp.
GTACGTTGCTTTCAGCCCTGCTCTATGATAAACTGGCCAGAGTCTCTTCGGAAATGGATCTATCCCGTTTTTTGAGCGGATATTAGCATTATTTTACCCAGGCACAGTTGCCAATGAAACAAAAAATTTCCCTTCACCCGCTGATCTTTACGCTGTATCCCTTGTTATTCGTACTGATAAATACGGCGAACCAGCGGCATTTAGAGACGGCGCTGCGTAACGGGGTGCTGCTGGCGCTCGGCGGGGCTGTATTGTACGGCGTGTTCTGGCTTGTCCTGCGCAGCCCGCTGCGGGCGGCACTGCTGGCCAGCCTTTGCCTGCTTTTCTTCCACGCTTATGACCCCGTTTACGAGCTGATCCGCGGGCGCGAGCTGCTCGGTTTTGTCTTCGGCAAGCACCGTTTTCTCCTGCCGGCCTGGCTGGGGCTGCTGGCGGTTTGCGCCGGCTGGATCATCATAAAGCTCAAGAGTACGCCCGCGCCATACAGCGCGCGCGCGCTCACAAGTGAACGGGCGCTTGACCGGGTTTTCAACGCCGGCAGCCTGGTTATGCTGCTTCCAGCCATCGCCTTGATCGTTGCGACCGGCTCATGGATCAATCCGCTGCGCGACGCCGGGCTGGTGGCCCCACCCGGGCTGGAGGTAGCCTACATCAACGTTGGGGATCTGGGCCCGGATCAGCCGGGGGTGGTAGGCGATGCGATCTTGCTGCGCTCCACCGAGGGCAAGAACGTGCTGATCGATGGGGGGTACCCCAACGGGTTGGCGGCCGCCTACCTGCGCGAGCAGGGGGTTACTCACCTTAACATGATCGTGATCACCCACCCGCACGATGATCATACCGGTGGAGTAATTGAAATACTCAATACCATCCCGACAGACCTGGTTGTAAGCAATGGGGAGCCCCTGCCGGATTCTCCCGTTTACCTGGCGCTGCAAGAAACCATTCGCAGCGTGGGGGTAAAAACGCAGGTGGTGCGGGCAGGCGATGAGCTGCCGTTTGGCTACCTGACCTTTCAGGTGCTCAGCCCAGACATGATCAGCCCGAACAGCGTGAACCACAACTCGGTGATTCTGCGCCTGGCGGTGGGAAAGGTAGCATTCCTGTTTACCGGCGACACCGATTCGGTTGAGCAGATGAGCCTGTTGAATGTTGAGGAAAATGTACAGGCTGATATTTATAAGATCCCCCATCACGGCGCGTATGGTAATACCTACCCGGAATTTATCGCTAAAGTCAACCCGGCTGTGGCCATCTATATGGCCGGAGCTGGAAACATGCATGGTTTTCCAGAGGCTCCTACCCTGCGCATTTTTGAAGCCGCTGGGGTTGTGGTATACGGCACGGACATGAACGGCACCATCGTGGTAAAAACCAATGGTAAGGAGTACGAGGTAATTCCCGAACACGAGGCATCCCAATGAAGCATCGCGACATCCCATCTCTGCCAGCCTGGTTCGAGCTGGCCAGCCTGACCGTGCTCAGCATCTACTTTTACGTTTTTATGGAGTGGTTTTTTTACGTGACGAAACCCTCCTTTATGAGCCTCCTGCCGTTTGTCACCAGGCTGGGCATTCTGCTGCTGCCCGCGCTGCTGTTCGCGGCAGTTTGCCTGGGGCTCCTGCTGGTATTGTTTATCGCGTCCCGGTTCCCCGGATTGAGGCGCTCCCCCCGGCTGTTCCTGGCAGCCGGTTCGCTCGTCCCGGCGGCGTTCCTGGCCACCACGGCGCTGATGATGGTGGATAACTTCACCTACACCATCTTCAAGTTTGGAGTAGTGAGTACCAAGGGCGTCCTGCGCGGAATGTACGGCTTGTTATTCCTCGCGCTGCTGGCCGGTTTCACCGCCTGGGCGGCGCGCAGGGTACTCAAGCACATGGCTCAAAAAAGTCTGAACCCGGCAGGAAAGGATCCGGCGGGGGGAATCCTGGCAGGGCTGGAACCGGCGTTGAAAAACCGTCTCTATGCCAGCGCGGCGCTGTTGGCGCTGTCGATACCCCTGGGCGGCAGCCTGTATCTTTCCACACAGTCTGCCAACCCGGCGATCGCGGTGGGGGAACCGGCGCGGCGGCCCAATATCTTACTCATTGGCAGCGATGGCGTGAACGTGGATCAAATGTCGATCAACGGCAATACCCCCGACACCACGCCTTTCCTGAGGGAGTTCGCGGAAGGTGCGCTTCTGTCGTTGAATAACTTCACCAACGCGAACATCACTTCCGGGTCGCTGGCATCGATGTTCACCGGCAAGCTGCCTACCCAGACGCGCATGCTCTACCCACCCGATGTGCTGCGGGGAAATGATGCTTTCCAGCACCTTCCGGGCATCCTGAAAAAAGCAGGCTATTACAACGCCGAAATCAGCGTGGATTACTACGCCGACCCGGATATGCTCAATTTGCAGGATGGCTTCGTGATGATCAACGGGCGCTCTGCTACCATCGGCAGGCTGTATACGGCTTCGCGGCGCTTTCTCCCCGAGAACGCGGCCTATTTTCTGTCGATGATCGCCAAGCGGCTTGCGGACCGCCTTATGCACATCTATTACCTGCGCACCATGCCTAACCCGTACGCCGAAGTAACCCAGCAGCTCAGCAATATGTCGGACTCGGACCGGCTGGGGATGATTCGGTCGTTGTTTAACGATATTCGCCAGCCGCTGTTTATCCATGCCCATTTGATGGGCACACACACCAACGAGGACGACGACTACCAACAGGGCATCATCGAATTCGACCAGTACATGCGCGAGCTGGTTAACGAGCTGGATCAGATGGGCAGGCTGGAAGAAACGGTGATCATCCTGTACACCGATCACGGGCACAACAACTCCAGCAACGTGCGCACGCCGCTGATGTTCTGGTTTCCCAACGGCGAATACACCCGCAAAATCACCAGCAACACGCAAAACCTGGATATCGCCCCAACCGTCCTGGAGTACATGGGTATCCAGCCGCCCACCTGGATGGCAGGAAAATCGCTCTTGCAAGACGCCCCCCCCGCAACCCGGCCCATTTTTACTACCCGGCCCAATTACCGGGTGGAAATCGATGATCGCTTGCAGCTGGACACTTCCAAAACCAAGCCGCCGTTCTACCAGTTCGGGGTAGTCAGCATGATCGTGTGCCAGAATTGGTATACCCTGGAGACGGATTCGCTCACCTGGAAGGAAGGCGAAGTCGAAGGGTACCCAACACCGTGCAAGACGGAAGATCTGCCCAGCCTGCCCCAGGCACAGGAGCTGATCCTGGAACAGTTGGAGAAGGACGGGTTTGATACAACTACTGCGAAGGGATCCACCAATAAATAACTGCCGGTCAAAAACTGGCGCCGGTGGTGTCAAGCTGTGGCAGGGGTAGCTGGGTGAGCATCCCGTTGAGGGAGACTTTCTACTCTGACCAGAGAAAAGCGACTCCGCGCTTGCCCAAAATGTGGTCGTCAAAGACCAGTTTGGCGGGGCGGCCGGCCATGCCCATGCACACATGCAGCGGGAGGAGATGCTCTTCGCGGGGGTGGCAGTAGCGCGCGGCAGGGGCCTTTTCCCATTCTACCAGGCGATGTTCTCGCTCTGCCTGGGGAAGCGAGCCGGCGCAAGTCTCAACCAGCCAGTTTTGGAAGGCATCGTTGGCAGGGTCGGGCGTTTCGGTTCCTTGCCAGGAAAAGGCCCGCATGTTGTGAAAAGAGAATCCTGAGCCGATCACCAGGATGTTCTCGCTGCCGAATTCCTGCAAGGCTTTGCCCAGGGCGAGATGAGCTGTGGGGTCCAGGCCCCGCAGCAGTGAGAGTTGAAGGCAGGGAATGTCGGCGAGCGGGTACATCATCTTTAAGGGGATGAATAGGCCGTGGTCAAATCCGCGCGCCGGGTCGATACGAGCTGCGATCTGGTTTCTTTTAAGGGTTTCGACCACCCGGTTGGCGAATTCTGGATTTCCAGGAGCAGGATAGGTGATTTGATAGGCTTGATCGGGGAAACCATAATAATCATAGAACATGGGGGGCTGTTGCGCGCCCAGCAGGGTGGCGGCGCTTTCTTCCCAATGGGCGCTAATGACCAGGATTAGATCGGGCTTTCTTAACTGTGAGGGGAGCGTTGTCATGAATTCGATCATTGCCTGATGGCTGGCGTCGCCAAGAATGGGCAGAGGTCCACCGCCATGACTGAAGTAGACAATTTGAGCTTGTGTTTCAGAATTCATGGGAAATCCTTTTGTGAGAACACACCTTTTTAGAGGAGGCAACCTCCAATTTGGGTCTCTTCCACCTCTGGCTGAGTGATTATCATTATAGCAGATGCTCGGGTTCAACCTGTTTTGG
>CAZMMI010000360.1:0-4312 GCA_964567255.1 uncultured Anaerolinea sp.
TAGGCTCTCTGGGAGTTGCCGTGGTAAGTTCCGCATTTTGGGGTGTGAAGGCGGCGAAGCCGCCTTCACACCCCAAAATGCGGGTCTCGCCACGCCGATTCCCAATGAACCATATTTTACCCTTGACATTAGAGTTAGCTCTAATATTAGAATGGAAGTAGAAGTCAATGGATGGATTGAGTGGGCGTCCATCTTTTTGGAAAAGCGAAATTTAAGTAGTCATGGGAGGTATACGCATGGATAACTTTCAGTTCAATGTCGGGACCAATATATTGTTTGGCAAGGGGCAGCTCGAAAAGCTGCCGGCGGTCCTGGAACCGTTCGGCAAGAAGGTGCTGCTGACCTATGGCGGCGGGAGCATCAAGCGCATGGGGTTGTATGACCGCGTCAAGGCGCTGCTGGCCGGTTTTGAAGTGTTTGAGCTGGGCGGTATCGACCCGAACCCGCGGGTGGAGAGCGTGGAAGCCGGGGCGAGAATCTGCCGGGAACAGCAGATCGACGTGATCCTGGCGGTGGGCGGCGGCAGCACGATCGACTGCTCGAAGGCCATTGCCGCGGCGGCCTTCTACGAAGGCGACGCCTGGGAGATGATCAAGAAAGTCAATAATCCCATGATCGGCCGAGGCGCGATTACCAGAGCAGTGCCCCTGTGCACTGTTTTGACCCTGGCGGCCACCGGCAGCGAGATGAATTCGGGCAGCGTGATCTCCAACCTGCAAACAAAGGAAAAAGTCGGTTTCTCGAGTCCGCTTCTTCTGCCGAAGTGTTCCATCCTGGACCCAGAGTATACCTTTACCGTTCCGGCCAACCAGACGGCTGCCGGCGCCGTGGACATCATGTCGCATATTCTGGAAGTGTATTTCAACCCCAGCCCTGCCTATGTCGCGGACAAAATCAGTGAGGGGCTGTTGAAAACCGTCATCGATTACGCCCCGATTGCAATGAAGGAGCCGGAGAATTATGAAGCCAGGGCCAACCTGATGTGGGCGGGCACATTGGCGCTCAACGGCTTGTGCGCAGCCGGGCGCGCCGGGCAGGCCTGGACCATCCACCCCATCGAGCATGAACTATCCGCCTATTACGACATTACGCATGGCGTCGGTTTGGCCCTTCTGACTCCCCGTTGGATGCGTTACATCCTGAATGATCAAAACGTGGATAAGTTTGTGCAATACGGCGTGAATGTGTGGGGTATCGACGCGAGCCTGGATAAATTCGAGATCGCGAAGAAAGCCATTGATGCCACCGAGCAGTTCTGGACCAGCCTGGGCATTCCGATGACGCTTTCGGGGCTGGGCATTGGGGAAGGAAACTTTGCCGCGATGGCCGCGAATGCTGTGCAGACCGGCGGGCTGCCTTACGCCTACAAGCCCTTGAGCCAGGAAGATGTCGTGGCGATTTTGAAAATGTGCCTGTAGTTTTCAGTAAAAGTGTTGATACAAAACGGAGGCCACGTTTCACGCGGCCTCCGTTTTGTATTCGGGACATTTCTACTAGGGCCTGAGTAGTTACTTCGGGATTATTTTTTCAAGTGTTCCAGGTACTTTTTGCGGAACTTGGACACTTTGGGGGCGATGACCATCTGGCAGTAGCCCTGGTCGGGGTTGCGGGCGAAGTATTCCTGGTGGTAATCTTCGGCGGGGTAGAAGGGCGGCGCGGGGGTCAGCTCGGTGACGATGGGGCGGCCCCACAGGTCTTGGGCGTTCAGTTCGGCGATGAGGGCTTCGGCAATGGCCTTTTGCTCCTCGGAGTGGTGGAAGATAACCGAGCGGTATTGGGTGCCCACATCGGCGCCCTGGCGGTTGAGGGTGGTGGGGTCGTGGATGGTGAAGAAGACTTCCAGGATTTCACGGAAGGTGACCTGGGAGGGGTCGAAGGTGACCTGAACGACTTCGGCGTGACCGGTGGTTCCGCTGCAAACATCCCGGTAGGAGGGGTTGCGCATGCGCCCACCGGCATAGCCGGAGACCACATCGGTGACGCCGCGCAGGTCGTCATAAACGGCTTCGAGGCACCAGAAACACCCGCCCCCCAGGGTGGCAATTTGAAGGTTAGAAGAGTCCATGAGGTTCATCCTTTGCAAAAAACGAGATTAACGCTAAGCTTTGTCCGAGTTATGATACCCACAAATGGATCTTCACGCAAGCCGGGGTGTATAGGCTTGGATGGTTTGAGCGTTAAGACGCGATCAACTCCCGCAGGATGGCGAGCGCGCGGGGGGCGTCGGCAGCGAAGTCATTGAACCCGGCTTCCAGGCTGAGGCGGGCATCATACCCGGCTCGTTTGAGCGCGCTGGTGAAGGCGCGGAAGTCATCTTCCATCACAGCCGGGAAGAAGCGACCCTCCAGGCGGGCAAAGTGAGCATGGCGCAGGTAGTCACGAGCGGTCACAGCGATGCCGTAGTCGTCGCCATCTTTGGCCATGTGATAGTAATCCAGGAGCAGGCCTACGTTGGGATGGTTGACCAGCTTGGCCAGAGTAAAGCCCTCGGCGCCGGTCTGGAGGATGTTGCTTTCGGCGCGGTTGAGGGGCTCGATGGCCAGGGTGATGCCGTTGCGCGCGGCGATGGGCCCGGCGGTGCGCAGCATGTCGACCAGTTGGAGGAAGGCTTGCTCGGGCGGGTAGCCTTCGGGCACGTTGCGGGCTCCAGCGCTGCCGAAGACGACCACCTGGGCGCCGAGTTGGGCGGCGCGGCCCAGGGCCAGCTCGAGGTAATCCGTGATGGCGGCGCGATCGACCTGCGGGCCGGTGAGGCGCAGCGTGCCGGGGAACAGGACGTTGCAGGCTTCACAGGGCAGGCCAGAGGCGCGAACCGAGGCCAGTAAATCGGAAAACTCAGCTTCGTTCAAACCTGCCACCCGCGAGAGGGGCAGTTCGATGTAGTCAAATCCGGCCGATTTGGAGGCCGCCAGCAGGTCAAACTCGCGCCCGTCGGCGTTTTTGGTTGTACTATATCCGCACATACCCAGTTTCATGATGTGTTTACTCCTTCGTCAATTGCTGGGGTGATTCTAGCATAGAACGGGGCGAGAAGACTTGGCGCAATTGGGTATATTCGGAGGCTTTCCCCCGGAATGCCCAATTGCACCATCTTTTTCTCCAACGCGGCGGTAAAATGGATGAGAAGGAGCGTGTACCATGAAGACTTACCCCATCCCGATGATTCCCGGCCCGGTGAGCGTTCCGGCGGATGTGCTGGCGGCTTACCAGGCCGATTTTGGCTCCGGTGATTTGGAACCGGAGTTTCTTGAGTTGTATAACCGCACCGAAGCCAACTTGCAAGCCATTTTGGGGACGCGCAACTCGGTGGCGATCCAGACGGGCGAGGGCATGCTGGCGCTGTGGTCGGCGCTGAAGAGCTGCATCCGCCCCGGCGAGCGCGTGCTGGCCCTGGCGACGGGGGTGTTCGGCTATGGGATTGGCGACATGGCTCGCTCGATTGGGGCCGAGGTGCGCACACTGGGCCTGCCTTACGATGAGACCTTGCACGATTGGGATGCAGTAGAAGAGGCCATTGCGGCCTTCAAGCCCAAAATGATCACGGTCGTGCACTGCGAGACGCCCTCGGGAACGCTGAACCCGCTGGCGGAGTTGGGCGCGTTGAAGCGGGCGCACCATGTGCCGCTTTTATATGTAGACTCGGTGGCAGCGCTGGGCGGCGTGCCGCTGGAAACGGATGCCTGGGGCATTGACCTGCTGCTGGGCGGCTCGCAGAAGGCCCTTTCGGTTCCCCCGGGGATGTCCTTTGTGTCCATCAGCCCGGCGGCCTGGGAGATCATTGTCGAGGTGGGCTATGTGGGCTACGACGCGTTGCTGCCTTTCCGCACGGCGCAGCAGGATTTCTACTTCCCCTACACACCATACTGGCACGGCATGGCGGCGCTGAACGCGGGCGCGGAGCGCATTCTGGCAGAAGGATTAGAGGCGTGTTTTGCGCGTCACGAGCGAACCGCCCAACGCTGCCGGGCGGGGATTGTGGAACTGGGTCTGGAATTGTTCCCCGCGCCGGGGGCTGTGCCTGCACCCACGGTGACGGCGGTGAAAGTGCCGCAGGCGATTGGATGGGCGGAACTGGATGCGGGCTTCCGGCGGGCAGGCCTGGCCGTAGGGGGGAGCTACGGGCCGCTGGCGGGTAAAGTCTTCCGCCTGGGGCACATGGGCACGCAAGCCGATGTAGCGCTGGTGGAGCGGGCGCTGGCGGTAATCGCAGAGACGATTTAGGCCGGAGCAAACTTCTTTCCTTTTTTATGTGCTTACCGTTCCAGCAAAGGCAGGTAAGTGGTTGGGATGGTGAAGCCAACTCTGGCGCCGT
>CAZMMI010000361.1:0-4253 GCA_964567255.1 uncultured Anaerolinea sp.
TGCGTGCTCTGCGGTAAAAGCTCCCCCTCCCCTGGAATGACTTGCGTTGAGGCCAGGAAACGGCCAAAATCTGCCCATGTGGCGGTTGTCCAATTGTACGGGTACACCACCACCAGCCCATCAGGCGTTTCGATCAAAGCCGCTTGATTAATCCTTCCATCAGAGAACTTGGTTTCAAAACGATGGATGACCAGCTCGCCAACTGCCATTACATCGTGCGTCCCAGCGCCGCCAGAGTTTTCTACATCTTTCAGCCAATCATCCAACGTGCGGGACTCACGACCCACGTACAGCAGTATTGCCTCGGGGCTCAAACCGACAAATCCCAGTGGGTCGGACATTTTAAAATTACTGATCAATGCCGAGTCGGAGTAGACCGTGGCCGTCCAACCATCTGGAATTCCAAACGAAATTCCCAGCGGCCTGATGGGAGTCTCCACCCGGGAACCGTCGTAACCGGTGAAGCTTGGCGGCACAAGTTTCGCCTCCGGAGCGCGATGCTGCCGGATCGAATCTAACTCCGAAAGCGTTCCCAACAACAAACCCCGCTCCACAATCACCTGATACTGCCCCGAGCGAGCATCGATACGCAATATTTCATTAAAAAAGCGCTTATCCCGCCCCGCCAGCAGGCTGTCACCCTCTTCCGTCCAGGCCATTGTCTCAATCAAGCCGCTCTCCTGCCGCCACTTCATCTCCTCAAAGTTTAACCCCGTCATTAGAGTCATCAGGTAGGAACGCCCGCCGGTATCATCATTAACCAGGACCATACTGGTCCGATCCGATGATAGTGACGCCTGGCTGATACGGCCGGCATCGATGGGGGCTTTCGTAAGAAGCTGCGTCTGCACCCCGAAACGATTGCTCGGGGGCGAATACAGGTTACGTGGAGGGCTGCCATTCACCGGAATCGCCAGGTGCAGAGGTGGGTACCACACTTCGTCCCCGTTTTCGGTCCACAGTAACACCCCCTCCCCGTTTTGGTTCTCCAGCGACTCCAGGCCGCTTTGTGACACAGCCACCGCCCGTTGCCCTTCAAAGATCAGCCGTGAATTGCCCGACTGCGGGTTGATCGTCTCGATTTGCACCGGGACAACCATTTGCCGCTGCGCATCCTTGTGGATATTCCCCTCCACCGTCACAGCAATCGGCACCCCCACCGGCGACCAGGCCACGGCTCGAATCTCTCCGCTGAATTGGGCCAACTGCGCCGGGCTGCGGCTCTCCAGGCTGTAATAGTACAGCGTTCCCGGCGCGCTCGGGTCCGCAAAAGCCAGCGCGCGGCCGTCCGGAGCCCAATCCAGCAGCGCCGGGTGATCCGCCAGCCGAATCTGCTCCGTTCCGTCCAATTTCAGCAAGTAAGTGGCTCGATCCGCCGGTCGCAACACCGCCAGCCACTCCCCATCCGGCGAAGCGCTCAACACTTGTTCCTGCGCCGGCGCGCCCTCTGAAAAGAATTTCTGTTCGGTGAGCATTATTTGCTTCATCGTAGCCAGGTCCAGGCGGATCAACTGCCCTGTTTCGTTCACATAAATCACCTGATCCTGGCTGGGTGGGAAATTGACCTCGCTGGAGATACGGCTTCTTTCCAGTTCCGTCTCCCCGTTGAGTTCCTCCTTGCCCACCCGCTGCATCAGCGTCAGCGCCGCCCCGGCGACAACAAACAAAACCACCAGCACCGCCGCCACGCGCCGGAAGCGCCGCCAGATGGGCCCGGCGCGCAGCGCTCGCCGTTGGCGTCTGGGCGGTCTACCCTTCACCCGCCGCGGAGACTCTTGCCGCAGCGCGTTGGCCAAATGTCCGGCGAAGTACCCCACCGGCTGCACCAACTCGGGCAATTCCCCCACCGCGCCCATCCAGGCCCCCACCAGCGGGGTGATTTGTTCATCATCCAGGCCGGTCAGCAAAAAAAGCTCATCGGCATTTAGCTTGCCAAAAAACTTCAAAGCCAGCGCGTCGGCTTTCTCGGCGGGCAGTTTACGCCAGGCCTCCGCCAGCGCCGCCATGCCCGCGAACTGCTCCAACTGGTCGGGTGTGGGGTTCAAGCCGTTTTCGGTCAACGGCGGCAGGGACTTGGTACGGCGATGCTGGTCCTGCAGTGCCGCCGCCAGCCCAAACAACCATTCGCCGGACGTTTCCCCATCCAACCCCGCCGCCGCGAACCAATCCCGCCCCAGGCGCATGGTCTCGGCGGTCAGCGCTTCGGCCGTCTGCCAATCACCGCTGCGCGCCAGGTGATAGCGGAACAGCGGCGTGATCTGCTCTTCAAACAAGTTCAGGTATTGGGTAACCAGTTTGTGGTCTTGATCGCTCATAATTGCATAGACGTCAAGGCATTCGCGCCAGTTCCAACTCGGCGGCGGGTTGTTGATCGCCGCGTGTAATCACCAGGCGGTTTTCCAAACAGGTGAAGCTCAAACGCGCTTCTCCTTCTGGGGGCTCGCCGCCCCCGCCCGCCCCCACCGACTCGGCCAGCGTGGCAAAAAAGGCCGGCCAGGCCGAAAGATTCTCTTCAAACAGCGGCTGGTCGTTGATGGTCACCGTCATGCGCACCCCTTCGCCCCCAAAATCGCTCAGCAGCAATTGTCCTTCGCCATCCTCCACCTGGTAGCGGGCCGCAGCGCTACCGTTCAACAGGCTGCCGGTGTGGTAGGTCTTACCGTTGGACTCGCCGCTCAACTTGACCTCAAACTGCTCAAAAGCCAGTTCAAACTGTCCCTCGGCCGAGAAGCGGTAAAACACTTGCCCCCTCACCGATTCTACCACGGCGCCCGGGCTGGACGCGCCCAGCGAGCGCTCCATCTGCGCTTGCAACCCGTCCGGCTGCCACGCCCCCACCAGGCAAGCCGCCCCCGTCAGCGGAACCGGGCTGGGCGTTTGGGTCGCCTCGGGCACAGTCGAAGCTGGTTCCGTGGTTGCCTGCATGGGGGTAGGCTCCAAAGGGCTTTCGACAGGCGGCGCTGCCGTCGAGCATCCCGCGGCAGCCAACACGACGATCATTAGGAAGAGCCAACCAAGATTTTTCATCCAGCCCTCCTCCTTCGCCAAACTCACTCCGTCCCGGGTTGAATCAACTCTTGCGACATGGCTTCCAAATCGGCGATGACCTGCTCAACCTGGCCGCCTTCGGGCAAGCGCAGCACCTGCCAGGCTGCGTCCTGCAGCACGCTCTGCACCAATGCCCACGAGGCCGGGGCGGGCACCGGACGTACCTCGCTTGCCAACGGCAGGATCACGCTCCACGGAAAATCATTCTGCCGGCTGCTCAATGCTTTTTGCGACTCGGCCCCAATTGGCAAGGACAGGTTCGCCACAGCCAGACGGGTTTGCTGCTCGGGCAGCGACAGCCAGCGCAGCATCAGCCAGGCAGCCAACTGTTCCTCGGGCGAACTGTTCAGAATGGCATAGGCTTCGCCTTGCGCAAAAACAACCTCTTCCCCGCTTTCGCTGGGATAGGGGATGAACACCCATTGATCCTCGCTCTCGAAACGTTCCTGCACATGGTCTTGCAGCGGCAAGTCTTGCAGCGTGCCCGAATAGATCAGGGCGAAGCGCTCGGCAAAGTAATCGTATGGCGTGGGGGTCATGCCCTCCCACAGGCAGCCGTCTTGTTGCAGCCGCCGGTAGAAGCTCAAGGCTTCCTCTACCCCCGGCTGGTCAAAGCGGTAATCCGCCTCTCCTTCCGCCGGGAAGGGGTCTGCGCCGAAAGCCGCCAGCCAGGAAAGCGTCGTCTCGGGCGCGGTGCTCACCAGCCAGCCGCCCGTGCCGTACTTGCGGCGCTGGTTGCTGGTGTTGTTGACTTGCGCGGCGGCGCAAACTTGCGCGTGGAATGCTTCGATCGTCGCCGGGGGCTTGTCAAAGCCCAATTCTCCTGCCCAGGTCCGGTTGTAGATCAAACCGTGCGCCGTGCGCGTGGCTGGAATCGACCAGCGGCTCGCTCCTGCCTGGCCCTGCGCCCAGAAAGCCGGGTTGAAGTCCTGCACCTGCTCCTCGCTCAACCCCCACAGTTCATGTTCCAGGTAAGGCTGCAAATCGACCAGCAAATCGCGCGTCTGCTCCCAACGAGCCAACTGCTCGTCCGGGGCAATCACCAGTTGCGGCATGGATTGCTGCTCCACCGCCAGGGTTATTTCTTCTCCCAACACCATGGCGCTGCCCAGCGAGCGCACCTGCACCTGGATGCCCCACTCGTTTTGGCGGTTGAACTCCGCCGCCAGGGCCTGCATTTCGCTGTCCGGGCTGCCCACCCAGGG
>CAZMMI010000362.1:0-4249 GCA_964567255.1 uncultured Anaerolinea sp.
GGCGAACACCTGCCCCAGCCGTTCTTGCAGCCGGTCTGGGCGCAGGGCGAAGCCCTCGGCGATGGCGGCGGCGCCCTTCTCATTCAGCCAGTGCTGCTCGTTGAGCGCAAACAGCACCTGCAAGATGCAGCCCGCCGCGCGGAAGCAGCACCCGGCGGCGTAGGTCACATCGCCTCGGGTGATGCTCTTGCGCCCGGTGTCCAGCGCAAAGCGCATCTCCCAGCCGAATTTGGCCATCAGGCCCCGCTTCAACCCCTCGGGATAGGGCGTGACGCGCGCCTTGAGCGCCGATAGCAGCCCTTCGCCGTCCCACAGCACCCGGCACACGGCGGTCTCGGCCAGGTAGATGGACGAGATGAAGCCAAAGGGATGCCCGGCCTGGTAGGCTACCTCGATTCTGCCCTCCAGACAGTCGTCAATCACCCGGCTCACCTTGCTCAGGTCGCGGTACAGAAAGTCCACGGGCTGCCCGCCGATTTTGAGCCAGCCGCCGCCGTTGATCCACGGGCCCCACTCGCCGATGGGCGTGACGATGCCGCTTGCGCCGCGCTCATCCAGCGCCGCGGCCACTCGCTCCAGGGCCGTCAAGTCCAGGGGCCGGTCGGGGTGGTAGTAGATGCCCAGATCGTAGTCGGAGGTGGGGGTGTGCGTGCCGCGCGCCCGCGAGCCGCCCAGCACCACCGCGCTGACGCCCGCGACGGTCTTAAGCGGCTCGATGATTTGTTGTAGAAAGGGTTCCATGTTCATGGCTTGTCAGGTCTCTTCTATCGTTGGCTGAGAAATTTCTTCAATTGTAACAAAAATAACAAGAAGATTATCCCGCCGTGACTTTGCCTGAGTTGGATATAATTTAACCTAATGGAAGCGCGCATTCTGCTGGCCGATGATCATGCCGTGGTTCGGGCGGGCATTCGCAACGTGGTGAACGAGTTGGAAGGCATCACCATCGTGGCGGAAGTTGGTGACGGCTCGACACTGTTTGCCGAGCTGGAGCGCCACCGCCCCGACTGCCTGCTCATCGACGTGGCCATGCCCGATTTCGACCCCATTGCCGCCATCACCCGCGTGCGCAAAGAATACCCCGAGATGAAAATTCTGGTGGTCAGCGCCTATGATGACGACGTGTATGTGCAGGGACTGTTGGGCGCGGGAGTCAACGGCTACCACCTCAAGGACCAGCCGCTCAGCGATTTGCAACTGGCCGTGACCCGCGTTTTGGCCGGCGAGCGCTGGATCTCGGGGCCGTTGATCGAGAAATTGATGACTCCCAAGCGTTCGGCGGTCGGCCCGGCCCTCACCCCCCGCCAGCAAGAGCTGCTTCGCTACCTGTGGCAGGGCCTGGATAACCAGTCGCTGGCCCAGGTGACCGGCTTGAGCGTAAAGACCATTGAAAACCACCTGACGCGCCTGTACCGGCAGTTGGACGTGCAAAGCCGCCTGGAGGCGGTCAACTTTGCCAACCAACACCCCGAGCTGCTCGGCTCGGCGGGCAGCGGCCCGGCCCCCGCGCCCCAACAGCCCACGCTGGTAGGGGAGTGCGAAACGCGCATTCTGGTGGTGGACGATAACCCGCGCTTCCGCCAGAACCTGCACCGCGCCATCGGCAAAGTCTGCCCCGCGGCGGTGATCTACGAAGCCGGGGACATTTCCACCGCCTTGTACCTGTGCTCGAAGGTCAGCCTGGATCTGGCCTTTGTGGACGTGGTGCTGGGCAGCGACGAGGACGGCATCCGCTGCACCCGCCGCATCCATTCGGCCTCCCCCAACACGCGCATCATCATGATCAGCGCCTACCCCGACCGGGAATTCCACCGCCTGGGCCTGGAAGCCGGGGCCGTGGCCTTTTTGGATAAGAAAGACCTCGACCTGGCTACGATCAAGCAGGTGATTGAAGATTTGGCTTAATTCATTGTCGTCATAGCATCCATTTGCAAATAAGGGGAGGAATTCAATGAAAACACAACTCATTCTGGTACTGTTGTTAAGTTTGGCCTTGTTGAATAGCAGTTTTACGCAGGCCGGCGCAGGGGCAGGTCCCATTTTGGAGCCGGAGGTTGGGTGGTCCGTGCCGAGTCCAGCTAGCAGCACGGCCTCTTTGCCTCCTTTGCAAAATATCAGCGCAATTTCGGCCGGCGGAGGGCATACCTGTGCTTTGACCACAGGCGGTGGCGTTCAATGCTGGGGCGATAATGGGTACGGTCAACTCGGCGACGGCACGAAGACCGAACGCAGCATGCCGGCAGCGGTGATTGGATTGTCAGGTAGAGTGACGGCACTTGCCTCCGGGGAGGGCCACACCTGTGCGCTGACCACGGAGGGTGGGGTTCAGTGCTGGGGGAGCAATTGGTCTGGTCAACTGGGCGATGGAACGACAACCAACCGCAATTTGCCGGTGCAAGTGGTCGGTCTGGAAAATGGTATAGCAGCTATTGCCGCTGGTGGATATCATACCTGCGCCCTGACCACGGATGGCGGGGTGAAGTGTTGGGGGCATAATGCGTCCGGTCAATTGGGGGATGGGTCGCAGACAAAGCGCCTTATGCCGGTACCAGTGAGCGGTCTGGGGAGCGGGGTGGCGGCTATTGCTTCCGGAGGGGAGCATACTTGCGCCATAACCACTGGGGGTGGGGTGCAATGCTGGGGCGGTAATGGGGATGGACAATTGGGCGACAGCACAACTACCTACCGAGATGCTCCTGTGGCAGTGAGTGGGTTGGGGAGTGGCATAGCGACTATTGCTACTGGCCGGCGACACACCTGCGCGCTGACTACAGGGGGAGCGAACTATTGTTGGGGGGATAACCAGTATGGTCAACTGGCCGACGGTACAACGACCGACCGCAGCACGCCAGTGGCAGTGGATGGTTTACAAAGTGGGGTGGCTGCAATTACATTGGGTTTCGGACACACTTGTGTTTTGATCAATGGAGGCGGGATTCAATGCTGGGGCTATAATGCAGCCGGTCAATTAGGCGATGACACGACGATCGATCGCGTTACACCCACGCAGGTGAGCGGCCTGGAGAGTGGAATGTCAGCCGTTATCGCTGGTTGGTATCACACCTGTGCCCTGACCATCGAGGGCAGGGTCAAGTGTTGGGGCGACAACCTGGATGGACAATTGGGCAATGGAATGCCGTCCCGGGGCAGCCTAATACCCATGGGGGTGATCGGGTTGGAGACTGGAGTGACCGCCATTGCTGCCGGCGCTGGGCATAGCTGTGCTTTGACCGAAAGCGGCGGCGTCCAGTGCTGGGGCTCCAATATTGTTGGCCAATTAGGTGACGGCTCGATGTCTGATCGCAGCCTGCCGGCGGCCGTGGATGGCCTGCAAAACGGTATGATAGCGATAGATGCCGGGGAAGGCCACACCTGCGCCCTGGCTGAGGAAGGGGAGATTCTATGCTGGGGGTATAACCGGATGGGCCAGTTAGGCGACGGCACAGATATTTATCGCAATACACCTGCGCTGGTGATTGGCCTGGAAAGCGAAATGCAGACCGTTGCTGCCGGCGATATGCATACCTGTGCATTGACCACTGAGGGCGGGGGCTTGTGCTGGGGCGATAATGGGTACGGGCAACTGGGCATCGGTGCGTCGATAAACAGCAGCAGCACGCCGGTGCCGGTAGTCGGTCTGGAAAGCGGGCTGGCGGATATCGACGCCGGTGGTTACCATACTTGTGCGCTGACTACGGATGGCGGCATGAAGTGCTGGGGTTACAATTGGTCGGGTCAAGTGGGCGACGGCACAACAACGCAACGGTATTTCCCCGTGCCTGTGAGTGGTTTGGATAGCGGGGTGCAGGCAATTGCCACAGGGGGGGCGCACACTTGCGCATTGACCACAGAAGGCGGGGTCTGGTGTTGGGGCGAAAACGAGTACGGGCAGTTGGGCGATGGCACGACGACCCGTCGCAGCATTCCGGTGCAGGTGAGCGGTCTGGAAAGTGGAGTGGAATCCATTGCTGCCAATTGGTATCACACTTGCGCTGTAACCACGAGCGGCGGGGTTCTGTGCTGGGGCGGTAATGCAGCCGGTCAATTGGGTGATGGGACAACGATCAACCGTATTATCCCTGTGCCAGTGAGCGGACTGGAAAGTGGAGTATCCGCTGTTGCCGCCGGTGAATACCACACTTGTGTGCTGACCACGGAGGGCGGAGTTCAGTGCTGGGGCACCAACGGGCATGGCCAACTGGGGGATGGGTCGATCTTGTGGAGCAGTACGCCGGTGGATGTGCTGACG
>CAZMMI010000363.1:0-4198 GCA_964567255.1 uncultured Anaerolinea sp.
GCATATTCCGGGCCCAACAGGCGGGGCAGCAAAGCCGCCAGATCTTCCGGCGGGCCGCTGGTGAAGAAGCGCACCTCCGGCGGCTGGGCAGCATCGGGCTCAATGCCATGCGCAGCCAGCACCCGCGCTGTCTGGCGGGCCACTGCCGGAGCCGGATCGATGACCCGCACGCCTGGGCCGGCAATCTCGCGGATAAGCGGGATGATGAAAGGATAATGGGTGCAGCCCATCACCACCGTATCCATGCCGCGAGCCAACATGGGGTGCAAAGCTTTCTCGAGGATGGCGCGCGTTTCGGGACCGTCCAGGTCGCCGCGTTCCACCTGCCCCACCAGCCCCGGACAGACATCCTGCATCACCTCCACGCCGTGGGCAAAACGCTCCATGACCGAAGCATAGAGGGCTCCCTGGAAGGTGGCCGGGGTAGCCAGCACACCGACTACGCCGCTGTGGGTGCTTTCGGCAGCGGGTTTAACGGCAGGCTCCATGCCCACAATGGGAACAGCCGGAAAAGTGACCCGCAAGTAATGTAAAGAGGCCGCCGAAGCCGCGTTGCAAGCCACCACAATTAACTTTGCGCCGCGCTCCAGCAAAAAACGGGCCACGGATTCGGAGAATCCGCGCACCTGGTCCAACGTGCGCGGCCCATAAGGCACATGCGCCTGGTCGGCCAGGTAGAGAACGGGATATTGGGGGAGTTCGGCGCGGATGGCGCGCAATACAGACAGCCCCCCCACGCCCGAATCAAAAATGCCAATCATGAGGAGAATTATAACCCCGTCCACGAATGAAAAACGGGTTCATTGGGAATCGGCGTGGCGAGACCCGCATTTTGGGGTGTGAAGGCGGCTTCGCCGCCTTCACACCCCAAAATGCGGAACTTACCACGGCAACTCCCAGAGAGCCGAAAAACGGGTTCTGTAGGGGGTTCCGATGCGGCCTAAAAAATACCGCGCAAGGTTCCCTACTCGCAGGCCTGGACGAAAGCGCGGAACAATGCGCGGGCATGCTCGTGTTCTTGCAACCATTCGGGATGCCACTGCACCCCCACCCCAAAGGGATGACCGGGCAGTTCCACTGCCTCCACCAGCCCGTCGCTGGCATGCCCCACCACCTTCAATCCTGGCGCAATGCGCGAGAGGCCCTGGTGGTGCAGGCTGTTGACCTGAAACTCGCTGCCGCCCATCACCCCCGCCAGCAGGCTGCCGGGGTCCAGGCGCAGGCCGTGCGCCAGGGTGTTGCGTGGAATGTCCGGGTACCAGTCGTGGCGCTGCTCTTTGCCATACTGGTCAGCGATGTCGGTGTACAGGCTGCCGCCCAAGGCCACGTTGATCGATTGGATGCCGCGACAGATGCCAAAAAAGGGCTTATCCTGTTCGGCGCACCACTGCACCAGGGTCAGGTCGAGTTCATCTTGTTCAGCGTCCACGTCATACACCCGCGGGTGCGGCTGACCGTTGAAGCGGGCCGGGTCGATATCCGCGCCGCCAATGATCAGCACCCCATCCAGGCGCTCAAAGACTCCGCGCATCTGCTCTTGAGACAACCCCAGCGGGATGAGCACGGGCAGGGCGCCGGCGGCATTGAGGGCGTTCAGGTACGAGCACGGCGTGGTGACCGAATCACCCTGGCCCTGCTTGCGAGTAATCCGTCCGGTGGTGAGACCAATGAGTGGGGGCATCGTGGTTTGAACGGCCTTTCATTTAATGAAAATAAGCGGGTAGATAAGCGAAAAAGGGCGCAGCGTTTGATGACTGCACCCTCGGATAAACTGGTTTACGCGGTTTTTAGAAACGCTGCTTGAGGCGAGCGCTCTTGCCCGTGCGGCCACGCAGGAAGAACAGGCGCGCGCGGCGAACCTTGCTGTGCCGTTCCACCACCACGCGGTCAATGCGCGGAGAGCGGGTCAAGAAGACGCGTTCCACACCAATGCCATTGCTGGCCAGGCGGCGAACCGTGAAAGTGGAGCTGACGCCGTTGTTCTTGGTGAACAGAACGGTGCCCTTGAACTCCTGAATACGTTCGCGGGTTCCTTCTTTAATTTTCACGTGCACACTTACCACATCACCGGGCCGCAGGGCCGGGATATTGGGGTTCTCGGGGGCATCCAAAGATTTCAGAATGTCGGTCATGGCTTACCAATCCTTCTCAAGATTTCTTGCTGCCCCACTCGCGGAGCAGTCCAATAGCAACAAAAATCGCCCTTCGGCGCGGGGCAAGATTATAACACGCCTTTCCGGGGGCGTAAAGGACTTGCAGGAATTTCCCTAAAACAGGGTAAAATCGGGACGGGATCCCCATCCCCTGGGCAAGGAACACCTTATGGCTAAATCCACCGGAAAAATTCGCGCGGCCGAATTATACACCAACCTGGAGCGACTCAGCCGGGCAAAATCGCATTCCGAAGATGCCGATGATGAACCGCTCGATCTGTCTGCATTGGCCAACCGGCCCATCCGCCTGGCGCAGGACAGCAGCAAGACGCTGCGCATGAAAAAATTCCGCGCGCAATTGTTTCACCAATGGCTGGCGCAGACTTTTGAACCCTGCCGCGCGGCAGATATTGGCGGCGGCAAAGGCCTAATCAGCTACCTGCTGCTCAACAGCGGATGGGACCCGGTGGTGATCGACCCATTCGACCAGCCCTTGCCCGAGAAATATAAAGATATCGCCAGCGAGCGGCGGGTGAAAATTCCGCCGGATGGCCGCGTGGCGCGCATCACCGCCGAGTTCGAGGTGGAACACGCCGAAGGTTTTGACCTGCTCATCGGCATGCACGCGCATGGCTGCAACGCAAAAATCATTGACGCCGCCGCCAAATACGGCTGCGGCTTCGTCTTGTTCCCGTGCTGTGTCATCGACGAGCCCTTCTACCCGCGCCTGGGCGTGCACTGGCTAGAAAGCCTGGCCGATTACGCGCTGTTCAAAAAGCAAGATTTCTTCCCCTTCCGCTTGAACTTTAAAGGACAAAATATCGGCTTGTGCCATGTAGGCAAATGTCGCACAAAAGCCTGACGAAAGCTTACAAGCTCTCAACAGTACCCGATTTCACCCGTTCACCCGGCAGATAATCGGTATAATGTGGATAGGGAAACGTACCAAAATAATCAAGGGAAGATATGGCTACCAAACTTACCTTTTCGATCATGACCCACATGGCGTCGCTGACCACCGGCCTGGAAGAATTCCTGGCGCGGTATGCCAAGTCGAAATTTGTCGATGTAACCCTACTTGGCCTTGATTACGCCACCGGCTGGCAAGAATTTGTGCGGAATGCCATACACGGCTCTAACTTGCAAGTATCCGAGGTAGGCTCCACCTGGTTGAACGACTTCATTGCCATGAATGCCCTGCGGCCTTTCAGCCCGGCAGAAATTAAAAGCATGGGCGGAGCCGGCGCCTTTGCCCCGGCCCTGTGGAAAATTGGCATGAAGGAAGATCAAAATGTGTTTTCCATTCCCTGGATGACCGACATTCGCTTTGTCTTCTACCGGCGCAGCCAGTTGTCCAAAGCCGGGCTCAATCCCGAAACCGCCTTCTCCACCATCGAACAATTCGACCAGACCTTGCAGACACTACAATCCGTTGGCGACATGCCCCCGTTTGTTGCCCCCACCCAAAAATCGCACCTGACCTTGCATAACCTGGCCATGTGGATTTGGAGCAAAGGCAAAGATTTTCTGGACGAAAACGGCAAGCGCGTACTGCTCATGGATCCCGACGTGCAGGATGCGATGCGTTCATACTTCAACCTGGGACGATTCCTCGGTCCCGAGCTGCGTAACCTTGGAGATGAAGGTTCCGACTCGGTTTTTGCTCAAGGGCGAGCAGCGGTTACTATGGCAGGCCCCTGGATGCTCAACCTGATCAGCAATTCGCCGGACCTGGCTGCCGATACGGGCATCGCCGTCGCTTTCACCCAACCCTATATGGGCGGTTCCAGCCTGGTCATTTGGAAGAATGTGATTCGAGACAGAGAATCGGCGGAATTGATTACCAGCCTGGCCAGCCGCGAAAATCAGGCCTTGTTCGCTCACATGGCCGGCCAGCTTCCGGCCCGCATGGACACCATGCCGGAATTCCCCCTTCCCGATCCATCCTATCAGAAGGTGATCGATTACGGCTTTAAAAATGGCCGCACGCTCCCCAACCTGGCCCTGTGGGGCATGATCGAGGAGCGCATGGTAAACTCAATTGC
>CAZMMI010000364.1:0-4172 GCA_964567255.1 uncultured Anaerolinea sp.
TGTTCAAGCTGCTCTTCTGCCAGTTGGGGGCAAATCTCGGCCAGAGCCTTGGCAGCGGCACGGCGTACCGAGGCAGCCTCACGGTGTTTTAGGGCTGCCAGGAGGGCTTTCACATCAAGCCGGCTTTTGAGTTTGTCGATGTCGGGCGGGCCGAATAGTGGCATAAGAAGTAATCCTCAGTTATGTTAACCCACTTAACTATATTGAACAAGAGGAATATCGTCAAGTATCGCAACGGAAATGTAACTTTCTTGTCGTTGCTTACAACCTATCAAAAATGCGGAACCTGCCACGGCAACTCCCAGAGAGCCAACGAGTGGACTGTCATGTATACGGGAGTTCCCGTGTAACTACTCAGCCAGAGGCAGAAGAAGCCTGGAATTGAGGTGTGAGTGGGGTGCGAAGCACCCCACTCACACCTCAATTCCAGGGACTTTTCCCACCCTCTTCGCAGTTACTCTTGTTCTAGGCGGCGCCGGATTGAAGTCGCATCAGTCGAAAATCCAACCAGAAGAAGCCCATGCTCTACAAAAACGTCGAACTGCATAATATTCGTGCGATGACCTCCCTGCCGGGTGGGGGCTGGCGACTCAGCCGGATTCCGGAAGATTTGCGCTTGAAGATGAACGCCGCTGCGCAAAACGCCGCTTTTTACACCTGCGGTTGCGAGATCCGTTTCAATTTGCTCCAGGGGCCGGCCAAGATCGTTTTGCGCCGTGCCCCAGGAAACGGCGTTCCCGTGGACCCAGCGGGTGTGGCGGAAGTGTGGTTTGGACCGTTTGAGGGCGACTGGACCATTTGCCCGCGGTCGATTGGCCCGGAGCCGACCACGCTCACTATCAAAGCCCCAGCTAATTTGGATCAGCTCCGGAAATATTCCCAAGAAAACAACCTTGCTTTTGATCCCGCCCTGGTGCGGGTGATTCTGCCCTACGATTGGTCCACGGAATTGGTGGAGATTGAGGGCGAGGTGGAACCGCCGCGACGAGGGCAAACTCCGGCTCGGACGCTGCTTGCGTATGGCTCATCCATTACGCACGGTGGTGGGGCGGTGAGGCCCACCGAGAGTTATGCTATGCTTACGGCAAACCGTTTGGGAATGGATTTATTCAATTTGGGGTTTGCCGGGAGCGCGCACATGGAAGCAGAGATGGCGCGATTCATTGCCCAAGAGGTCGATTGGGACCTGGCGACATTGGAGATGGGAATCAATGTGATTGATTCCTGGTCGGTGGAGCAGTTCCGCGAGCGCGTGCAGGATTTTGTGCGTGAAATTGCAACCGCGCACCCGGAGCGGTGGGTTTTTTGCATCGATTTGTTTACCTGTGTTCACGACCTCAAAAACGATCCGCTGATTGATGCATATCGTCGGGTGGTGAAGGAGATAGTAGAGGATTTGGCTTTTCCGCGACTGGCATATATCAACGGCCGGTCCCTGCTGACCGGCGTCGATGGACTGACTTCCGACCTAGTGCATCCTTCTTCTACTGGTATGCAGGAGATCTCTGCCCGCTTGGTTGAGATGATTCACAATATAGCCCTCAGAACTGCATCGAGTTCTGGGATCGCCTGACGACCTTTGGAGCTTGGCCCTTTCTTGTCCCGCTTACCGACGGATGAGCGGGAGGAAGACCTTTAGGTAAAACCACTGCCAGTAGCCGGCATGTAGCGCGTAGTTGGTGTTGGTCATATTTCCGACCGAGGGATGGCCGATGGTTTGCCGTAACTTGTAGTTCGTGGATGAAAGTACCCCGCTACCGCCGGCTACCGAATCCCAGGAGAGGATGTAGTGGGCGGATTGGCTATTATGCACGGTAAGTTGTGCCGTGGATGCTGCCTCACGCGAACTGCCCGATTGGGTAATGATCAATAGCAACAAAAGCGCCAGTGCGAGGCCGGCTAACCAGGGGAGAGAAGGCCGTTTCATGGTTCCTCCAAGGGCGCGGCCAGTTCCAGACGCTCTGACTCATATCCTAACCGCCTTGCTACCAGGCGGTAGTCGAAGTTGATGTTGGCCGTGCCCCCACCCAGCTCATGGACTTCAAAACCGGTGGGTGTTTTGGCGGCCACATACAATCCCTGGCAGTCGCCCAGCGGCGTGACGAAGACGTGATAATCGCTCAGGTTGACCGTGGCGGCGAAGAGCGGGTCGATGGTTATTGTGCCAACGCCATTTACCAGCGTGCCGCTGCCGAAATCTTCAAACCAGACTTCGGGGCTTTCAATGGCATACAATAAACGCTGTTGTCCATCCACAGGAACTACTGCGTTTTTTGTGCCGTCAAATAACGAGTTCCCTATGCAATGCAGGTTTCCCGATTCATTGATGGTACAAACTTCAGTGTCAGCACCATTTCGAATTCGCAAAGAAGATGTCGAATTATTGTCTTCATCAATGTCGAAATGAAGTTCATCATTTGAGGCCAAGCGCAGGTCACTGTGAGGAGATGATTTAAGGCCGAATATTGTGCCTGCGTAATTGGTGCCGTCGCTATTTTCATAGCCCACAACTTCAAGCCCGCCCCACCCTTGGACGCTTAGGGCCGGTAAAGGGTCGGTTGCTGTATTATTCCGGTTCGCGATCGTTAAGACAGCATCCGTGACAGATCCATGCACCGTTTCTGTTAGTTCACCCGCCACCACTGCTCCAGCCATCAGGGTGAAGGCATAGGGTGAACCGAGTAACTGCTGGCGGGGAGTCAGTACCTCGCCATTGATGGATATTTCCAGCCACAGCGTTTGGGAAAACCATTCCGGATCCAATCCGGCCTGGAGGGCGGACGGCCCTATAGTTGAGTCGAACAAACCATCTGTGACGATCACATCCTTTGTTTCGGTGTATATCGCTGATCCTGCCGTGGATGCCTGATATAAGCTAAAGGTAAAGGAATAGGTTCCATTGAGCGGTGTGCCATTTTCGTCCGTCAGGCGGCCCTGGTAGCCAACTTTGGGCTGAACCCCGCTGCAAGCGGTCAGCAGAAGAGCTCCCAGGAGGCCAATTATTATTACCGATAAGAAAGTTTTGGTTAATGGATAATGCTTCATGTTCCATTCCTCCTCTCTTAAGTACCAAACCAAAAGGTAGACTGTAGTTAACGCCTCAGTTTTCTGGGGAAGAGGCCAAAAAAAGGTGTATGTGGGGGCTTCGCCCACATACACCTCTAATTCGGAACTTCTACCGCACTGCCTGAGTAATTACTACCGAAGATATATTCATCATAGCAAATAATTGGGGTTATGGGTGATTGAATTTCCCAGATTTTCCAGTCACCAAACCCCAGGAAAGAGTCGCTTTGTCCGCTGCATATACTGGCGGTAGGATTCATTAAAATGATCGTTCAGCAACGTTTCTTCGACTTTGATTCGGTAGATCACTCCTGGCAGAAGCAGCGCAATCACCGAGATCAATCCAGCGAGGCTAGAATACCCCAGGCTGAGTCCAAACGCCATCATCAGGTAACCGGCGTATGCCGGGTGGCGGATCAGGCGATAAGGGCCGCTTTGCACCAGGGTTTGCCCAATTTTCACTGAGACATGCCCGGAATAATTTTTCCCCAGGGCTCGCCGGGACCAGATGAAAAGGGCGATTCCCAAGGCAACTATCCCCATGCCACCGAAGGCCATCCAGATACTACGGGGCAGTTGAGGAGGGAGGTAGATATACTCCAATGGAGATAGATAGAACGCAGCGATCATCCCAATTGTGATGAACCAGAGTGAGCGATCTCCGCGTTCCTCGTGGGTTGATCGCCCATCTAAGGGTGATTCCCAAAAGCGTTCTTTTCGGATGGCGTAGACGATGATCAATCCGACGGTGTAGGCTACTCCGACCAGCACCAAGAACCAGCCTGTTGGATTGGTGGAAAGTGTTTCTATCCCCAGCCACGCTAATAGCGCTGCCAAAATTGGGGCGGCTACCAGCAAGAAAATTTTCGCGACATGGCTCATTCCACCCTCCGGAAAAAATCGCTTTCACCCTGTTTCATAAGCGAAGCCAACTCCATTGTGGTCTTTTGAACTGTCCGTGTTGCCTATAAAGTAAGAGAGTCAGGGAACTCCCTCTGACGGTTCCTGCGGTGAGGTGGGCCTTTCCACAGCTTGGTTATTGCCGGCGACGATTGACATCAATTTTGTGGCGATGTCTGGGTGTAAGCGGGTTTTCCCCTGAAAGG
>CAZMMI010000365.1:0-4164 GCA_964567255.1 uncultured Anaerolinea sp.
TTAGATAGTCAGTATCAAATTCCATATGATTAAGAATTTTGCGCCCACACTGCTTTAGAGCTACCTCATCGTTTTTGTCTATTAGTTCTTCCAAAAAGGCAGCTGAAAAACGCTCCCATTCATCGACTAGTCTATTGTCGAACTTACTTAATTCATCTCCAAAAAGAAGTTCGTCTCTTGCCCACTTTGATCGCTGTTCAACTGCTTTATAATAATCTTGTATAGCTTTTTCAATTCTTTCACTCGTCAATTCAATATTTAATAATTGAATTACAAACATTCTTTGTTCTGCATCATCAGGGATATTCAGAGCTTTATCAAGAAAATCTATGGGAAGCGCGCCTGGTTGAAATTGTTCCGCTAAATCTATAATTTTATCTTCCACCTCAAAACGAGCAATAACTGCATCCTCCGTTTTCTTCCCCAAATGTTTTATAACTTTTTCTAACCACCAGCCTTCCAGTCTTTCATATACAGCGTTTCGGTGCTCTCTTCTTATAGCGGTGAAATATTTTTCTTGAATGTGTTTTGGAATATCATAAACATTAATCGCACTGTCAAGTATAAAAATGTTTTTCACGAGAACTCTTCTATCGCTATCTGATAACCGTAAGTAATCCTTGCAACATTTTTTTAGAGTAATATCTTTGAGATCAGATAATAGTATCGCATCAGCTTCGCGTAATAACTTCTCATACGCAAGGTCAATATTTCTCTCGTCATTTGGTTTAAGTAATGATGAGATCGAATCCTGTGAAGCTTTTGAAGTGGATACTAGCATGAATCTTGTGGTAGATACATTTACCATGCCTTCAAGTAATAAGCGGCTCCATATTCTTAAGGTTTTCCATAATGATAAACTTCTATCAGACAAAGTCGCTTGTGTGTGTTTAAGTTGTAATATTTCATAAGGATTTCCACTTGCTTCAAGCGAAATATCTTCTAATTTTTCAATTGCTATATCTGCATCTTCCTGCTCGGATAATAACAGGAATAATGCGTAACGAATTTGATATATATAACCAAGTGTTTGAGGAGCAGCCGTAAACTCAGATGACATAATGTCTCTCAATGGGAATACATTCCATTTGAACCAATCAATTAATTTTATATTAAATATTGAGAATTTGCCATTCTATAGGCTTTTGAAATTTTGTAGTCAATCACATCATATTGAAAATTTTCTCTTGTCCCTCTTATGCTGGGAAATAAGACCCCATTGGGAATTCCCACATCGCCTAACGTCTATCTTTTATTTTTCCCTTGACAGCCATTCAGAATCTGCTAAAATACTGTCAATCACCGGCCTGGGTGTCCCCCTCACTCAGGCCGGTGATCCTTTTAATCGCTCCTGGATGCGCCAGAGTAAGAAGGTGATCCAGCGCGAGGGCAGTTTCTTTTGCCCAAATTCCCAATCCTTCCACTGCATCCATACCGACTCGGGCGTAAAGCGGCCTTCCGCGTCCGCTTTCTGCAGGGCAATGTCCAGCATGTTGGCAAAGCGCGGGTCGCTGCGCGCCGCGGGGAACAGGCTGAGGGTATCGAGCACGTGCAGCAGGTCGTACCACACCAGCGGGGCTTTGAGCTTGCAGAAATCCGTGCCCATGTAGAAGATGTAGGGGTGCTGGTCCTGGCGCTGTTCCCACAAGGTGAGCAGGGTTTGCACGCCGGTGCTGGCGGCTGGGCCGCTGCGCAGTTCGTCCACTTGCCCGAGGGCTTTGAGCATGGCCAGGTTGGCATAAGGGCATGGGTCGCCCTTGCGCCCCGGCCCGCGCCAACTGCCCAGTTCGGGTGAAACCGCGCAAGGCCAGCCGTTCTCGCACACCAGGCCGGTCAGAAAGCTCAGTGCCTTTTGCACGGCGGGGTGATCGCCCAAGCCCAGGCGGATGAGGGCATAGACCTGCAGCGGCGCGTCGCACAAGGCCCAGGCCAGGCGGTCCTGGCCGTCTCCGCCGTAGGCTGCGCCGATGTTCATGGGCATGGCGAAGGGCCCCTGTTCGGACTGCGACGCGAGAATGCGCTCGGTGATGGCTCCCAGGCCGGGGTCGGCAGCCGTCAGGCCCAGATCGGTCAGGAAGTTCAGGCGATGGTAAGCCTGCCCGGCGGATTTGTGGCTGGACAGCACCGTGCCGGGCCAGTCGGCTAGCCCGGCGATGACGGACTGCACCTGCGGGTCGGCCAGCATGTCCTGGCGGGCCCGCACAACCAGCGCGTCGTCGGGGTCCTGGTGCCGCAAATCCAACCGGGTCCGGTAGGTGACCCAGGCTGGGCCGGAGAGCAGCCATTCGAGGGGTGGGTTCATATTGACTCGCTTGAAGGGGAAGGAGAGATCTTTGATTAATTATAGCGCAGCCGGGGCCGATATCGTTGCTCAGTAGTGTAGCGGGCTGTGTGAATCGCGCAATCCCCGTGCCGCTACGCGGAGGTGAATGGGCCCACGGAGCGGCGAATCCGAGATATGATTTCTATACAGCATGCATCAAAAAAGATATATAATGAAATTAGGTAACTACTCAGGCCTTGGTAGAAATGTCCCGAATTTGTGTTGTTTGTCGGGGCGAAGCCCCGACAAACAACACAAATTCGGCCTCTTTCCTAAAAGGGCTGAGCAGTAACGAAATTAGTTGACATTGGGCAGGTCGGTGAACGCCTGCCCCGGTTCGTAAGTTTTCGCGAAAAAGGGAGTGGCTATGAAATTCTTGCGGCGCTTACTTGGAATTTTAGTGATGATCGCGGGGGTGTTGGGATTGGTGATTAGCCTGGCGGGATTGGCCGGGTTGTGGATTGCGCGACCCGCGGTGACCGCTTCGCTGAATACGATCATTGACACCTTATCGACCAGCGTGGACACCAGCCAGAAAACGATGGTGATTACCAAAGACGCCCTGGGGGCCACCGTGAAGAGCGTGGATGCCCTTTCGGAGATGTTGAACACCACGGCGTTGACGGTGGGCGATACGCAGCCGGTGATGACGCAGGTCAATACGATGATGAGCGAGACGCTGCCCTCTACCATTGAAGCCGCCACCTCCTCACTGGAAGCCGCGGAAATGGCCGCGCAGTCGTTGGAAAGCGCGATGAAGTCGTTTGATTCGTTTCGCTTCATGTTGTCCGCTATACCGATCATTGGCAGCGCCGCGTCTACGGATACGTCCTATAACCCCGAGAAGCCGCTGGCCGATTCGCTGGGCGAACTGACGGAAAGTATTCAGGAGATGCCCGCGACCTTCAAAGATATGTCTGTTAACCTGGATAAAGCGGACGATAACCTGGATATGATCAAAACCAACCTGGATACGATGTCGACCAGCGTGGCTTTGATCTCGACCAGCTTGAGCCAGTACCAGAGGATGATTGGTGAGTCTCAGGCTTCGATGGATAACTTGAAAACCATGCTTGCCAATATCCAGAGCAACCTGGGCAGGATCATCAACTACGCGACCATTGGTTTGGCCCTGTTCTTCTTCTGGCTGCTGGCGGCCCAGGTGGTGATCTTCAGCCAGGGCTTGGAACTGTACCGGGGCACGGCAGGGCGCATGGAGGGCGGCGAGAGAAAAGCCGAATCCGAGCCCGAAGATAAAAAGTCTGCGGATTAAGCCGGTGCGTGACCGTGCTTAATAGGAAACTGCGGAAATACCCATTTCACTTGTTTTGAATCAGGAGGTTATGATGGCATTTACACTGGATACCCCAATCGGCACACTGTTGGACAATCCCCAAGCCAAGGCGATCATCGAGCAGTACATTCCGGGGGCCTCGACCAACCCGATGGTGGCGATGGTTAAAGGCATGACGATCAACATGGTTTTGGCCATGCCCCAGGCGGCCCAACTTGGTTTGACCAAGCAAAAAGCCGAGCAGATCCTGGTGGAAGTCAACAAAGTCGTCAAATAGACTGTTTGGTTGATTCCAAAAAGCATAAATGCGGCGCGAAAGCGCCGCATTTATGCTTTTTGGAATTAAGTTTGAATTTGCTTTTCGGATAGTTTTCTCTCCGGCAATCCAGTATGATAGGCAGGTAACCCTAAAGATACAGAGGATCGAAAGAATGGAAACAACCGGAATGGATGCCAATCAACTCTGGCAGGTGGTTGAGGCAAGGGATGCTGCCTGGGACGGGCGCTTTGTCTACGCGGTGAGGTCGACGGGCGTATATTGCAAACC
>CAZMMI010000366.1:0-1469 GCA_964567255.1 uncultured Anaerolinea sp.
CGCTGCCGGTAGCAGAGGTAAAAGGAATACGCATGGATCGCAAAACTTTGGATGTCACCCCTTACCCTTATGTAAACGAGCTAATTCAGACTGTGCTGGAAGGCGCGCGGGGCGTCTTAGGGAAGGGCTTTGTGGGCATGTACCTGGACGGGTCACTGGCCAACGGCGGCTTTGATCAGGGCAGCGATATCGACTTTGTGGTGGTGACCGAAGAGGATGTCGCTGGGGAGTTGTTCCTGGCGCTGCGCGAAATGCACGAGCGCATTTCTGCGCTGGAAAGCCCCTGGGCCATCCAATTGGAAGGATCCTATATCTCACGCCAGGGCATCCGGCGTTACGACCCGGCGCATGTCCTGTTTCCGAACCTGGAGCGCGGGCAGGGCGAGCGCTTGAAGATGGCCGAACACGACCCGATTTGGGCGGTGCATCGTTGGGTCTTGCGCGAGCGGGGCATCACCGTGACGGGGCCAGACCCGCGCCTGCAGATCGACCCGGTGAGCGCTGAGGAATTGCGGGCCGGGTCACGGCACACATTGAACACGTGGGCAACGCGCCTGGTGGAGCACCCCGAGCAGATGAGCAGCAAGGGTTACCAATCCTATGTGGTGCTGACGCTGTGCCGCATACTTTACACACTAGAATTGGGTCAAGTGGCCTCAAAGCAGATTGCAGCGGGCCGGGCCCAGGAACGATTGGGCCAGCGTTTTGAGGGTCTCATCGAGCGGGCTTTGCGAGAACGGCTTCAATCAGATGGGAAACCTGATGCTGAAACGCTGCAAAAAACGGTTGAGATGATTGGTGCTGTGCAAGACATCGCGCAGAACAGGGCGTGAATCTGCTTGACAGGCAGCCAGGCTGGGGCGACAATTATCCTATGACCGAGAAATCCCCTTCCACCTGTCCAAAATGCACTGCCGTGCTGAGCGGTGAGCCGATCGTGTGCCCTTATTGCGGGCAAGAACTGTCTAAAGCAGAAGCCCCCGTTGCGGCCCAGCCATTCGAGCTGCCTGCGGCATCCGCCCCAACCGGGGTGGCAGCACCCACTCCCGCCGCTCCCGTCCCGCCGGAAAAACCGGTGGACCAGGTGCCGGAATGGTTGGCCGACGACGCCGAGGAACTGGCAGCGAAGTATGGCGTGAAAAACGAGGCTAAGAAACAGGCCGACGCCAAAGCAGCCGCAGCAGGCAGAGAAGCTGCCGCCGCAGCCGTTCAAGCAGCTCAGGCCAGCCAGGCTGCCACCGGTAAGTACAAGAAGAGCCTGGGTTGGGGCTGCCTGGGCGGCTGCGTCAGTTACATCCTTTTTTCGGTAATGTGCCTCTTCTCAGCTTTTGTAATCGAAGAAGTGGCCTTTCCTGGACAGTGGGAGACACTGAAAAGCCCGTTTGGGGTGCTTGCCTGGATTGTCCCCGGCTTGATCGGTTTGGCCGTGCTGGCGCTGATCACCTATCTGGGACGCAAAAAGAGCTAAT
>CAZMMI010000366.1:1569-4153 GCA_964567255.1 uncultured Anaerolinea sp.
AGGCCTTTGGCAGGGCGCTCTGCGGTCACCTGACCATTTTGACCATTGATGAGCACCTCGAATTTGCGTTCTTCCAGCATGTAATAGGTGATCCAGACGGGCAGCAGGACAAGCCGGTAGGAATCTACCAGCATGGAAGAGGAACTGAGCCGTAGTTGGTTGATGGGAGGATTTTCGGTTATCTCGATGTCTTGACGTTCCAATTGCAGGGCAGCTTCGCGGGCCTTCAGCGAGGCGTCGGCGGCTGTGACCTGATGGGTTTCGGCGGGCCATCCGGCCAGGTGACGCAGATCAAAGGTTTGTAGTTGGGCGATGTCGAAGCCCTCCAGGGCGGGCAGCAAGGCAGCAGGCAAGCGCCGTGTGGCTGGGACAAGCAGGTTGGGGTGGAAAACAACCCGCGCGCCGCTGATTGGAATTTGATGTTTGTTGCGTGTGATGGTCCCGGCCCACTTGATCTCTCCACCCATATCGAACAACCAGACGGGCAGGTAGACACCAAAAACCGGGGCTATTCTCGGGTTTTCGTCAGGCGGGTCCTGGCGGAACCATTCGATCATCGCGGCGCGGGCAGCCTGTCGATCGATTGCAAACGGCAGGATAGCATCGGGGGCGTCGAATTCGCGCTGCTCGACTTGCTCGAGGGCGTAGGGTGTGTCGCAGTAGGGGCAATCGGCGGTGAGCGTTTCGGCGGGCAGAATCATCAACGCGCCACAACCGTGGCAGGTAATGGTACGAGCGACCATCGCATGGCGGTGGGCTTTGGCGGTGGCCATGGCAACGGTGAAATCTTCGCTGCGGTTGTGCCCGTTGTCCTCGATCATCTCGCGAGTTTCGCAGTATTCGCATAACAAGGTTTGCCCATCGGGAGCAAAGCTGCGTCTTCCGCCACAACGCGGGCAAGTGAAGGAGCGCGCATCGGCTGCCTGGAGTTCGCCGGGTGTGGAAGGATTTAGATGATCGGGATCGACGATTTCTTCAGGCTTGATCTTCCCGTCCAGGATGGCTAATTTGCGCCGGGCACGGGCATCACCGAAGTTGTTGGCCAGGATTTCTTCCAGCAAGGAGCGTTTTTCGGTGGGGTCCTCAGATACTTCGCTAAGCCAGTAGCAGGCTTCCATGCGCTCATCGACCGGCGCGCCCATGTTCAAGAGACGCTCGAGGTAGAAACGAGCTTCTTTGGTTTCTTTTGCTTTGGCAGCCGCGCGGCCGCGGCTGAGTAGTTCATAGGTGAATGAGACGGACATATACCAATATTCTAGAGGGCAAAAGTGGTTTTTGACCTTCCAGAATTGTTAGGCTGGGGAATTGTTACAAGTTTGTCAGGAGGTTGGCAGCGGAAGATTGCCCTTTGGTCCAATCCGTGGCCCCCACAAACGCCAGAGGAGGGCGGCAAGCGGAATGATCAAGAAGGGCAGGCTGTTCTTGAAGAAAACCGAGAGGATGAAAGCCAGCCAGCTCACGGGGACGAGCAACTGCCAGGGAGCCAGACCCACCAGAAGGATATCTTCGTACCACAGGCCGATGGGCTGGGCCATGAGCAAGGCCATGCGCGCGGTGGTTTCATCACGCATGAGACCCCAAATGGCGATGGCAAGCGCCGCCAGGATGAGCAGGGGGATGGGCACGGAGACATTGGTGAGGAGAAAGATACCGCTGCTCAATGGCGCACGCCAGTTCGCGTCGGATTGGACAGTTTCGATCCAGCGCTGGTAGAAGTGTGGGTTGAGCAGCAAGGGGGAGAGATGCAGGGCAGCGCAAACCGCAAACCAGCGGAGAAGTTGTTTGCGGTCATGCAGCAACCAGCGGATAATCTGCCAGGGTAGAGCTACCAGAGCAATTTGCGGTTTGAGGGTGATCGCGGCGGCAGCGAGCACGGAGGTCCAGCCGCCGCGGTTGAGCCAACTGACCAGCCAGAAGAAAACGAGGTCAATTTGGCCGGTGAGGAGGATGAAGAGGGTTGGGGTGAAGGCCAGCCAGGCGGGGAACTGGCGGATTAGTTTATTGCGGCGCAGGACATCGAAGAGGGAAAGAACGTTCAGCCCGCTCCAAATGGCAAAGGCAGGAAGGTATGGCAACAGCCCAAAGAGGGCATAGAGAACCATTGTGGCGGGTGGGTAGGCGGCATTTTCAACCAGATAAGGGTCTGTGCCCTGGAGAATTGCCCGCCCGATCTGCCAGTAGACGTAAAAATCGTATCCGATCACGAATTGATTATACCAGCAGGAATATAGGTCTATGGGATCTGTCGTGGTAGTTGGCGTATTTTGTGATGAGATTGTGGCGAAGCCACAATCTCATCACAAAATACGGATTTCTCCACGGCGATTCCTGAAGAGCCAGGAATTATGTTATAATAGCGCTCGCCCAACTGGAGAGGTAGCGTAGTTGGCCTAACGCGCGCGCCTGGAAAGCGCGTAATCCGAAAGGATTCGCGGGTTCGAATCCCGCCCTCTCCGCCATGTCCACCGTAAGGTGGACTTTTTGTTGTGCGGGTTCGAACACCGTCGAGGTGTGCTATCCCGCCCTCTCCGCTGAAAGAAGCTGTCAGCCGTAAGCTGTCAGCTTTTTGCTTAAGATAAGAAAA
>CAZMMI010000367.1:0-4122 GCA_964567255.1 uncultured Anaerolinea sp.
TTACGACAACGGCCATGTGGGCAGCACGTCCAGGTCCAGCGGGTCGGTGTGTCCCAGGACATAGCGGTAGTAACCTGCCGCGGCAATCATGGCGGCGTTGTCGGTGCAGTAAGCAAACGCCGGGATGTGCACCGGGAACAGTTGCTGCTCCAGAAATGCTGTGCGCAGCGCCTTGTTCGCCGAAACGCCCCCCGCCAGCAGAATCTCCTTCACGCCAAAAGTCTGCGCCGCTTTGAGCGTTTTGCTCAGGAGCACATCCACCACCGAAGCCTGGAAACTGGCCGCCAGGTCTGCCACCGGCAGTTCCTTGCCTTCCTCCTCCAACTTGCGCACCACGCGCAGCACGGCTGTCTTCAAGCCGCTGAAAGAGAAATTCCAGGTGCCGTCCAGGCGCGAGCGCGGGAAGGCGAAAGCTGTCGGGTTGCCCGCTTCCGCTGCTTTCTGGATGGACGGCCCCCCCGGATAGGGCAGTCCCAGCAGGCGGGCCACTTTATCAAAGGCCTCGCCCGCCGCATCGTCCAACGTGCTGCCCAGGCGCTTATAAACCAGGTGATCGGTGATCAGGTTCAGTTCCGAGTGCCCGCCCGAAACCAGCAGCGCCAGCAGCGGAAACTGCGGCTCGGGCGGCGCAATCGTCCCCGCCGGGTACACCCAGGCCGAGTAAATATGCCCTTCCAGATGGTTGACACCCACCAACGGGATGCCCGCCGCCAGGGCCATGCCCTTGGCCGCGTTCACCCCCACCACCAGCGACCCGGCCAGCCCCGGTCCGCGTGTTACGGCAATCGCATCTACATCGCCGATGCTGATATGCGCCTGCTGCAAAGCCTGCTCCACCACCGCGTAGATGGTGCGCACATGCTGCCGCGAAGCCACCTCGGGAAACACCCCGCCGTATTGAATATGGATATCGATCTGCGAGGCCACCACGCTGGAATGCAGCACACGGCCATTTTCTAGCACAGCCGCGGCGGTCTCGTCGCAGGAAGTCTCAATACCTAAAATCCGCCCAGGCGGAAATGTTCGTTCAAACTCGTCGATCTCGTTCACGATCTCTTTCTATCCTTTTACCGGCAAGACAAAATCCAGGGGATACGGCGCCAGCACTTCCATGACGCCGTCCGGGCGCACCCACACGGTATCTTCGAGGCGCACCCCTATGCCCCGCTCCGGATAATACAGCCCAGGCTCAATGGTCATCACCGTGCCCGGGTTGAGCAGGTCTTCCTGCGCGCCCACCATGCGGCTGAATGGCCGCTCATGAACGTGCAGCCCCAGGCCGTGACCCACGCTATGCACGTAGCCTTCTTCAGTTTCCGGCGTGTTCAGCACAGACTTGTGCCCCTGGGCTTCAAACAGCTCGCAGGTCCGCCGCTGATACACCGAGAAGTCCTCACCCATTTTCAGTTCGCCCATCAAGGTGGTGAAGACTTCCTTCACCTGCTCGTAGAGTTTCAAAACCTCGTCGGGAGCATAACCCAGGCACCACGAGCGGGTAAAGTCGTAAAAATACCCGCCGCCCTCTTCGCAGGGGAAAATATCAAACACAATCGTCTGGCCCAGCCGCAGCAAGTCGCCCGCGCTGCCGCTGGAATGGGGCACGCCCGCATCTCGTCCAATGGCAAAGATGGTTCCTTCGGGATTCTCCGCGCCGCGCTCGGCCAGCCAGCGGTTGATCAAGCCTTTCACCTCGCCAATCGTCACCGGCTCACCGTCCGCCTTCACCAGTACCCCGTCTTTGGCGCGCTGATTGCTCAGGTAATCGGCCACCTGCCCCACCACGCCTGTCGTCACCTGCCCCATCCGCCGGATGCGTTCCACCTCGGCAGGTTCTTTGGTTGACATGGCTTTCTTGATCACAGCGCCTTCCAAATCGCCGGTGAATACCAGTCCCGGTAACAGTTCTTGCAACCCAGTGATGATCGGGAAAACGTTGGCCATCTCCGTCACGCCATAGAGGGCCACCCGTCCTTGGGTCAGCCCGGCATCCGTAAACATGTGCTTATAACGCAGCAGAGCGGCCAGCATCCGGTCGCCTTTGGCCTCTTTCAGCAGTTGCGCCAGCGGGTAATTCGAATAACTGCGCGTCTCCAGGCCCGATTTGGCCGCTTCGTCACGCTCCATCGGCCCGTGGAACAACAGCCCCTTTCCGTCGCGCTTGAGGACCAGGTCCGCGCCGGTCAGGTGCGCCCCACCCGTCAAATAAACCATCGCCGGGTTATGTTGGCCCGGTCCAACCACCAGTAAACCATCCAAATTGTTCTCTTGCATCAATGCAGTCAGGTCGCTTTTCATTGATTCTGCCTTCTTTATAGTTTTCCGAGAATATTCTTCACCGCCACCAGCAGGGCGCCTTCTTCTTCCGGCAGCACGGTGCGCGGGTCGAAGACCACTTGCCCATTTTCCACGCGGGCGATCACCGGCGGATTGGCCGCACGCAGTTTAGCCATAAACTTATTCGGCTGCGGCACATTCAGCGCCAGCACAAACGTGCGCAGAGTCTCTTCGGGCAGGCTGCCCCCGCCCACCGTCGAGCGCGCTTCGATCACCTCGCCCATGCCCAGCACCGCGCGCCAGCGCTGCGCTCGCGCCTCAATCTGCTCCGCCGTTGTGCCAATCATCCGCCAGATCGGGATTTCCCGCTCTGCTTCATCCTTCAGGTAGTGCATCAGGGTCACTGCCAGCACGCCCAGGGCCAGCTTATCGACGCGCACAGCCCGCGCCAGAGGATGCTTTTTCACCTTTGCCACCAGGTCCGCTTTGCCGATGACGATGCCCGCCTGCGGACCGCCCAGAAGTTTGTCGCCCGAAAAGCAGATCAGGTCTGCCCCGGCTTTCATCGACTCCTGCACAGTGGGTTCGTGGGCCAGACCGTAATTTTCGGTATTGAGCAGCGCCCCCGAACCCAAATCGTCCAGCACCGCCACGCCGTGAGCGTGGGCCACCTCCACCAGTTCTTCCAGCGAAGGCTCCGTGGTGAAGCCCAGGATGCGAAAGTTGGAGTGGTGGGCGCGCAGCACCAGCGCGGCGGGTTCGGTCAGGGCTTCTTCAAAGTCGCGCCGGTGTACCCGGTTGGTGGTGCCTACCTCCACCAGTTTGGCCCCCGACTGGTTCATCACATCCGGGACGCGGAAACCGCCGCCAATTTCAACCAGTTGACTGCGAGCAATCACCACCCGCTGGCGGCGCGCCAGCGCGCTCAAACACAGCAGCAGCGCCGCGGCATTGTTATTCACCACCAGGGCAGCCTCTGCGCCTGTCAGGCGCTTGAGCAGCTCCTCGGCGTGCACCGAGCGCGAGCCGCGCGTACCTTTGGCCAGATCGTATTCCAGTGTGCAGTAGCCTGTCGCCAGGCTCTGCGCCGCGCTCATGGCCGCCCGGCTGAGCGGCGCCCGCCCCAGATTGGTGTGCAGCACCACCCCCGTCGCGTTGATCACCGGGATGAGCGTGTTGCGCAGCCAGCCTTCCAGCCGGCCAGAAACCGAATCAAGAATCTGCCCCCGCTCGGGGATCGTCAGTTCCTCGCTCTCCTTCAAACGCCTGCGCAAATCGGCCAGTTCGGCGCGGATCGCTTCCAGGGTCAACGGACGGCCATATTCTGCAACCAGATTGGCCGCCTGTTGGGTTTGCAACAGCGCTTCCACCCCTGGCAGCGACCGTAGATCAGCGCTCATCCGGAGGCGACTCCTCGCGTGGAACCCACAGACTCAATTCGCGAACGCGGATCAGGGCTTCAATCAGCATGAAGCCCAGTGCCAGTACCAGGGCCAACGCCGCGGTCAGCACCCGCCCACGTTGCAGCCAGGCCAGCAGGCTTCCAAAAATGCCGAACCAGATTGCCTGGCGGCCAATCACCGTGCCATCCGCCGGGGGATCGGACATAAATCGCAGGTTCATGAAATATGTGACGGGCATTGCAAGCCCGCTCAAGCCGAGTACCAGCAAGAAGTAGAACAACCAGCGCGGCCCTAATGTTGGTTTCGTAAGCACTACGAGTACGGCCAATCCGCCCCATCCCAACAGGGTCAGCAGAATGCTTGCCCACATGAAGTTCTTGAACGGAGGAAATTTAACTGGCTGAGATGTTGGTACCATAAGTTGATTATATCCTTTGCAGATGGT
>CAZMMI010000368.1:0-4118 GCA_964567255.1 uncultured Anaerolinea sp.
TAGAGCATGAAGTTATTGTACTAGATAGTAACTTCCGATAGGATGTAGAAAACGCTTGAATTTGAGGAGCTTGCGGGTGCTTCGCACCCGCAAGCTCCTCAAATTCAGACCCCTTTCACCTCTGGCTGAGGAGTTACGCTAGATGTGATACAATCCACCTATGAGATCTGGTCATCGACGTCCGGGAATACTCCTGTATCTTATTCTCAATATCATTGTTTCCGCAGCTACCACCTTGGGGGTATTGGCGATTTGGGATCGGGTAATGAGCCGAGAGATGCCCCCGGCGGAAGCGTTGGGGTTTCAGCCTGCGCCAACCGCCACGATTGACCCAAATGGAGCTGTTTTGCAGCCAGTGGAGGTGACTCCTACTGCGACTGGACCGCTGATTGAGATCAAATCGGTTGTGGCAGCGGGTGACCTGGCCCAGGAGTATGTCTTGCTGCGCCGCCTGGGTGAAGGGGACCTGCGCCTTTCGGGATGGGTGCTGCAAGATGAAAATGGGCACCAATATGTGTTTCCTGGCAGTCCGGAATTGATTTTGTTCAAAGACGGCGCGGTGCAGGTTGCGACACGAGCGGGGGAAGACACGCCGACCGAGATCTTCTGGAATTTGACCAACACGGTGTGGTCCAGCGGAGAGCTGGTGACGCTGCTGGATCAGAACGGGAACGTGCAGGCAGAATATCGGGTGCCGTGATGAGTTGGACGGAGCAGATCTTAGAAAAGAAAATCTGCGTGACTGAAGCCCGCATCGTCTGCCGTGTGTTACCTGCCAGGGGCCGGCGGATCGATCAGGTGGAAAAACCGCGCATTGTCGTTTTCCAGTGTGAAAGGGAGGGGTAAGCATGTCGCAAGCGCTTTACCGAAAATGGCGACCCCGGCAATGGGACCAGGTCATCGGGCAAGATCACTTAATCCAAACTTTGCACAATGCGGTGAAGAGTGGGCGGGTGGGTCACGCTTACCTGTTTGCCGGTCCGCGTGGAACCGGGAAGACGACCACCGCCCGCCTGCTGGCAAAAGCGGTGAACTGCCTGGACGAGGATTTGGGCAACCGGCCTTGCGACCAGTGCGCGCACTGCACGGCGGTGAACGAAAATCGTTTTCTGGATTTGATCGAGATCGACGCGGCTTCCAATACCAGCGTTGAAGATGTTCGCGATTTGAGGGATAAGATCAATTTCTCGCCTTCACAGGGGCGCTTCAAAGTGTATATCATCGACGAAGTGCACATGCTGTCGACGGCGGCCTTTAACGCGCTGCTGAAGACTCTGGAAGAGCCTCCTGCCCATGCTATTTTCATCCTGGCTACGACCGAAATACACAAGATTCCGGCCACGGTGTTGTCGCGCTGCCAGCGCTACGAGTTCCGGCGCGTGCCGGTGGGCTTGATTGCAGGGTTGCTGCGCGAAAAGGCGAAAGAAGAAAACCTGTCCGTGGATGAAGAGGCGTTGTTGCTCATCGCGCGGCAGGCGACGGGCAGTTTCCGCGATGCGATCTCATTGCTGGACCAATTGACCTCTACGGGGCAGAATGTGACCCTGGCAGAGGCACAGGTGGTGTTAGGCACGGCGACCAATGAGAAGGTGTTGGGGCTGGTGGAATCTATTTTGGCCCGGGATGCCGCGGCGGGTTTTCAATGTATTCAATCGGCACTGGATTCGGGCAGCGATGCGCGCCAGTTTGCTCGCCAGGTGGTGGAATACTTGCGCGGGCTGCTGCTGGTGCGCATGAACAACGCCGCCTTGATCGATGCGACGGCAGAGATGCGCGCGCAGATGGCCAATCATGCCGGGCGCTTTGACACGGCAGGACTGCTGGAGGCAATCCGCGCTTTCAACGCGGCGTCTGCCGACACTCGCAGCAACTGGCAGCCGGGCCTTGGCCTGGAGCTGGCTCTGGCGGAAGCGGTGAGCGAGAAACCCGCTGCCGTGGTGACCGTGGCGAAAGCACCCGCGGCCCAACCCATCAGCCACGCGACGGCCCAACCTGTGGCTCAGCCAGTGGCGCGGACGGTACAGCCGGCGGAGCCTGCGGTGGAACCGGTCAGCCAACGGGCGACTGCGGAGGTGGAAAAGCAGACGCCGCAGGCACAGTCGGGGAAGGGCGCGGGAACGGTTGAGCCCCTCCCCGCTGAACACGGCGGTGAGAGTTCAGGGCAAGGATCGGACCTGGGGCAGATTCGCCAGAGTTGGGCGCGGATTCGCCAGGTGGTTCGGCAACGCAGCGCCTTGACGGCTGCCGCGCTGAACTCATGCCGCACCTTCACCATCAAGGATGGCATCCTGGTGTTGGGGTATCAGAATGACTTGCTTAAGTCAAAAATGGAGACGGAGGACAACCTGGCGCTGCTGAAGGCGGCACTTCAGGGTGTGTTGGGGGTTTCCATGCCGGTGCGTTGCGTGGTGATTGGCAACAAGACCACACTGGAAGCGGATGATCTGGACATTGACAGCGACGGCATGGTACGCACGGCGCTGGATTTGGGCGGAGAAATCGTCTACAAAGAATAATTGACTGCCTGCGCCGCAACGAGCGAGCAAAGGCAGCAGACAAATAATCTGGAGGAACTATGGCAAAAGGATTCAATCGTGGACCTTCGATGGGCGCGGGTGGGGGAATGGTGGCCCAACTGCGCAAGTTGCAAGAGCAGATGGCTCAGGCCCAGGAGCAACTGGCCAGCGAAACCGTGGTCGGCACAGCCGGTGGTGGGGCGGTGAAAGTGACCATGACCGGTGACCAGCACTGCACGGCGGTGGAAGTGGACGCCGAGTTCTTGAAGGATGCCGACGCAGAGATGCTGCAAGATATGCTAATGACGGCGGTAAACCAGGCGCTGGATGCTTCGCGCAAGTTGCAGGAAGAGCGCATGGGCCCGTTGGCCGGCGGCATGAGCGGCATGGGATTGGGATTCTAAATGGCGGGTTTGCCCGAACCCGTTCAGGCATTGATTACCGCTTTTGAGCGGCTGCCGGGCATTGGGCCGAAGACGGCCTCGCGACTGGCGTTTTATATTTTACGCCAGCCCGAAGAGACTTCGCGCGCGCTGGCGGATGCGCTGCTGGCGATTAAAACCGCGACCAGCCTGTGTCCGATTTGCTTCCACATCACTGGGGCGGGGCAGGAATGCTGCGAGATTTGTGCTGACTCGCGCCGCGACGAGGCCCAGTTGTGCGTGGTGGAAGAGCCGCTGGATGTGCTGGTGGTGGAACGCACGGGCGGTTTCATGGGACGCTATCACGTGCTGCATGGGGTGTTGTCGCCTATCGAAGGGATTGGCCCGGAACATCTAAAAATTCGCCAGTTGCTCGAGCGAGTGCGCGAGGGCAAGATCCGCGAGGTGATTGTGGCGACCAACCCCAGCATGGAAGGCGATGCGACGGCGCTGTATTTGCGCACGCAGCTCCAGCCGCTGGGGGTGCGCATCACGCGCCTGGCGCGGGGGCTGCCCGTGGGCGGCGACATTGAGTATGCAGACCAGAACACGCTGCTGCGCGCTTTGGCCGGGAGGCAGGATTTGTAAATGGACGTTTACGAGGCGATTTCGGCGCGGCGCAGCATTCGCCGCTTCAAGGATGAGCCGCTGGCGGATGAAGTCGTGGAGAAGATCCTCCAGGCGGGGACACTGGCCCCTTCGGGGAAGAACCGCCAACCCTGGCGGTTTTATGTGGTGAGCGGCGGCCCGAAGAAGGCCGAGATGGTGGGTATTTTACGCGCAGCCCTGCAACGCCTGTCTGCCGAGGGCCACAACATGCGCTGGCCCGAACACTCGGTAGATATCATGGAGCGTGCCCCGGTGACGGTATTTGTGTGCAACCCCGAAGGGCAGCGCCCGTGGTTTGCCCACGGCAGCGACCAGGCGATGATGCAGGTGGTGGATACACAGTCGGTGGGAGCGGCCATCCAGAATATGCTCCTGGCAGCGCAAGCCGAAGGGGTGGGTTCGCTGTGGATTTGCGACGTGTTCATCGCTTACGATGAGTTGTGTGATTGGTTGGGTGAGAAGGGCGAGCTGATCGCGGCAATCTCGTTTGGCTATGCCGACGAAGCGCCCGCAGCCCGACCGCGCAAACCGCTGAGCGATGTGGCGGTGTGGGTGAAGTAATCGCAAAAAA
>CAZMMI010000369.1:0-4111 GCA_964567255.1 uncultured Anaerolinea sp.
ACAATAGCTCGGGTAACGCTGACATCTTCCGGGCTGGGGGTCGGATCGGTAGAGGGGTGGTTATGGGCAATGAGGATCGCGGCGGCATTGCGCTGCAGTGCCGGTTTGAATAACTCGCCGATGCGGACCATCGAAGAGTTGAGACTCCCGTGATAAACCTCCACTGTATCCAGCATCCGGTTGCGTGTGTCGAGCGCCATCACGATCATGTATTCCTGTTCGCGGTGCGCCAGCATAGGCATCAAGATATTCGCGGCGTCGCCGGGAGAATGGATCACCGGGCGCTCATCCTCTGGCTGCAGCAGCTTACGCCCTAACGCCAGGGACGCCTTGAGGCGCAGCGCAACCTGGTTGCCCACACCTTGTACTTTTGAAATTTCCACCACGTGCGCCTGGGCGATTTTCTGAACCGTTCCAAACTGCGCCAGCAGCCGTTCGGCGATTTCGATTTGCGTAGATCCGCCGATAATGACTGCCAGGAGTTCCGCCAGGCTACATGCATCCGAGTCTTTGGCCACGCGGTAGCCGGGTTGCTCGCACACGGGTAAGTGTTTTAACCGCGGCAGGGTATAGGTTTTCTGTAGGGATTCTTGTAAGAGGTACGGTTGTTGCTCATTCATATCTGTCTCCGGTTGGTGAGGGAACAGATACTCCCATCGAGGGTACTGTCCCTCGTGGGGTGTGGTTTTCAAGCAGTAGGGTCGTACCCTGTTTCCAGGAAGATCTTGCGGTTAATGGCTTCGCATTCTTCCCAGGTCATGACCTCGTCCCGTTTCACGCCGGGATAACCGGACACGGGCGGGATCAGCCAGGGGTTTTCCGCGAACTGCTTCTTGATTCGCTCGCTTTTGGCTTCCAGAAAGTGCGCCAGGCCGCCTTTCTCACAGCGCCAGCCAGGGATCCGGGTGTACTTGCCATCCCATTGATGATCCGGGCAGGTTTTTGCGCCGCAAATTGGACAGGTCGGTTTGATGCCCGGTTCTGGAGCGCGCTGGCCGCCGGCCTGCAAATACTGCCGGACTACCTCGATCGCTTCACAAAATGGCGCATCGCAAGAGCAGGTCTTATCCTTGTTGACGCGGTGGAAACGGATCGTCTCGCCCGGGCCGAAATCCACCAGGTATTGATAACCCTGGATGGACACGCACGGGTAGCAGCCAACCAGGTTGACCGGCGGCGCTTCCAGCACACGATTCCGAGGAATAGTTTGGCGGTTCCAGCGCTGATCGCCCGTTCTTGTATCAGTCGGAATAAGTCCGGTCTTCATAAGCCATCTCCAGAAACCAATCCGGCGCAGGTTCAGGATGCGCTTCCGTTTCCGGTAGCGGATCAACCGGTTGCGAGTTGCTATTCTCGATATGCACGTTGCGGAGATGATGGGTATGCCAGAGACTGGTATCGTCCTGGAAAGGGCCGCCATGACTCATCTTTGTGAACGGCTGAAGGCCGTCCAGAGCCTTTACCCAGGTCGTGCCTGGTCGAGGGCCTTTTCCCAAGATCTCCACAGCAATGGCTGCATCCCCATAGCAAGTGCGGACTGTTATTTCACCAACGATCATCTGATCCTCCTGTGAGTTAAAAGTAAAAGGGCATGCTCAATCAAGCATGCCCTTTGATCCGCCTATGTCGATTCGGTTGTTTGAAGCTAGAATGCGATGTCGTCGGCGATGCCAGTGGCGTCGCTTTCGTTGTTATCCTCTCGTTCAGAGAGGAAACGCACGGTAGAGGCGGTTACCTCATAAGAAGCGCCGTGCTTGCCATTGCTTTCCCACACGCGCGGCCCGCCGGTCTCGGGATCCGGGGTGAGCCGGCCCTCGATGAGCACCTTGCTGCCCTTGTGCAGGAACTGGTTGCAGGCTTCCGCCTGCTTTCCCCAAATCGTGACGCGGAACCATGTGGTTTCCTTCACCGGTTGGCCATTGTTGTTGGCGTGCCGGCGATTGGTCGCGACAGACAGAGTAGTCACCGGCTGGCCGGCGGGGGTGTAACGCATCTCTGGTTCTTTTCCGAGATTGCCTACCAGAATCAGGGTTTGGTACATACTGTTCTCCTTTGTTTGGAAAAATGGGTTTGGTTACACAGCGACGGTACTGGTCCGCTGCGATGCAATCCAGGAGCGCAGGGAGTCTTTCGACGCCGGCGCGCTTCCGTTAGCTTTCTTGTAGGTGTCGTAGGCTTCCTGCTCGCTCACGTTGCCATTGACGCTGGTGCCATCCCCATACTTGCGGCCATTCGGGATGACCTGTGATGTGGCTGGCGGCTGAGTGGCTTGGGGAGCAGAGGATGAACTCGAGCCACCATCGCGAGAGGTCTCCATGCCGGCATTTTGGGCAATCTCCTTGTCGTACAGGTCATTGCCGAACTGGCTACCCAGTTGCCGGAAGCAGCGTTTCAGACAGTCGGTGGCCGAGCCGGCCAGGGCCATGTCCAGCGCCTCGGGGGTGTCGCCGGTGAAGATGCAGCGCCCGAGATCTGAATGGGTATACAACTTGCCCTCCAGTTCCACGGTGACTTTCCCGGTGATGTAAACCAGACCCACTTCTTCCGTTTGAAAGTTGCCGTTTGCGTCGGTGATGGGGACTTTGCGCCGCTCTTGCTGGTTCCAGACCAGGACTTTTTTATGCCAGCGGACAATCAACGGTTCGCTGACCAGGTCAAAAGACCAGGCAAATCCGAAGATTGCATTGGCGCGATCAATGACGTCATAGCCCTCCAGGTACGGGACACTGCCCGAACCTGGCGCTTGCCGGCGCTTGACCCTGGACATGTCCAACGGTTGGCGCAGTTCCCACAGGATACGGGTGAACCGCTCGGATAAGTTGTTCGAATCGGGTTGATCCATCTGATGCTCCTTGTGATAAGTTTGAAAAGTCTCGTTTTGTGCCGCCTCGGAAAGGCGGACGCCTTCTATGTGTTTGCACAATATTTGTGGTCCGCGCTGCTGAAAGTCCATACATGTGCAGACCCAGGTGTCACCTTGCAGCGAAACGGCGTAAGGCAGCTTCTCGCCGTTCTTTACCGTCCACTGCTGCGGCCCTACCCGGCTGATATGGAATTGGCCGGCGCGTATCGCTGATTTTGCGCGTTCGGTACGTTCTACTTGCGCTGGATCGGAATCCCCGACTTGGGGGGCAGGTATATTGCTCATAATCCTCCTGTTTGAAATGGCTCTCGTTGGACTTCCTGATCAAATACACAGCTCTCGTTGAATTCGTCTGCTCAAAACATGCACAGAGCAGGTAATGCCAGAGATCGACCGAGTGTCAATGTCTCGCATTACATGCCCTAAAATGGTTTAGGTGAACGGGCGCAAAACGCGCCCGTCCACGAATAAGTTGAATCTCCTTGTTCGATATAAACCTTTCGCTTTACGAGCAAAAGGTTGTTTGTTAAAGTGCTGGCCAAACGGCTTAAAACAAAAAAGGAGGATGCACAAGCCGCTCTTCGGTGAAGAGCCATATACTTGTGATCCTCCAGTGACACCAGCTGAGCAGGGGAACTCGCTGGTGCTTACGAAGGTTACGCTTTGTCCATGTTATTGTGAGTTGGTTATGTTATTTCAGACACGGATGCGTAACCAGGTAAACAAAATTAGACAGAAACAGGTTCGGATTTCTCTTTACGTTCAGGATTCTTGTCGAGCACGATCAGCCGGCGAGCGACCACTTCAACGGAGTTCCGTTCGATCGCGATTTGTTCCGGCTTCATGTCCTTTGCGTCCACCGTGATCTCGACGCCGCTGCGTTTCTGGGCTTTTTCCACGATTTCAGCCAGGTTCTCTTTATAGTCTCTGGACTGGAAGAACCCGTGGATCCGCAGGCGCATCCCGCGCCGCATGGTGATCAGCCCACTCGCTCCGCCGCAAATTCGAATGTTGATGTAATCTGCCGCATCCCGATCCGCATCGAGCGGTTTGGCGGGAAGATCTGTGTCACGAAAAACCGCCATTCGGAAGAACAGGTCTTCCATGAACTTCCACGGTTCCCGCACGACGATGCCTTCTAGTACAACATCATTGATCAAATGCACCTCCTTCTTATACTGGCTGTAAAAATGCAACGAGCCAGACAATTTCCCAGTAGGTAAATGTCCGGCTCACGATAGAAGAACG
>CAZMMI010000370.1:0-4098 GCA_964567255.1 uncultured Anaerolinea sp.
GCCGAGCAGTTGGCTAAAGTCATCGACCACTCGCTGCTCAAGCCGGAACTGACCGAAGCCGAAGTGGTGGCCGGGTGCGAACTGGCCCGGCGCTACCAGGTGGCTTCGGTGTGCGTGAAACCCAGTTTTGTGGCCCTGGCCAATCAGCTCCTGGCAGGCTCCGGGGTGCTGGTCGGAACGGTGATCGGCTTCCCTCACGGAGGCAGCACCACCGCCGCCAAGGTGTTTGAGGCCGAAGACGCCATGAACAACGGGGCCGTGGAACTGGACATGGTGCTCAATATCGGCATGCTGCGCTCCGGCAAGGACGACTACGTCCGCGCCGACGTGAAAGCCGTGTGCGATGCCGCTCATGCTCGCGGAGCAAAGGTCAAGGTCATTCTGGAGAACGCTTACCTGACCGATGATCAAAAGGTGACCGCCTGCAAACTGTGCGAAGAGGCCGGAGCCGATTGGGTGAAAACCTCCACGGGTTTTGCGCCCAGTGGGGCCACGCTGGAAGATTTGCGCCTGATGCGCGCCACGGTGAGCGAGAAGGTGCAGGTGAAGGCGGCCGGGGGTGTGCGCACGCTGGACGCGCTCCTGGCGGTCATCGACGCGGGCTGCACCCGCTCGGGCGCCACCACTACCGCAGCCATGCTGGACGAATTCGCCCAACGCCAGAAGTAAGCCCGCCCTCAGCGCAAGTAGCGCCCTCCGTTCACGTCCAACGTGGCGCCGGTCATGAATCCCGCCGCGGGGCTGGACGCAAACACGATGCAGCGCGCAATCTCATCCGGCTCGGCAAAGCGCTGAACGAGTAAATTTTTGCGCGGGTAATCGGGCGAGACGGTGGCCTCGCCCATGGGGGTGCGGGTGACGCCGGGCGCCACGCAGTTGACGCGCACCCGCGGGGCCAGCGCGCGGGCCAGGCTCTTGGTCAGGTTGACCAGCCCAGCCTTGGCCGCGGCGTAGTGCATGTGGTTGGCGTTGCCGGTCTGAGCTGCCACGCTGGCCACCATGATCAAAGCAGCGCCATCCCTCAGTCGCGGCGCCAGGGCCTGGGCCACAAAAAAAGGCCCTGACAGGTTCACGTCCAGCACCTGCCGCCATTCCTGCGCCGAAATAGCCTCGAACGGCGTGACCACATTTCTCCCGGCGCACAACACCACCACATCCAGTTGCTCGAAAGGCGAGGGTAGCGCCGCCACCGCCCGAGTCACGCTGTCTGGGTCCGATACGTCCATCGGGCACAGGCAGGCCTGCCGCCCCAATGCGCGCACACTCTCCACCGCTGCCTGGGCGCCTTCCCGATCGCGGTGATACGAAACCGCCACGTGCGCTCCCTCTTCGGCAAAGACTCGCGCTGTGGCCGCGCCGATGCCGCTGGAGGCGCCGGTGATGAAAACGGTCTTATCCTGAAGCTCAAGGTTCATGCGCCCACCTCACACCCGCTCGGGCGGCTCTTCGGGCGAAATCCCATCGACCCGGTTGACGAGGGCGCCCACCGGCGCCGGGACGGGGCCTTGCAGCAGCGGGTCATGGGTGGACTGCATCCAGGCTCCCAGTCGGTCGCGCAGATCAGTAGCCGCCGGCTGGTACTGCGGCTGGCCGATCACATTGCAGGACTCGTTGGGATCAAAGAGCAGATCATACAACTGCTCGGGCTGCGGGGCGCGTTCAGCCCAACCCCCGCGCAGGAGAACCTCTTTACTGGGGCTGTCGTCCACGTTCGGCAGCACCGGCGAGGAGCGTTCTTCAAAGCGGCGAATGTATTTGTAACGCCGGGTGCGCACTGCACGCTGCGGCTCGTAGGCCGCGTGATAGGTCACCTCGGCGTAAAGCTCGGAGCGCACCTCCTGCTCTTCGCCACGCAGAATGGGCAAGAAGGACACACCTTGCAGCCAGGCGGGTTTTTCTGCCCCAGCCACCTCGCATAGGGTGGGGAACAAATCCACCTGGGAGATGAGCGCATCCACCACCCGCCCGCCGCCAAAAATGCCCGGCCCGCGCAGGATGAGCGAGACGCCAATGCCGTGATCGGTCAGCGTGCACTTCATGCCCGGAAAGGCAATGCCGTGGTCGGTGGTAGACACCACCAGGGTGTTTTCGGCCAACCCGGCCCGCTCCAGCGCATCCAGCACCGCCCCCACGCCTTCATCCAACTGCCGCGCGCTGGCCTTGAAGCAAGCCATATCGTAGCGCGTCTCGGGTGTGTCGGGCAGCGGCGCTGGCGGGCGGATGAAGTTGGCGTCCAGGGCCGAATCGGGCGGAGGATAGACGCGGTGCGTTTCGTTGAAGCCCACATCCAGAAAGAAAGGCTGTTCCGGGGCCGAAGCGATAAATTCCACTGCCCGCGGGGCCACATCCCAAACATGCCCCGAGGGGCAGTCCACCACCCGTTGGTAGCCGATTTGATGAGGGTCGCGGGCAACGTGCTGCTCGCCGATTAAGGTAGAAATGTACCCGGCCTTGTGCAGCGTGTGGACAATATGCTGGGAACGATCATACAGGCCGAAGCCGCGGTGAGCCAGCCCCAACATGCCGCTGGAATGGGCGCACTGCCCGGTGAGCAGGGCAGCCCGGCTGGGCGAGCAGGTGGGCGCGGCGCAAAACGCCTGCCTGAAGAGCACACCTCTTTCGGCCAGGCGCCGCAGGTTGGGCGTCGGAATATTGTGACCGTAGGGCTCAATGTAGCGCCCGGTATCATGAGAGTGCAGGTACAGAATATTCAACCGGCTCACAGGTACTTTTCCGCCATGAGCAAAGCCGCCAGCGACTTGCCGTCCTGGATTTCACCGCTGCGGGCCATTTCCAGCGCGCGCTGGACCGGGATGCGCTCGGTTTGCAAGAATTCGTCATCATCCATCGGCAGCGGGTCGGGGGTCAAGCCGGTGGCCAGGTAGACGGTCATTTTCTCGCTGGAATATCCTGGTACCATGTAGAAAGTGCCCAGCAGAATCATTTGCCCGGCGGCCTGACCGGTCTCCTCGCGCACCTCGCGAGCCGCGCCTTCCAGCGGGTCTTCGTCTTCGTGCAGCACACCTGCCGGAAGCTCCAACAAATCCACTTTGGCCGCCACGCGATACTGGCGCACAAAATGGATCATGCCTTCAGCGTCCACGGGCACCACGGTAACCGCACCGAGGTGCTCCACCACGTCATAGGTTTGGGTGCGCCCGTCCGGCAGGCGGTATTCATGCACGGCCACGTCAAAAACACGGCCAGAGTAGATCAATTTGCGGTTCAACAGGGAATAGTTCATCAGGTTCATCCTTATAAGGAAGACAGAGAGAAGGGTTTAAACAATTCTACCGGCAGACATGGTCAGCGCCCATCTGCCGGTAGAGTTCACAGACATATTTTCGGGTAAAGAGACCCGCTAAGCGGTGTTCTCGCTAAGTGGTCTAGGGAATGGTCAACTTCATACCGGCTTTGACATCGCCCGGGCCGCCGAGGCCGTTGGCCGCCAGGATGGCTTCGGGGGAAACGTCGCCGAAGTAGCAAGCGATGGTGTAGACGGTGTCACCGGAAGCAACCGTATAGCTGCTGCCCTCATGCAGGGCGCGGCTGCCATGTGCCGAGCTCCAATTGCCGCCAGAGGGCATCTTGAGCACGGTGCCCACCGCGGGGCGGGATTCCATGTTCATGCCATTCAGGCTGAACAGGTCGCTCAGGTTCACATCATAGCGCCGCGCAATGCAGATCGGCCATTCGCCCTTCTGCAAGGTGTAGGTGCTGGGGCGTTCCAGGGTGGGAATGGGCCGAGCAGCCTGTGCCTGTTGGGCCTGCTGCTGCTGGGCTTGCACAGCCGAGGTGGCAGTGGGTTCAACACCGCCGCCGGCCTGATCACCGCCGCCGCCAGGGCCTTCCGGCGTGGCAGTGGCAACGTTCGCGCCCTTAGCCTGTTCCGTCTGCGCGGCATAAGTCGAGGCAGGCACGCTGGTCAAGAAAGCCAGCTCGCCGGGGGTCGCCGTGGCAGCCGGCTTCTTCGAAGCGGCCAGATTACACCCCGACAAGGTGAACAACAAAGCAATCGCAATCAAAGCTACCAGTTTCGATGTCTTGTTCATTTAAACGATTCTCCTTCCTTTGGCATATTCGGGGCGATCATCCCCC
>CAZMMI010000371.1:0-4064 GCA_964567255.1 uncultured Anaerolinea sp.
CATGCCGTAATATTCGTGCAGGCAGTTGGTGGTCAGGCTGAGGCTGCTGGCGCTGGGCAGCAGGCGGGTGAGGAAAGCCCCAAAATCGGGGTGCCACAGGTCCGCCCAGCCTTCTTCAGAGACGGCAAAATCGACGGGCAGAGAGATCACCTCCAGCCCTTGGGCTTCGAAGAGGGCCACCGAGCGTGGCATGTGCATGGCAGACGTCACCAGCAGGACGCGGGTGATGCCCTTCTCGCGCAGCATCTCGGCGCTGTAGAGGGCGTCTTCGCGGGTGTTTTGGGATTTGTTTTGCAGCCAGATGGCTTCTTCGGGCACGCCCGCCAGTTGCAGCAGGGCCGACATCTCTTCGGCGGGGGTGGAAGGGCGGTCGTCCAGCCAGGTGATGAAGCCGCCGCTGGCCAACACAGCCGGGGCTTTACCGTCACGGTACAACTGCGCGGCGTAGAGCACGCGGTCTCCGGCGCTGTTGATTTCCACCATCGGGCGGGGAGCTTCGGCGGGAATGGTGCCGCCGCCCAGCACCACAATCGCCTCGGCGGTGGGGATTTCCGCCGGGGGCAGGTACCGCCATTCGAGGGAGCGGGCCAGGCTTTGCGATACCCAGCGGTTGCCGGCCAGGTAGAGGATGAGCACGGCGGCAGTCAGTAGAAGTGTGCGCGCTTTGGGGCGTTTGTGCAGCAGAAGCGCGCCCAACGCCAACAAGAAGCTCAGCCCCAGGGGCTGGATGAATTGCGGGATGATTTTGGAGAGGAAAACAAACATTGAACGCTCCAGAGTGGAATGGAAAGATTATACCCCTGAATATTTGGCCCTTTAGGTGGCTGGACAATGTATAATTGGCGGAGTCTTCACCCCAAACACTGGGCACCCTGAAGATATACTGAGAATTCTTATGCAAACCACTGTCTTATCCGCTACCGATCCCGCCGCCATTTCGCAGGCCCTGGCTGTTTTGCAGCAGGGCGGGTTGGTAGCTTTCCCAACCGATACTGTTTACGGTTTGGCCGCCGCCACCTATTCGCGCGTGGCAGTGGAGCGCTTGTTTGAGGCCAAGACCCGCGAGGCCGCCAAGGCCATCGCGGTGTTGGTTGGGCAGATTGAGCATCTGCGCCAGTTGACCCCTGGCATGCCCGAGGCAGCCCGCATCCTGGCGGAGCGCTTTTGGCCCGGCGCGCTGACCCTGGTAGTGCCGAAATCACCCAAGCTGCCCGAAAATCTATCCCCTTACCCGACCATTGGCGTGCGCATGCCCGACCATGACTTCGCCGTGGCTCTGCTGCGGCGGGTCGGCCCTCTGGCAACCACTTCGGCCAACCTTTCAGGGCAGGCCAACCCGCTCACCGCGCAGGATGTGCTCGACCAACTGGGCGGGCGCATCGACCTGATCCTGGACGGCGGCCCTTGCCCCGGCGGCACCCCCTCGACGGTGGTGGACTGCACCCAGGACCCGCCCGTGGTGCTGCGCGAAGGGGGCATCTCTCAGGCGAAAATTCACGCTGCCCTGCACCCGTCCGGGCCTGCGGCTTGATGGACAACCCGCCCCTGGTTGAACTGCGCGGGGTCAGCGTGCGGCGCGGCGCCGAGACGCTGCTGGATGGCATCGACTGGGTTATCCAGCCGGGCAGCCAGTGGGTGGTGACCGGCCCGAATGGCTCGGGCAAAACCTTGCTGATGCAGGTGCTGCTGGGTAAGGTTCCGGTAGCTCGACCCGGAGAAGTGCGTTTCGCCGATGTGCTGCTCCCGGCGCAGATGGCTCAAGTTTCGTTTGAGCAGGCCCAGCGCATTCTGGCCCGCGAGCAAGAGTTGGACCTGGCGCGCAGCTTCAGCGGCAGCGAGGACGAAGGCACTCCGGTGAGTCAATTTCTGGGCATCGTGGATTGCGACCTGCCCGACCGGTTTGGGCTGCAAGCGCTGCTGAATTCGCCCCTTTCGGCGCTCTCCAACGGTGAGATGCGCAAGGTGCTGCTGGCCCGGGCGCTGGCTTCTCAGCCGCGCTTGCTGATCCTGGATGAACCCTTCGACGGGCTGGACAGCGCCGCGCGAGCCACGCTGGCGGAGTTGATCCGGCATGCGGCGGAGGCAGGGACGCAGATCATCCTGGTGACGCATCATGCCGATGAGATCGCCGCGCCGTTCACGCACCTGCTGCGCCTGGAGGCGGGTCGAGTGGCTTTTTGTGGAGCGCGCTCGGACGATGTCATGCGGCCAGGAGATGAATTGACCGGTGGCCCGCTTCCAACGCGGACGGCGCCGCCGGGCGAAAACGCCCCACCGGTGATAGAGATGCGTGGGGTGCGCATTACCTACGGTGAGCGAGAGATCATCGCCGGGCTGGATTGGACCGTGCGGCGCGGGGAACACTGGGCCATTGTGGGTCCGAACGGCGCCGGAAAAACCACCCTGCTGCGCCTGATCTCTGCCGATCATTTGCAAGCCTACGCCAACGATATCACCCTGTTTGGGCGCAAACGCGGCAGCGGGGAGAGCATCTGGGAGATCAAGCGGCGCATGGGGGTGTTGTCGCCGGAGTTGCAGTTTCACTACCGCGAAGGGCTGAGCGTGGGCGAGGTGGTGCTGTCGGGGTTCTTCGACTCGGTGGGCTTGTATCGGCGGGCGACACCGGCGCAGCAGGATCAAGCTGCTGTCTGGCTGGATTTGCTCGCCCTGGACGGGGCCGCGGATTACGGCGGCCTGTCGTATGGACAAAAACGGGTGGTTTTGCTGGCGCGGGCTTTGGTGAAGAGCCCTGATCTGCTCCTGCTGGACGAACCTTGCCAGGGGCTGGATCCGGCCAACAGCCGCCGGTTAATCGAGCTGGTTTCGCGGGCAGCTGAAGAACGCGGCACGCAAATTCTGTATGTAACTCACCGGCGTGAAGAGCTGCCGCGCTGCATCACCCACTTGCTGGAGTTTCAGCGCAACGAAAGTGGCTACTCGGTGACCCAATCGGCGCTAGCCGGCTGAGGGGGTGATGGACTTCTTCCGGTACACCTGTAGCAGACCGGGTAGCCCCACGGCAACGATAGCCCAGAACCAGGTGGCAATGGTGCGCAGCGATTCGAACCAGCGCTCGTCTTCGGTGGTATGGTTGGCGGAGAAGATGGGCCAATCCTGCAGCGGGACGAGGTAATACTTGCCCACGCCCATGATCGCCATGCACACGGTGACTCCTGCCAGCAGGGCCAGCACGCGCCGCCCGGGGTGTGGGATGCGCAGGTAAGCCCAGGCCCCGGCAGTCAGCGCTGCCAGGCAGCCGATGACGTACCAGCCTTCGTGCTGGTATTCGTCAAAATCGATGAACAAGATGATCAGCAGTGCACCGTAAAAGAGAAAAGAGATGTTCGTCCAGTCTCCCTGGATGCGCTCTCCGGCTTTCCTCCCGCGATCGGTTCCGCGCAGGAAGAAGACAAAGGCCAGGATGGCAATCGCAATGCACAGCCAAAAGATGAAGTGATTGAACCCATTCAATAAGATGCCGGTAAAGAGGTTCTGTTGGGGGAGAATGAAATCCATCCATCTTTTGATCGCCATACCGAAAAAGAGGCCGACGAAGGATGCGAAACCGTAGATACCGACCCCGCCGAGGATGGTACCCACATACACCAGTGACCAGCGGGGCAGTCCGGCCTTGATCCCAAAATAGATGGATGCGCCCATTATCGCAATCACCAGAACCGGCAGGGCATAGGAGAGAATTTCCATGAGCCGCGAATACGGCGCAGGTAGATAACTGATGGCAGGGGGGACGATGAAGAAAACCGCGATCGCCAGCAGCGCCCACCAGGGTGCGGGCTTCTCGGCAGTGAGCGGAGTATTGGGAATGGTCATGGCCAACCTCCCGGCTTTTGTCTTGCGGGACTTACTTTTTCTCTTTTGAGCGTAGCAAGCCGTGGTCTGATTGTCAAGAGGGGAAGAAATCTGATGATTCTTATCTAATTCTTAATCTTGTTTCAGATTTTTCTTAATCTGGAAGGATATAGTATGGATACATTCTCCTCTCAATTCTCCCGTGCGGATGTGTGTGGCAGCACACCGGCGCGGGAGAATGCATTTAACGGTGG
>CAZMMI010000372.1:0-4049 GCA_964567255.1 uncultured Anaerolinea sp.
GCGTCGGTAACGGCTTCCGGTTCCAGTAGCAGAGCCAGCTTCGGATAGCGCGGATAACGCGCTACGTGATGCACCTCGCCCTGCACCAGTGTCACATACGGCATGACCATCGGCACCAGCTTGTCCATCGTCTTTTTCATCAACGCACTGGGATAGCCCATCACCACCGGAGCTGCCATGACGGTCAGATCGGAGCGCAAAACCGCTTTGCGCACCAGGTGGGATTCGTCCTTCGATTGGCATTCGCCGGGCGTTTTCACCCAGCAGGCCCAACAGCCCGTGCAGTAGCGGATGTCCATGTCGCGCAGGGTCAGCGTGGTGACCTGCGTTCCGCCGGCAAGCAACGCCTCAGACAGCCGGGTAGTATATTCATCAAAAGCCCGGTTTTCTACATTCGGATTTCCATTCAATAAGGTGACGCGCATTTCAGATATTTAACCTCACGATACTGGAGAACTATCTTCTTTACTCTATCAGTATACGCGAATCAACCCTGAAAGTTGCGCCCTTCTTTACTCCGCTACCAGCCAGGCCTCCGCCTCGGCGCGATCGTAAAACACGTGAAACTCCCGGTTGCGCCGGTTGGCTTCCATCACCATCTCGGCAAAGCGCCCTTCGCCCACCAGTTCCGGCGTCAACACAGCCGCCAGCTTGATGCGGTAATTGCTTAACTTGAGCAGCACCTCGCCCGCCAGGCGTGTTTTGAGGTCGAAGAATTCCGGCGACAAGTTCTCCGCGTGGATCATCAATCTCGGCGTAAGGTTCTCACCGCAAGCCGACACCAAATCCAAAGCATCCCGCTCCGAGGTCACCACACCCCCGTCCGGCAAGATTTCTACATATTCCACATTGTTGACTTTGTTGAGTTGATAGTTCATTGGTTGATTCCTCCCGATTGAGACGGCTTCGAGTAGAATTTATTAAGACCTCAACCCCACCCGAACAGGTGATGGAAAAGGCTCGCGCCGCAGCTATCATTCTACTTGAAAGGAAATGAATGATATGACCCAATTAGCTCAATTTTCCGATGAATTGGCCGCGCTTGTCCAGGCGGCGGCCCCATCCATTTACACCGTCAACGCCCGGCGGCGGCTGCCCGCCACCGGCATCGCCATCTCCCCCAACCACGTCCTCACCGTCAGCCACGTTGTTGAAAAAGACACCGGCATCACCGTGCAGGGCGCGCCTGCCACGGTCGCCGGTCGCGACCCCGGCCTGGACCTGTGCGTGCTGACCGTGGATGGCGCAGCTCTGACCCCCGCCGTTACCGCCCAGGCCGTCCCGCAGGTCGGCTCGCTGGCCCTGGCCCTGGGCAAACCCGGCCCGCAGGTTGAAGCCGGTTTGGCCCTGGTGCGGGCCGTCCATTCTCAGGTCACCACCCACACAGGCGTGTTCGAGCACCTCATCCAAAGTGAAGCCACCCCCTACCCAGGCTTTTCCGGCGGCCCGCTGTTGAACATGCGCGGCGAGGTGGCCGGAATCAACACCTCCGGACTGTCGATGGGTGCGCTGCTGACCATCCCGATTGGGTTTGCCCTCAAGGTGGCTGCGGCCCTCACCCAACATGGCCGCCTCAAGAAGCCTTACCTGGGCGTGCGCACCCAGACGGTCCAGCTCAGCGGCAGCGAAGCCACCGGCTTGATGGTCATGGGCGTGGAAGAGGACAGCCCCGCCCAACAAGCCGGGCTGCTGATCGGCGACGTGCTCACCGCGCTGGACGGCGCTCCCCTCTCCGAGCATGCCGCCTTGCAGACCGCGCTGCTTGGGGCTGGCGGGGGCGCTGCTGTGCAGGTGCAGCTCGTCCGCGCTGGGAACGCCACCACCCTCCAGGTGATCCTCGGCGAAAAGTAACCGGTGAATATCGCCCTGCTGGCAGCCGGTTCTCCAGAGCGCGCATGGCTCCACAACCTTCTGGCGCAAACGCCTTACCGGAAGGAAAATATCTCGTTGGCTGCTCCGGCTTTTCCGGGGCAGCCAACGCTTTTGGATTCCGACCTCGACCTGCTCCTCCTCAGCGAAAATGCCGTGCCGCCGCATCTGCTCAGCCGCCTGCTCCTGGACCTGCCCAAGCGCGCCGCCCTGCTGCTCATCTCCGCCGACCCCGCCGGGTACCGGCCTCTTCTGGCGCAAAGCGGGCGCCCGGGTTGGGGCATTCTCAGCCCGTCGGTCTCTCCGGCGCAGTTGCAAGCCGCCATCGGCGCGGTAGCGCAAGGATTATGCGTTACCCAGCCCGCAGCCGATGAACCTGCCTTGCCCGAAGCGCTCACTCCGCGCGAACTGGAGGTGGCCGGTTGGGTGGCCCAAGGGTTGACCATCAAGGAAATTGCCCAGCGCTTGAACCTCAGCGAAAACACGGTTAAAACTCACATCGCGGCCGTATACGGTAAGACCGGCGTCTCCAACCGCGCCGAGCTGACCATGCTGGCGGCGCGCATGGGCTGGGTGGCGTTATAATAACGGGGATGCCCACCCCGCCCCGCCAAATCAATTCCCGCCTTCTCCTATCCGAGCCCATGCAGCGCTGCGTGCTGCATCAATGCCGCGGGGCCTGCTGCCTGCACGGCGTGTGGATCGACTCCGCCGAATGCGACACCCTTCTGGCAAATGTCGATCTCATTGCCCCGCACATGCCCCCTGCTTTGCAAGACACCGCCGCCTGGTTCGACGGGCGCGAAGAGGCCGACGAGTTCTCGGCCAGCGGGTGCGTGGTTCACAGCAACGTGCTGCCCGACCGCGCCCACTACGGCGGCACGGCCTGCGTCTTTCTGCGCGAGGACTACAAGTGCGCGCTGCAGGTGGCCGGGCAGGCCGCCGGGCTGCACCCCTGGCAATTCAAACCCTTCTACTGCATCCTCCACCCCCTGGACCTGGACGAACAGGGCCGCATCACCCTGGATGCCACCGAGGCCATGCTGGGCGAAGAAGGCAGTTGCCTGCGCCCTGCCGCCCAACCCATCCCTTTGATGGATACTTTCGAAGAAGAACTGCGCTACTTCCTGGGGAATAAGGAATACGAGCGCCTCAGAAAAAACTCCGCGTAAAAGCTATCCAGCCTTCAGGTGTGCCCTATACTCCTCACGATTTGCCAATTTAACCCAAAACCATATAATCAAGATAGATGCTCAAGGGGTAGAAACCATCGAAGCGTGGTTGCTTTTCATCAAGGAGGGATTGGAAATGTTTGGTATATTCATGCGCAGGGTTGCCGTTGATACTTCTGCTGAGGGGATCAAAAGGATAGAAACCATCCTTCAAGACAACAACATCCAACATGAGGTCCGCTCCGAGCGCTCGCGCGGGACGATTGGCATGGGGCTGGATGCCGCGGCCTATGCCAGGGCTAATTTAGCCTTGTACAAGGGAGCCTCAGAACCCACTTTCATCTATTCGGTTTATGTCAATCTCAAAGATTACAAGCGCGCCAAAAAATTGATCGGTTAATTCTTCATGGCGTCAAAAAATAATTTTAACATTTCCTTGCAAGTACGTTGCACGGCATTGATTGCGTACCTGATGGCGGTCTTGTGTTCGGCCTGCTCGGCCCAGCAAATCCCTGAACCAACGAAGCAGCTTCCGGTCAGCCAGACAGCAACCGAACCAGTGTCGACGCCTACCGCGACCCTACCACCCCTTGACGGTGCGTTGTTATTTGAGGAAGGGCGCTACAAGCGGGATGAAATATGCGGCAGGATATTTGATTACACCCAGACGATCTACGGACCGCTGACCATCGCAATCGCCAAAAACTTCGCCGAACCCCAGGACCCTCAGGAGCTCGCCATCCAGGTCATCGAGCGCTACTACGAATTAGCCGAGTCTTCCCCGGTTCCACTCGACCAGCCGATTACCATTTACGTTATTCCCGACCCGCAAAACGGAGAATGCTACTCGCGTGATCAAATGATTTTTACGGAGCCCGAAGAGATAGACACTCGCGCTTTTGTTGAAGATGTGCTGGGTGTAACTACCGGTATTCACGAATATTGGGTCAAGTCCGGGCTGGTCTCCTTGGCCTTGGGCGAGCAGCCCGACCAGGATAGACTCAAGAA
>CAZMMI010000373.1:0-4047 GCA_964567255.1 uncultured Anaerolinea sp.
CTCACCGCATAGACCACGCCCAGGATGAGCGGTGTAACGAGTTGAGAAGCATTGCGCAAATCACGGCGGTAGAGAAGAAGATCCTTGACCACGATGGCGCGCACGGGGCCGGGTACCAGCCGGGCGATGAAGTTGGGCTGGGTCGAGCGGGCCGCTCCAGCCTTAACGCCATTCGTTGGGCGGGCCTTCTTGCGGCGGTTGTTCTGCAAGCTGGACCAACCGGTGTAATACATCCGTTCGGCGGTCACCAGGGCAACGTAGAAGATGCCACAGGTCAGCCCGAGAGCCAGCACCAGCAGCCCCAGGCCGGGCAGCCAGTTGCCCTGACCGATGTGCACCAGGCCGTCTCCCACCCAGGTGAGCGGCGACCAGGCCGGCGCGGCGCGAGAAACCGTGCTCAGGGCAGCGTCGAACTGCTCGTCACTCATATCCGTGAAGCGCGCCATTTGAGAGCCGGCAAAGAAGAACGTGCCCACCACAAAACCCAGCACCTCGGCCACCCGGCGAGCCGGGAAGAAACGCGCCGCCACCATCACCAGCAGGCTGGAGAGTCCAGCCGCAGCCAGGGCCAGGGCAATCAGACTGGCCAGCACCAGGGGATAATAGAGCAAGTTATAGTTGGCGCTGATGCCCAAACCAAACAACACCGGCAGAATGAACAAACTGCTGATGAGGAAGTTGGGCAGCACGGCCTGGATGAGCTTGGAGATGAAGATGGAGCGAATGGGGATGGGCGTGCTCATCAAAAAATCCATGTCGCCCGAAAGGTACAACCCTTGCAGCAGGACGCTAAAGCTGGTGAAGAGGATGGTAAAAGTAGAGGCTGTGAGCAAGAGGGTTGGCAAGTTATCGAGCAGGCCGGTGAAATCACCCAACTGGGCCGCCTCCAGGAACTCGGGGGTGCGGAGGAAGCGCAGCAAGGCGATGGAGCCCCACAGGACGAATCCCAGGAAAATCGCCACCATGAGCCACACAAATATAATACCGATCTTGCGTCCGGTTTTGGCGCGCTTGAAATTGTTGATGGAAATGAGCACCTGCAAGCGCAGCAGCTTCCACACGGAGGCCCACATGCCAGGTTGGCGGAAACCATTCTGCAAAGCGGTCATTTGAGAACCTCAGCAATCTCAGCAAACTCGGCCCCGCCCGTCAGGCCCAGGAAAATATCTTCCAGGCTGCTTTCTCCCTCCTGGCCCAGCGAGCGCAGTTCGTCCATGGTACCCGAGGCAATGAGCTTGCCCTGGTTGATAATGCCGATGCGGTCGCACATGTTCTGGGCAATTTCGAGAATGTGGGTAGATAGCATCACGGCGGCACCGCGGTCGGCCATCTGGCGCAGCAGGTCTTTGATCAGGCGCGCCGATTTGGGGTCCAGGCCCACGGTAGGCTCGTCGAGGACCAGCACCTTGGGGTCGCGAACCAGGGCGGCGGCCAGAGAGGCTTTTTGCTTCATGCCGTGGCTGTATGAGTCGGTGGTCTCGTCGGCAGCTTCGGTGAGGCCGAACAGGCGCAGCAGCTCCTCGGAGCGGTGGGCGGCTTGCTTGGAATCAAGACCGTAGAGATCGCCAACGAAGCGCAACAACTCGCGCCCGGTCAACTTGGCATACAGGTTGGGCTCGTCGGGGACGTAGCCACTGTGGGCTTTGGCCAGGACAGGATCGAGAACCACGTCATACCCGGCGACTTTGACCGTTCCGGAGGTGGGGCGCAGCAAGCCAACGATGGCTTTGATGGTGGTGGTCTTTCCGGCGCCGTTGGGGCCCAGGAAGCCGAAGATTTCACCGCCGTGTACCTGGAAGCTGACGTGATCAACGGCGAGCTTGTCGCCGTAGCTTTTGACGAGGTCGATGGTTTCGATTAATGGGGCAGTGTCAGTCATAATCAATTCTCCTTGCGTGCTGTGTGGCTACTCAAGAAGTCCGAACTTTCTTCGTTCCCTGAGCGATTTCCACGCACTTATTCTAGCACGAGGCAAAGGGTTTGAACCGTGACCTTGACGGGTTCTTGATGAGTGACAATAAAGACCTGTCAGGTTTCAAAAACCTGACAGGTCTTAGTATCTCAGGCAGTGGCTCAGCTCCTCAACTTCGCGCCCAGTTCCTGCTCCAACCGTCGAATAATCTTCCCGCGAATCTGCGCGGCGTCCTTATCAGTCAGGGTGCGATCGGGGGCTTGATAAGTGAGCCCATAGGCCATGCTCTTCTTGCCCTCGCCGATCTGCGAGCCACGGAAGATGTCGAACAGACGCACGCCCGCCAACAGCTTGCCGCCGGTCTGGCGGATGAGGGCCTCGATGCGCGCAGCGGGGATGGTTTCATCCACCACCACGGCGATGTCTTCGAGGATGGGCGGGAAGTCGATCACGCCCTGAACGGGATGCCCTACGGGAGGCAGCAGCGGCAGCACAGCCTCCAGGTCGATCTCGGCGGCCATCACGGGCGCGACGAAAGCATAGTTCTCTTGCACGCGCGGATGCAGTTCGCCGAACACGCCTAGCACCTGCTCGCCGGCCAGCACCTGGGCGCACTTTCCGGGATGGAAGGAGGGATGCTGGGCCGGGGCGAAGGTCACGACCACATGCAGGGCATCCATGAGGGCTTCCAGAAGGCCCTTGAGGTCATAGAAATCCACCTGCCCGGCGGGGTGACTGTCCCAGGCGGGAGCATAACGCTTGCCGGTGATGGCAATGGCCAGCTTACGCGGCTCGAGGGGCAAAGCCTGGCCCGAGGGCAAGAAGACCCCGCCCACCTCGAACATAGACAGCGACTCGGCCAGGCGCGCATTGCGTTCCACCACGTTCAGCACCGAGGAAAGCAGGCTGCGGCGCAGCACGCGCTTTTCGGGAGCAATCGGGTTGGCCAGCTTGACGTACTCGGGCACAGGAGCTTCACTGCCCTTGGGCAGCACGCGGGCCTCGTTCTCTGGCGAGGTCATGCGGTGGGTAATAATTTCCTGCATTCCCAGCGAGGCCAGCGCATCGCGCACCTGCTCTTCGCGTTCCAGCGAGGGGTTGCCGCGCTGCGGAGGCAGCGGGTCGGCCAGACGCGACTCGGGGATGCGGTCGAAGCCATACAGGCGGGCCACTTCTTCCATCACATCAGCCACACCTACCAGGCCTTCGCCAATGTCCATGCGGATGGGCGGGGCCTGCACGCGCAGCGTGTCGCCATCCATGGCGCAGGTGAACTCGAGACGCTCGAGCAAGGTTTGGATTTCGGGTAGCGGAATTTCGATGCCCAGCGCCCGGCGCACGTCCTTCTCGGTGATCTGCACCAGCGAGTCCTTGGGCGGCAGAGGGTAGTTGTCCACAATGCCGGGAGCAATCGCGCCGCCGCTCCAGGCCGCCATCCATCGCAAGCAACGGCGCAGTCCGTCGATAGCCAGGCCGGGGTGCACGCCGCGCGAGAAGCGATAAGAAGCCTCGGAGGGCAGGGCATGCTGGGTGGCCGTCTTGCGGATGTTGATGAAGTTCCAGGCCGCCGCCTCCAAAAGGATGTCGGTGGTCGCGTCGCTGATCTCGCTCTCCGCGCCGCCCATCACGCCCGCCAGGGATAGCGCGCCTTGCGTGTCGCACACCAGCACGTTATTCGCGGTCAGCTTGCGCTCCACGCCGTCCAGGGTGGTCAGCTTTTCGCCGGGCTTGGCGGTGCGCGTCGAGATGACCACGGGGGCCTTCCCGGCGCGTTTGGTCAGCACGGAATAATCGAAGGCGTGCAGCGGCTCGCCGATTTCAATCATGGTGTAGTTCGTCGCGTCCACCACGTTGCTGATGGCGCGCACCCCGCACAAACGCAGGCGGCGCTGCACCCAGTAGGGGCTGGCGCCCATCTTCACGCCGCGAATGAGGCCGATGGTGAAGCGCGGGTTGAGGGACGGCTCGGCGATCTCAATCTTGACCTTGCCTTCAATCGACTCACCCGAGGTCTCCAGGGCATAATCCGGCTTGCGCAAAGGCCGCCCGGTGAGGGCGGAAAGCTCGCGGGCCACACCCAGGATGCTGGTATTGCGCGCCATGTTGGGATTGATCTTCACCTCCAGCACGGCGTC
>CAZMMI010000374.1:0-4045 GCA_964567255.1 uncultured Anaerolinea sp.
ACGAACAAGAAAGGCACCCCGCAGGAAAAGGCCTGGGGGGCAAAATCGCCGCCCAGCAGGTCGGATGCTTCCAGGCTAAAAGCCGCGGCAATGCCGCCCGCGGGCGGCGGGGTGGGGCCCTCTTCGGGCAGGCGCGCCGCGGTGAGTTGGGAGAACACCGGCTTGCCGTCGTTGGCGCGGATGGTCACCGGCACCGGCCCCACGCCCTCTTCAAAGACCACGCGGGTGACCTCGCCGGTCAAGGGGATTTCGCCGCAGGAAGCCAGCACAAACCCCGTGCCCACCGTGGGATGCCCGGCGAAGGGCAGCTCCTTGCCGGGGGTGAAGATGCGCAAGCGGCGGGTGTGTTCGGGCGAATCGGGCGGCAGCACGAAGACCGTCTCGGAGAAGTTGAACTCGCGGGTGATGGCCTGCATTTCGGCCGTGTCCAATCCGCGCGCGTCCGGCAGAACGGCCAGCGGGTTGCCGCCGAAGGCCCGGTCGGTGAAAACGTCAGCAGTGAAAAAGTGATATTGATGCATTTTTACTTGTCAAATTGGATAGTCATGTCACTTAAATTAATGATTGCCTTGGCTTTTTGTAGCAAGTCCATTCCCAGAATACCATTGATCGGAAATCCGTAGTCCATGCCCCCAATTTCCACCTCAAAATCGACCACTGCACATTCACCCAACTGAATTTGATCGATTCTCCTGGCAAAAACGACTTCGCTGCCACCAACTCCACGAATAGTGTACAGGATATCGTCTGGAGCAGGGCCAATAGAAATGGAACTGACGATGTCGGCTGCCAGGATGGTTGATCCTGATCCGGTGTCGATCAGGACGTTTGGAATATCCAACGCCTCATTTTGGTAGGTAACTCGAATAGAAGTGAAAGGCAGATTATCGATGAGCGATAAATGCATTTCCCCTCCGAATCCCTGACCAATTTTGCTCTCGGATATCCAGATTTTCCCGGCTTGTATGCACATAATAGAATTCTCGCGCAGGGTATTGTTTATGCAGCCGACGATAGTTCTCCAGGGCGTTGTTTCCATCGGTACATTGTTCAATGACAGCAATATTATCTAACTGTCGGCGATTCTCTGGCGAGGTAGAGGCGGAAAGGGCTTCAATGATTAGCCACTGATTTGGATAAGTGAGGCGGATATCAGACCACTGCATTTTTTACTCCTGCCGGATTTTGATTCACGGCTTGATGTGCTGTCCTTCATAGGTGGTGAAGCCCTCTTCGAGAATGTCGGCGGCTTCTTCCAATCCGCCGCGGGTTTGCTCAAAGTTGAGCGAACCGCGCAGGTAGCCATCACGGGCGGAGCGGTAGCGCGCTTCGGCGCGCCCGAGCATGTTGCGGATATGCGCGGCCAGGGCGGGCTCGGTTTGCGCGCGGCCTTCCCAATAGCGTTTCAAACTTGCGTAGGCTTCATCCACGCTGCCGGTTTCCCGGCTTTCCTGCTCGGCCTGGCGGGTGGCCTGTACCACGCGGTCCGAGAGCTTGTCCAGCTCGTGGTAGATCTGGTCCAACTCGCGCACCAGTTGCACCGAAGGCCAGCGCTGGGTGCGCAGGCTGCTCACGCGCCGCTCGAGGGCATCCAGGCTCTGGCGGTCATTTTCCAGCGACACCTGCGTGATCCGGCTCCACTCTCGCCGACCGCTGGCCAACCCGCCGGCGTTTTGGAAGGCCTGGCGGGCTTCTTTGAGGGCCGCCGAAGCCTGCTCGAAGGATTCTTCCACGGGCCCGGTCTTGGCGGTGAGGGCGCGTTCGGTCGTTTCGCAGGTCACCCAATCGTCGCTGCACCGCTTTAGCTGTGCGCCTGCCTCGCTGAAGCCCAGCAAACTGGTTACCGGCGGGGAGCCGGTCAGGCGGCGCAGTAGTTGGCGGGCATTGTTCACCTCGGGGTCGTCGATAATTGCGATCTGATCCAGGCGGCTCAAGCGGCCTTGCAGCCGGTCGCGGAAGCGGTCGATACCGCCGAGCATGCGCGCAAGCCAGTCGTTCAGCGAGCGCTGCACCCGCTCCACGTCTTTGCTGGCAGCCACTCGCTTGCTTTCAAGGGTGCCTTCTTTGGTGTGCTCCAGGGCCTGCAAACGGGATTGCAGCGTGCTTTGGAATGTCGACACCTGGTTTCCAGCAGTTTCCTGCAGAAAGGCGTTGTTGCCCAGCAGCAGCGAGGTGCGCCCAACCACAGCTGCGGCCTGCTGCAGCGTTTCGCGCAACTGTTGTTCGGTCTCGAGAATATCGTCCAGGCGGTCGGCAATGCGAGCGGCGCGCGGGCGCAGGTCCAGGTGGCGGCGGAGGAGCAAATCCATGGCGTGGATACGCTCTTCCAGTTGCGATTCCTTCAGCGCGGTCTGGGTGTCCTCGGGGGCCAGGCGGGTTTGTAACTCGTTCAATGCGCCGATCTGGCGGCTGAACTTCTTGACGTCATCGCGTGGTTCCCAGTTGTGTTCGTCATAGCGGTCGACGTGGGCAGCCAACTCGCCGGTCTCGCGCAGCCACTCCAGCCCTCCGGTGATTTCGGGGCGGTTCAGCAGCACCAACAGGTGGTTGTGGCGCTCGAGGAGTTGGCGTGCTTTGGTCAACAGGATTTTGAGTTGAGACAGCAGATCGTTGGCCGTTTGGATGCCTTCGGTTAACTCCGCGGGGGTGCGCGCCTTATCGATGCTGCCCAATTGGTTGCGCGCCGTGCTGATTTCCTCCAGCAGCGGGCGGCTGAGATCCCACTCCACGGGGTACTCGGCGCGTTGCTCGGCTTCCACGCTTTCCAGACACGCGTCGCCTTCTTCAATAGCGGCGTCCAGTTCCTTGAGCACCCGTTGAAGAATGTCTACGTTTTGCCTGGCGCGGCTGAGTTCTTGCTCGTTGTCCTGAATGACCCGGTTCCAGCGCTTGAGCTCGCCTTCTTGAGATTTCAATTCGCCCGCTTCTGGGGTGGCGCGTTTTTCGGCGTGAGCCTGAAATTTGTCATCCACCGACATGACCTGCTCAACGAAGTGGTTGACGATCAGGCCGGGGATGGGCTCACCCAAAATTTGTTTCATCAAGTTGAGGTTGCGCCCCAGGTGCTGCTCGGCGGCTTTCATCTGGTGGTAGAGTTTGTCGGCATCCAGGAGGGCCTTACGGCGGCTGAGCAGCTCGGCTTCCTCGTTGCCCAGCAACTCATACACATGCGCGGCGCCTTCTTGCTCCTTCAGGGTGTCTGAGTCAGGGCCGTTGCCGGGTTTGAAATGCTCCGGAATGCGTTTCAGGTCATATGCCAGCACCGAAAGGTAATCCTCGCTCTCATCGATCACCTTGCCTTTGACTCCGGCTTCCTTGAGGCGATTCAGCAGTTTGAGCATTTCCTCGTAAGTTCCTTCGGTCTTGGCCTCCAACTGCCGCATTTCGTCGGAAATGTGTTGCAGGCGCTGACCGGATAGGAAAGCCTCATCCATCTGGGCGGTGAGATCGGCAACGCCAAGCTCAATGTCCTGGCTCATGCGCTGGGCAACCAGTGAGTTGGGCAGTACGTTGATGGCGGCATTCACCGGGGCATCGGGAACGGCATGGGTGCGCTCCAGTTCGTCCATGGCGGCATTGAGGGCCAGCAGATCGGTGCGGGCTTGCTGAAGCTGCTTGTGAAGTGTGTCGGCAACGCCCCGGTAGGGTTGCAAGGGCTGATCGCGGTATTCGTCGTAGATTTCTTGCAAGCCGCCCAGGCGCGTCTTCAGCCCGCGCACGTGCTCTTTCAACGCATCCAGGCGGGTCTGGTTCTTCCCGCGCAGCCAGCGCAGCCCTCCCAGGATCCCCAGCACGGTGATCATAATGACCAGCCCAAGGGCCAGCGCGGCAAACAAGAAATCGTTGACGGTGATTGCCATGTTTAAATTATAGCATTCTCGTAAAGAAGCACCGTCGTTTTAGGGGGAGGATAACTCCCTTTAACACTGTACGACCTGGGGCAAGCGTCCAGAAGCACGTCAGTTCACGTTATAATAAAGAAGCTGTAACTACTTTGACAATGTCACATTAAAAACATTATAACCTTCGAACTCGGGTGTTGCCC
>CAZMMI010000375.1:0-4040 GCA_964567255.1 uncultured Anaerolinea sp.
ATGCTTCACCTCCCACCGCGTGCAGCGGAACGTAGAAATCAAGTGCCTCAATTGCGTCAAAATACCCGCATTGTTGATCCTGCCAGCCTTCTCCAGGCATACGTGTCTGCCCAGGGATTTCGGGTAATGGCGGCTGGCGAAAGGTTTGCAGGAAAAGCTCTACTGCTCGTGGACCGCTCCGAAGGGCCTCGCGCAGAGCGAGTATCTTGTTTCGATGTCCAATCCAGCTTTCATTCTCTAAGAATGCCCTGGCGACGTTGTCAAAATTGTTCCAGGTTTTCCAATACTGTAAGCTGGTTTCTTTTTTGAGCGGTACCCATAACGGACGCAGCAGCAAACTGTTGCCGTCCTGGGCTGTGTATTCTTCGGCGCGGATTTCCTCCAGCGTGTCCATGACGCCAGTGGTGGAAAAATGCCAGTCCAGGATGCAGCCCTGTTTTTCGGGAATGCGTTGCTCGATGGCCATCTTAGCAGATTGACACAAATCCTCTGCCAATTCGTAAGCCCGAGAAAAGGGAAAGTGCGATTTTACAACGGCCACGCCTGCCCGAGCATATAAGGGACCGCTGTCTCTTGCGCTCTTTTTTGCTCCTGGTAATGGAGTAGCAGCTAATGCCTGGAGAAAGACCTTGGCCAGAGCCAATCCCAGGCGTCCTTCGCAAACAAAGGTGGCGTCATCGCCACCGAACACGATAGGCCGGAATGGCAGGTAGGCCTGTCCCTGGATTGTATGGACTGGCACAACCCCGCCGTAGAAGCCATCCCGTTCGTTAGCGATTAAAGTGTCAACTGTCTTTCTCAGCGCGGTGGTCGAACAGGTTTGTACAGCTAAACTGAAAGCATAAAGCTGGTCAATGTAGGCAGCATTGTCGGCAGGGGTTGGATGAGCTGCCGCAATTTCACGGAAGCGCTCGCCCATTTGGTTTCCATCCACATGCACCACGGCAATATAGCTGGACTCGCCTCTGTCACCAAATTGATCGAAGTCACGGGTGAATTCATAATAGTATTGCCGCACCTGTGGAAGGATCGCATTCAGCCGTTCGTTCCCGGCAGTTGCGTGGTCCAGCTTATCCATTACGCTCCGCGAAACCAGCCGCCCATCGGGGTCGCGACCTACAACCGGTTGACCGGTGAACTCACAACCTGCCGTGACTCCCAGGCCGTTCAGCGGGGCATTGGGGCTGCGCATCCACTTCGTTTGAGCGGCCTGTTTGCGCAGCAGCATGTGCTTATTTGCCAGAGCATCTTTGTCCCAATCCAGTTGGAGGGCATCTATTGTCAGACGAAGATCGCGGGCTTCTCTCAAGAGTCTTTCGCTCAAAGAACGGGTAAAGGATTTAGCCGTCTCGTTTTGCGCCCCTGCAAATAACAACAGCGCGTTTCCACCGCCGGCATAAATTACCTCTGCATTCGCCTCACCATCCGCGACGCGCATGCGTCCTGCAGCGGGCCTTTCCGCCGATCCGAATTCCAGCTGGTCTTCCGAAATGTTCCAGCGGGCGTTGTGTTTGAGTTTCAGTTCGTCCAGCGCGTCCAAGATCCACCGCGTGGTTGCCAGCTTCACCAGTTCGGATGCGCCGATATTTTGCTGTAAATTATTGGAACCGAAGATATACTCTTGGATTCCACGAACCTCCACCTGCACCAGGGTCACAATACTCATCGTCATGCCCTCCTTAACCAGTTTACATTCCACCTCTGATCCATTTTACAAAGGCGGTAGTCAAATCGCTAAAGTCTTTGAGCGTAAATACTTTTATTTTGCCTTCCATATCCCAACTGCGCCGGAGTTCTAACTCTAATTTTTCTGCCTCAGGGTAGAAACTGACCAGGCCAATCCTGGCTTCATCCCCCCCCAATTGCCGGGCGCGGACATATCCTTCGATGAGATGCTCTTTCAGCCGGGCTTTGCCGGTTCCTTCTAAAGGTTCCTCTGTGGTTGTTTGACAGTCGTTTTTATTTGTTGTTTCATCCAATGCCGGTGTGCCGGCTGAACAGCAGGACAGCGCAAAAAGTTGATAACCTTTAATGGCAGCGCAGTCCAACTCGAATTTATCCGCATCAGTTCCGTTGATGCGGGTATGGAAAACAAGATTGCGGCCCGTTTCGGTATCTGCTATCCCCAATAGCTCGGCTGCTTCTAATAAAGATGCGAATGCGCAATCCTCTAGCCAGGCCCCGCCAAACCAACCATGCGTGGATTTAAATTCAACCTCTTTTTGATCAGAGGTTTTGCCATTGATTTGAGCGGCATTCTTTATTAAAGCGGCGGCAATTCTCTTGGCTTTTTCTTCTTGCGGTTGATTGGCCCCGCCCCCCAGGACATCCATGCATGCAATGATCCCTTCTATCGCATCGTATTTATCTATTGTGGGAGGCAGGGTGGGCGGTGGTTTTAACCATTTTCGCCATTGGTTGTACGGTACGCCCCCTTGCGCGTACACTTTGCCAATTTCGCGCGCAAGTTGTGTGATTTCCGGGCTGGTGTTCCACCCGCGGTCTGTATTTGTGAACGGCGGCTCATATCCATGCAGTGCCGCTAATTCTTTTAAGGAGATGGTGAGCAGTTGACGCAAGTCATCATCTTCTAAAAGAGAAAATTCTGCATCGTCTCTTCCTTCAATGCGTAATTTTGTTTGACGTGGATCCAAATAAGAATAGTGAATGGGTATTCCGAACAGGCAGCTTCTATCTTCACGGGCCTTCGTTTCCAGGTAACGATAAACATGTACCGCCATCGGTTTTGTTCCCCCAGTGTAATTCAGCCCAATACTTTGGGCGCCTTTCCAATTCTGGCTGATGCTATCCAGTCGTTTTTGGATTCCTAGGGCATCTGAACTGGGAATGCCTTCAAGATGGATGGGGGTTTGATCTATGTTGATACCGGGGAAAAGCTGACTGGCAAGAGACTCTTTTATCTTAAGGGCTACACCACTCGTGTTGGGTTCACCCCCACTGCCGTCCGAATGAAGGAGCCAAATTGCCGATTCCTGATCCTTCTCGGATTTTCTTTCTGCCAGCAGCAATTTAGCTGCCACCCAATTGGGGAGCGGATTGCTGCCTACGAGTAAGATGAGACATTGAACCTTGAATCGTTCCGGTACTGATAGGTTATCGCTCATTTAATCCCCTTATGGCTAGCAAATTCCAATCAAGTTTGGTAACTATGGTGTATATAAATGTAAAAGAAAACGTTCAACGATCAACGCTGCCGAGTGGCTAGTGAAAATCAAACAACCTTAATATTATAGCCAGTCTACAACTTGAGAGTCAAACCAAATGGGTCATGCAAAACGTGCCAGATTGTCCCCTTTATGAAGAATGCCGTCAGCCGTTAGCCATCAGTTATTAGCCAGAGTCGCCCTGGTTCATTCTAGCACAACTTGGCCAGGCAAGGCTCGACCAATGACCATCTCGAGCTGACGGCTTAGAGCTGATAGCTGATGGCTGATAGCTTTCTTCCCGTAGATGGGGCTTTTTTATTTCAGGGGGAAAACAGAAAGTGCGGATTCGCGCCCGGGCGAAAGTTTCAATCCCCGTAGATGGGGCTTTTTTATTTCAGGGGGGACTTTCGGGTCACCTTGCTCAAGTACAAGAAGTTTCAATCCCCGTAGATGGGGCTTTTTTATTTCAGGCAGCATTAATGGTGCCAGCTACAAAATACGTCTCGATTGTTTCAATCCCCGTAGATGAGGGTTCGACCAACCAAAAGAATGATTACGGTTTAGCGTAATCGAAGCGTAACCAACCAATTGAAAAGGAACTAAAAGCGTAATCGATCAAATCATCGATTACGCTTTTGCGTAACCGAAGCGTAATCGGTTTGGAAACCTGTCAGGCTTCTCCAGGGGCTAAAATGGAAGCGTCAACCACCATTTTTTGCTCGAAAGGAGAAAAACCATGACAGGCAATCCTATTCTATCCCGTTTCCAGGTTGCCGGGAACCAATTTCAGGTCCTTTTTCGTCCGCAACGTAACACCCGCTGTTAACGACAACTATAATTACCCACTGACGACAATTAGAAATGCCCACACAT
>CAZMMI010000376.1:0-3997 GCA_964567255.1 uncultured Anaerolinea sp.
CCGGATTGTTCCTCGTTCCTCTTAATGATGCGATTTCTGACCCACCTGGAAATGGCTGTGAACTATGGGCTTATGATTATTTGACGAACAAGACACTTCTACCAGCGGTGAATCGGTAACGAATTTCTCCTCGAACACCGTGGACTGGCTCCATTAATATTGGCGAGAAATAATACCAAACCGCCTAGCAGCTATACCGTACGCGATAATTTTCCAGGAAGGTTTTTCCATATGCCTCACATCACCATCCGCCCTTTCACTCCTTCAGATGTCCCTCAAGTCTTCGCCTTGCAACAGGCCTACTCCTCCATTTACCAAGGCGTCCCCGTATTCCCCGGCGAGATGTACCTCTCCCCCGCGTATCACGGCGGTCAGGATGTATTTTGCGCGTTCCTGGATGACCGGTTGGTGGGTTATGCTCCGGTCTATGCGCAACTTATTGAGAATGGCCCCGCGGACCTCCCCAACGTGATCTGGACCGAGATCAAGGTGTTCCCTGATCTGCCGGAGATCGAAGCAGTCAAAGACGAATTGTTGGCCCGCGTCATCGACCTCGCCCAAACGATCCTTCACCGGGCGCGCGCGCAGCAGGGTTTGCCCGAACGCAAAGCCCGCCTGACGTTCGAGTATCGCCTGAATGAAAGCGAACCGGCTGCCTATGTCCTCGCGCGCGGTTTTGAGTGTTCCGAATCCGTGTTCTCCATGCGCCGTGATCTGACTCAGCCCATGCCAACCATTCGCACGCCAGACGGCATTCGCATGCAGCGCTGGAGAATGGAAAGCCAACCCGAGCAGGAACAGTATGTCGCTGCTCGGAACGAATGCTTCCCCGAAGCGCCCGTTAAACTGGAGGATTGGCAGTACTTCCTTCAATCTCCCATGTGGGCGGTGGGCACCTCCATCGCCGCTTTTGCCGGCGATGAATTGGCCGGCAATGTTGCGGTCTACTGGAACCCGGATGCCAACCGTCAGAGCGGCGTGGAGGCAGGGTATACCGAAGAAATCTTTGTCCGTTCCGCCTGGCGCGGGCAAGGGATTGCCCCAGCCATGATTGTGGAAGGCATGCAGTATCTACACGAGCATGGCATGACCGAAGCGCACCTGGAAGTGCGCGCTTTGAATGAGAATGCGCTGGGACTTTACCGGAAATTAGGATATGAGGTGGTGCAGCAGAGCCGTTTCTACGCCAAAGAGCTGTGAAAGAAGGCTGCTTCAACTTTTCGCTGAGGCGTTGACCAGCCCCATCTCAATCGGCACGCGCACATCCACGCACAAGCCTGTCATTTAAGTAGTTTTTGCAAGAGCGGGCGCAAATCCATGGGAATGAAAGCAACTGTCTGGCCCTCAAGCGTTCCTGAATAAAACAATCCAGACATTCTCAACCGGCCGGGAATACTTGTCGGCTCATGGTAATTCCAGGCCGTAGAATCACGCGTTTCATCGCCATATTTACGGGCAAACTCTTTCCACGGGCGGACACCACCCGCTTCCGACACCCACCGCAAAGCCTCTCTCTCTTTTTCTGCCAAATCCTCGTACAGCGTTTCTTTTAAAAACGCCTCATCCAAAAGAACCCCTGCCAGCCAGGTTGCCAGTTCACCTTTCTTGCCGGAGGATGCGGTCCGTAAAAAGCGAGCGGAACCAACCAACATCTCCTTGGTATTGGTCTCAAGACAGGCATGCAAATTCATATTCTCTGACAAAGCGGTTCTCAAAAGTTTTTGGTGGGCCCGTTGTTTGCTTGTGCGCTGATAATCCAGCAGGAAGTGATATTTTTCGTAATAGTCTTCAGCGTCTTTAAGCACATCTTTGTAGTGCCCAATCAAACGGTGATTCGGGTTAATCTGGATTGCTGTTTCTAGCTGGTGGCGGGCTCCCTTCAAGTCGCCTTTATCCAACGAAAGCAGCATCCATGCCAGGCTGGCTACCAAAGCGGTATCCGGAGTAACAACATTCGCCCTTGTGACAAATTCCAATTGATCAAGAGCTTCCTGCTCATGGCCCTGACTAGCCGCCGAAAGGGCTATGGAAGCATGGCCATAATCATAGTTTGGATCCACATCTACTGAACGGTATAGAAGCTTTTCTCCTTCTTCAACTCTACCACTTTGAACAAGCATTACCCCAAGATTAAATAAGGCCGTGGGGCAGGTGGACTCCTTTTCAACAGCCTTCTGCAACAGGGAAATTGCTTCGGCCGGGTCCTTGGCATTCTGTGCCTTTTCAATCAGCGCCATGGTCTCGGGCCGGGCGTTTGGTTCAACCTCGCCAATCCGCTGGTTGTTCAACTCTATTTCCCGCCATTCCTCCAGGTCTTCATCCCATATATCGACATTTCTTGCTCCAGTGTAACGCTCGGTTTGCCCTAATTTCATGAAAGACTGCAAACGCGCTTCCCGGCTTCCGGTTTGGCTCAGAGCAAAACGCAAAACTTCATCATCCGCATCTGGCCGATCCATGTCTAACAGCGCCTGCAATGCCATTTGGTTACTTTCGCCATCCCAAAGCAATCGCTTCAACGCGGCAACCATAAACGGATACTTTTTGAAAAAATTATCCATCCTGCGTTTCTGTGAAGGCGATACAGGGTCGGAAAGTTTTTGCATCAAAACATCCCATTCTGCCAATACTTTTGGGTGAAAAAATAAATCCGCGCCAGGATATGCAGGCGGCATCCATGCCAGGCAAGGGTGACGTTGAACCACCACAGTTCTAAGCTCTTCCAGGAGAGTCTTTCCCGCCGGTGGCAGGTCTTCTTCGTCTGCCTTTTCCATTAATTTCAACGCGTCTTTCCATTTTCCGCTACGAATCGCCGCCACTGCCAGGCAAAACCAGGAGCGGCCATACAAGCTGTCCGAGGGAGCATCCAGCATACTTTTAGCGATCTTCCACAGAGTTGGTGTATCTTCCACCAACGCCAGCGTCGATATCACCATCTCAATTTCCATACCATCTGCGGGGATTTTTTTGAATAACTGCCCAAGACGGCTAGCGTAATCATGTGCCCGCTCTGGTTGGTTCACACCAAGATGGTAGGTTACGAGGCCGCTCAAAGCAAACACATTTTCAGCTTCGCGAGCCAGCACCACTTCTGAAACAGAAATGGCCTCTTCCACTTTTCCCGAATAGAACAGGGCATGTGCACGATTATTGTGTGGAGAGTTCCAGCTTGGGGCAATTTTGATGGCCTCTCGGCAGAAACGATCGGCTTCAGAGAACTTGTCCTCGTCCAAAGCCATTTGTGCCTGTTCATGGAAAAGTGACGCGCGCAACATGGTCTCAAAAGGTATGCCTAATTCGCCTGCATGGGCTTGGATCAAAGCCGTCGCCTCTTCAATAATCTGCACAAGGGAATCGCGACCTTCATCGTTTAGATCGCGATCTGCTTGGGCGCGTTTAGCGGCCTGAAGGGCATGAGCGGGCCACTCTCGATCCATATACAACATAGCAAGCGGAAGGTAAACAGCCGTAAATTGTGGTTTTTTACGTATAATCTCAAGCATAAGCTGGAGAGCCTTTTGATCATCGCCCAGTGACAATAATACGCTGGCGCGAAGCAGCATGAATTCTGGCTGCCTTGTCATCCAGCGCGGAGCTGCGTCAAGAACTTCCAGCGCGCGGGTGTTATCTTCTGCTAAAAGAGCCGCTTCCAACGCCGGCCTGATTTCTGCTTCAGACATTTTGGATGGTACCAAGGGTTTATCCGTCGGCGACCGGCCAGGTATTCTTTTGCTATAATCAGCCATTTTAATTCTCCAAAAGGAATGTCCTTCGCCAAAACAATCATCAAATGCATGGAATAGGGAAATCGGCGGATGAAGGGTGTTTTCCCAAAAAGGGTCCAACCAGGCAACAGCCTCAATAGTGATTTTACCATTTGATGAATCAGCTCTTGTAAAAATCAGTTCGATTCTTCTATCTGACTGTTCTTCATACATCTATCAAGACTGCATGAAATTATATGCCGGCTCAGTGGTCGCAATGAACTATATGATCC
>CAZMMI010000377.1:0-3988 GCA_964567255.1 uncultured Anaerolinea sp.
ATCATAGAGCAGGGCTGAAAGCAACGTACCACTTCCCGTCTTGTGGACTTCCCATTAAAAATCGGCTCTCTAGGAGTTGCCGTGGTAGGTGCCGCATTTAGGGGTGTGTGAGTGGCTTCGCCACTCACACACCCCTAAATGCGGGTTCCACCACGCCAATTCCCAATGAGCCAAAAAATCCTTACCGTATATTTGGAACCCATGGCGCAGACATGCGCCCGGTTCACCTTGCGCTATATTTTTATTGATCCGGTTGGCACGACTTCACTTCATGTAATCTTTGCCGTCAGCAATGCAATTGCTGGTGAACAATACAATCAGGTGCCCATGAGCTGGTATCCGCATATCCCCACCAGTCAGCTTTCTTTCTACCGCCAGATCCCCAAGGTGGATCTGCACCGGCACCTGGAAGGCTCGCTGCGCGTCAGCACCATGCTGGATATCGCTCGCCAGCACGGCCTGGAGCCCGGCGCTCATCTCACCCTGGGCAAAACCTTGCTGGAATTCGGCAGCGAGAACATCCTGGTGAGCGGAGTCGCTTTTCTCTGGTCAGAGTAGAAAGTCTCCCTCAACGGGATGCTCACCCAGCTACCCCTGCCACAGCTTGACACCACCGGCGCCAGTTTTTGACCGGCAGTCATTCTTCAAGCCGCAGCCGCTGCAACCATCTCCACAGCTTTGATAGGGCTGCAAGCGTCCCAGTCGCCGCAAGTGCTCCAGCATAGCTTCCACCATCGCGGGGCTCGTACCCAGTTTGTTTGCCAGGACACCGGTTTCAAAGGTGCCCCCGGCGCGAATTTCAGCCAGCAATTGTTCTAACATCTCACCACCCCAACCAGGTAGCCAGATGATACACACCCGCGCCAGCCGCCACGGAGAGCACCAGCAGCAAACCCACACTCAACAGCGTCCAGCGCCACGAGTTGGTCTCCTGCTTCATCACTGCCACAGTGGCCATACAAGGAATAAAGAGCATGGTTACCACCAGGAAGGACAACCCGGTGGCTGGAGAGAAGGCAACATTCAACGCCTCGGCCAACCCGGCTTCCGGTGAACTGCCAAACAACACTCCCAAGGTGGCTACTGCGTTCTCTTTTGCCGGGAAACTGGTGATGAGCGCTACCGTCAGTCGCCAGTCCAAGCCCATCCAGCGTCCCACCGGCTCGATGAACTGCCCCAGGCGAGCCAGGAAGCTGGTGTTCAGGTCGCCGTTGGGCAGATAGGACAGCACCCAAACCAGCAGCGCCATAGCCAGAATCGCCGTTCCGGCTTTCTTGACGAAGGATATCGAGCGCTGCCAAACCAGCAGACCGATCGTGCGAGCATTGGGCAGATGGTAAAGCGGCATTTCCATGATGAAGGCCGAACGCTGGCCTTTGAAGATAACCCGGTTGAGTAATGCGCCGCTGGCAACCAGCGCCAACAGCGAAAGCAGCACCAGCCCCCATGAAATCAACATGGCGTTCACGCCAAAGAAAATCGGGGCGATAAAAGCCACCACCGCCATGCGCGCCGTGCAAGGCACCAACGGAGCGATCAGGATGGTCAACAGTCGGGCCGGCCAGGAGTCGATCACCCGTGTTCCCATCACCGCCGGGACGTTGCAGCCAAAGCCCAGAAACAGCGGCAGAAAGGACTTGCCGTGCAGCCCCATCAAATGCATCAGGTTATCCATCACATAGGCAGCTCGTGCCATGTACCCAACATCTTCCAGAAGCGCAAAAGAGGCAAAGAAGATGATCAGGATGGGCAAGAAGGTCAGCACCGAGCCGACCCCGCCGATCAAGCCATCCACAATCATGCCCTGCAACCAGAAAGGCGCGCCGACCAACGCTCCTGCGGCCAGCCCCGCCAACGGAGCAATCACCTGCCCGTCCAACCAGGCCTGGATCGGACTACCCACAGTGAAGGTCAGCCAGAATACCAGGCCCAGGATTCCCGCCAGGATGAATAGCCCCCAAACCGGGTGAGCCGCCAGTCGATCTAAACGCTCCGTCACGCCCATCTGACCAACCCGTGGGCGCGTTACCGCGGCTCGCACCATCCGCCCGATCCACTCATACCGGCCCGAAGCCACCGCCAGGAAAGCATCATCGTGCTGAACCAGAACGTCATGAACGGCGCTTTTGGCAGCGGGCGGCAAGACTGTATCCATCATGCGTGTCACCTCGGCGTCGCCTTCCAGCAGCTTCAACGCAGCCCACTCCTGCGGGTACGGTTCGGGCACATGCCCGGTGATCAAGCGCTCGATGTTTTCCAGTACCTCGAGGTGGTCCTGTCGCACTTCGGGCAGGCGCGGCTCCGCCGCCCATTTCCCTGCCAGCACATCTTCCACCACCCCCAACAGTTCGCGCACGCCCGTCGCCTTTGATGCGGTCATCGGCACCACCGGCAAGCCCAGGGCGGCTTCCAGCACATGCGCATCCACCTGAATGCCCTCTTGAGCAGCCACATCCATCATGTTGAGAGCCACAACCAACGGCGCATCCAGGGCAGCCAATTCGGCCACCAGGTACAGGCTGCGTTCCAGGTTCGCCGCGCTCACCACAGCCACCACCACCGAAGGTTTCTCGCGCAAGATGTACTCTCGGGCAATGACCTCTTCGGGCGAGTTTGCGGTCAGACTGTAGGTGCCGGGCAGATCCACCAGGCGGAAGCTGCGCCCGGAAAAATCAAAGTGACCGTCGCGGCGCTCCACTGTCTTGCCCGGCCAATTACCCACGTGCTGGTTCAATCCGGTGAGCAGGTTGAACAGCGTAGACTTGCCCATATTGGGCTGTCCGGCCAGGGCAATCAAGGGAGTTCCTGTGTCCACAAAGGTCAGGCGGGGCATAGCCCGGGTGGGGGTATCGTGGCAATCACTCATGGCTACCCCACTCGACGATAATCTTGGCCGCCTCGCCGCGTCCCAGGGCAACACGCGTACCGCGCACGGTTACGATTAACGGCCCACGCCCATAATTTTGAGTCATATTCACCCGCACGCCAGGGGTAAACCCCAGCGAGGCCAACCGATTATTAACCGCCCGCCCATCCTCAAAAGCCAGAATCGTGGCATCCGCTCCGGCAGGCATTTCAGAAAGCGTCATTCGAGTTCTTGATTGAGACATTCCAATCTCCTATAATGCTAAGCGGCTACTCATGAGGTGAAGAAAAATTCGGCTCTCTGGAAGTTGCCGTGGTAGGGTAGTACCGCATTTTGGTATGTGAGAGCAGCTTCGCTGCTCTCACATACCAAAATGCGGATTTCACCACGCTGATTACTAATGAACCGTTACGATGTTATAATTCAAACACAGCTAACAGAATATTATTATATGCTAATAAATAAAATTAGCATATAGAAAACAGCGAGATTAATCATGACGAATGTCACGAAAATCGACACGGTTGAAAAATCGGCCCTGAGTGCCACCATCCAGGATTACTTGTCTCTCATCTACGTCATGGAACGCGACCAGGAGCCCATCGTCGGCACGCGTCTTGCCGAGCTCTTAGGCGTCACCCCGCCCACCGTGACGAACACCCTCAAGCGCATGACCCGCGATGGCTTGCTGATCATGGATAAAGACGGCACCCACCTGACCGAAACCGGCTGGGCAGAGGCCCGTGTGGTTATGCGCCGCCACATGCTCACCGAATGGATGATGATCAAGACTCTGCCGTGGTCAAAACTGCACAACGAAGCTCACCATCTGGAGCACGCCATTTCAGCCATGACCGAGGCTGCTTTAATGGAGCAGCTCGGCCACCCCAAAACCTGCCCGCACGGCAACCCCCTACCCGGCTGTGAGGAGGCCGTCGCCGCCTGGATCCCACTTACCGAAATTGCTGTTGGCAAAACAGTGATCATCCGCCGCATCCATGAACTGGCCGAAGAAAACGCCCCGCTGCTCTCGTACCTGGAAGCAAAGGGGATCACCCCGGGAGCCAAGGCTGTGGTAACCGAAATCCTGCCCTTCAACCAGACCATCGCCATTGAGGTCGC
>CAZMMI010000378.1:0-1957 GCA_964567255.1 uncultured Anaerolinea sp.
CGCTTCGCTGTTCCCAAGCTGCAGCGCAACTTTGTTTGGGATCCAGGGCGCGCTGCAAAATTGATGGATAGCATCTACCACCAAATGCCAATTGGCTCTTTGTTTCTATGGGAGATGGACGGCCAATCTGCGAACCTAATTCGACAATCGGCAGACGTATTGCCTCCATTCAATCCAAATCACAAACATATATGGTTTGTGATTGACGGCCAGCAACGCTTGTCTGTTATCCATCAAGCCTTTACCGCTGATATTCGCGAAAATGACTCAGGACGAGAGATCAATTTCGGGCGACTTTGTTTTGTTGTTCACCCAAACCCGCAGCTCGAAAACCCCCCGCGGATTGTCTATCGAAAACCAATTGATGGGGAGTTTGTCCCATTACGGGATATTCTTTCCCCTGATTGGAAAAGCAGAATGGCACGTAAATCCAAAGGATTTCTAAACAAAATAAAGAATTGCCGGAATCGCCTTTTAAGTTACCCGGTCCCTCTGGTAACCCTCCAATCCGCAACGCTGGATGAGATTGGGGAGGTATTCATCCGTGTAAATTCCCAAGGCATGAGAATCACATCCGCAGATCGGGCCATCGCTCTCATGGGAAATCTCGATGTGCGTTCAATGGCCCACGAACTAAGGCAATACATCCGGGAGGAAGTATTTAATATAAGTGGGATAGACCCGATTTTGATGGGATTCAACCTCATTGCTGAATCGCCCCAAGACGACGGCGCACCACCCAAACTGGAAATAATGGCTCGACGATGGTCAAAACTGATACAAACAGATGAATCTCACAAAGATAATTTCCGACAAATCTGGCACAAGTACCAGAATTCATTCAGGGCTTCTGTGGATTTTCTTCACAATCATTTCCCTGTGCATGACGAATCATATCTTCCGTCAGTTAATATGCTTGCAACCCTAGCTGTATTTTTCTTTTATCATCCGGCCCCCCCCAATCAACAGCAATCCAGGGAAATCCGCAAATGGTTTTGGACAACAGGTATTGCGCAACGATACAGCGGGAAAGGATATCATCGTAATATCGTCGCGGATGCCAAGTTTTTCGAAGCACTTGCGCAAGGGAAAAGGAAGAGTTTTGTTTTCCGCGATTTGCTCGACCCGGTTGTTGATATTCAAGGTAGCGAGTACTCCTCGCGATCAGCTCGAACACGAACCTTTTTCTGCTTGCTTGCTAGTCGCAGACCTCAATACCTTGATAATGGTGATGCGATTCCATTGATGAACAACGCAATTCATCATGCAAATCTGAAACACAGACATCATATCTTCCCCAGAGGGCAGTTAAAAAACCATTTTTCCTCCCACGTATACAACAGCTTGTGCAACATATGCTTCCTTGTTGCCCACGATAACAACAAGATCGGAGGGAAATTGCCTGGAAATTATTTGAGCAACTATCGTGATAACGGATGGCAATTATTTTCACAAGTTATGAGGAGTCACCTCATACCCATAGAAAAAGACAGTGGAATCTGGGACAAAGGAATTGTTCAAGCGTTCAAGCAATTCCGAAAGACACGGCTGGCATTAATTTGTAAAGAACTTGAACGCGAAGCCGGAATTAAGTTATTCCAGGAGAACTAGAAATCACTTTCAAGATGAAAGTTTTTTTTGTGAACTCAAGTGTGTCACAAGATCTGATGGTGAGCATACCAATGAGCACACAGGGTGGAGCTGATGAAATATAATAAAAAGCTCATTGAGGTTGCGTTGCCTCTTGAGGCCATCAATATCGCCTCAGCACGCGAAAAATCTATCCGGCACGGGCACCCCAGCACCCTCCATCTTTGGTGGGCTAGGCGACCTCTTGCGGCAGCGCGCGCTGTGATCTTCGCCCAGATGGTGGACGACCCCTCCGCGCACCCGGATCTTTTCCCAACCGAAAAGGCCCAGGAGAAGGAGCGGAAGCGCCTCTTCAAGATCATCGAAG
>CAZMMI010000378.1:1967-3988 GCA_964567255.1 uncultured Anaerolinea sp.
CTTGAACGCGCCCGCGCCGAAATCTGGCAGAGCTGGCGCTACACCTGTGCAGAAAATGCCGACCATCCTCGTGCGCAGGAAATCTTTGATCGGCACAAGCTTCCCGGATTTCACGATCCTTTTGCCGGAGGCGGATCGCTACCACTGGAGGCACAGCGGTTGGGGCTCGAAGCCTACGCGAGCGACCTGAATCCGGTAGCGGTCCTGATCAACAAAGCAACGATTGAAATTCCCCCCAAATTTGCCGACACACCGCCTGTGAATCCCATATCTCGGAAGGAAAAGACACTAATTGTGCCCAAGTGGCCACGTTCACGGGGGCTTGCCGAGGATGTTCGATACTATGGAAAATGGATACGGGATGAAGCAGACAAACGTATCGGTCACATTTATCCGAAGGTTGAGATCACAGAAGAAATGGCAAAGGAGAGGCCCGATCTTCGCCAGTATGTTGGTCAACAACGCACAGTAACAGCCTGGCTATGGGCCCGGACGGTCAGAAGCCCGAATCCAGCATTTGCATCTGTCGATGTGCCGCTTATTGCTACATTTATGCTTTCCACAAAGGCGGGCAAAGAAATCTACCTTGATCCGAGAATAGAAGGGCCTAGCTATCGATTCTCGGTAAAGGCGGGCAAGCCCAAAGATGCTACGTCGGCAAAAAACGGCACGAAACTATCGCGGGGAGCGAATTTCTATTGCTTGATGTCAGGTACGCCAATCTCTGCCGACTACATCAAGGCCGAAGGCAAAGCTGGCCGTATGGGTGCCCGCCTAATGGCGATTGTTGCCGAAGGTCAACGGGAACGGATCTATTTGTCTCCTTCGCAAGAAATGGAGGCCGTGGCTCGGGATACTGAGCCAGATTGGAAGCCCGATGTAATGATCTGCGGTAGTACCCAATACCTCGGTGTGAAGCCATATGGCATGGAACGTTTCTCGCAATTATTTACTAATCGCCAACTCCTTGTACTTAGGACTATTTGCGATTTAATTCAGGAAGCGCACGAGCGAGTACGTACTGACGCAATAGTTGCCGGATTGTCTGCTAACGACAAAGGTCTCGAAAAGGGTGGTTCTGGTGCATGGGCGCGCGGGGATGCGGTCGTAACCTATCTTGCCTTTGCACTCAGTAAATTGCTGGATCGCTGCTGTGCACTGGTGACGTGGTTTCCCGAAAGAGATTCAACATACCACGCATTTGGAAGGCAGGCATTGCCGATGACGTGGGACTACGCGGAAACCAATGCGCTCGCTGATGGCTCGGGTTCATATGTAAATGCCGTAGAGTGGGAGGCGGAAGTCATCGAAATGCTTGGGGCCCAAGGCAAGGGGCACGCAACTGACGCGGCCGCACAAACGCAATCGATCTCACGCGATAAGGTAGTATCAGCTGACCCGCCGTACTATGACAACGTTCCTTATGCTGATTTATCCGATTTCTTTTATGTTTGGCTGCGCCGCTCGTTGAAGTCAATTTTCCCGGATCTTTTTGCCACTGTTGCCGTGCCCAAGAACGAGGAGTTGGTTGCATTTGCCCATCGCCACGAAGGCAAAGCAGGTGCGGAAGCGTTTTTCCTCGATGGTATGAGTAAGGCTTTGCACCGACTCGCAGCGGAAGCGAACGCTGCTTTCCCTGTTACCATTTACTACGCATTCAAACAATCGGAGAGCAAAAGTGATATCGGTACAGCCAGTACAGGTTGGGACACATTCCTGGAAGCAGTGATCCGTGCCGGCTTTGGAATTAGTGGTACTTGGCCAATGCGAACAGAGCTGGGGAATCGATTAAGGGGAATGAATTCCAACGCTCTTGCTTCCAGCATAGTCCTTGTATGCCGCCCGCGGATGGTAGAGGCTCCAATCGCCACGCGCCGCGAGTTTCTAGCCATCCTAAAAGCTGAACTGCCTGTGGCGCTTTCCCATCTGCAGCGAGGCAACATCGCCCCTGTTGACTTGGCACAAGCTGCCATTGGCCCTGGTATGGCAGTATATACGAGGTATGCCAAAGTGCTGGACGC
>CAZMMI010000379.1:0-3978 GCA_964567255.1 uncultured Anaerolinea sp.
CTTGATCTTTAGAACTGGAGACTGTCAAATGTCAATTGAAACGACGACCGCTGCAAGTCCGGCTCCAATCAAGAAGAAGGGAGGGTGGGGAAGAGATAAGATTTACAGCAATTTATCTTATCTGACCATGGTTTTGCCGGGCGCTATCTTCCTGCTGCTGTTTAATTATTTGCCCATGCCCGGAATTCTCCTGGCATTCAAGACCTACCGGCTGAGCAGGCCACCTGAAGGGTACTGGCTGCAGAATAAGTTTTTCTATAGCCTTCTCAACAGCCCCTGGTCGGGATTTGATAACTTTCGCTACCTAACTTTACCGACCAATATTGACAGCACACTGACGTATATTCGCAACACGGTTGTGTACAACCTGGTATTTATGGTGATCGGCCTGGTGTTGTCGGTTTTACTGGCAGTTTTGATTTTTGAGCTGACCAACCGCTTTATGGCCAAGTTGTATCACTCGATTTTCTTCCTGCCGTTCTTTATCTCCTGGATTGTTGTGGCCTATGTCGTTTACGCGCTAGGCAGCAATATGGGGATTATCAACAGCATCATTGTCCCTATGGGGTTTGAGAAATTGGAGGTTTACAAGACAGTCGGCGCCTGGCCCATCATCTTTGTGATTGCCAATATATGGAAATACACAGGCAATGGGTCCATTATTTACCTGGCGACCATCACGGGCATCGACCGAGAGCTTTATGAGGCCGCAGCGATTGATGGCGCCGGAAAATGGAAGCAGTTCACGCACATCACCCTGCCGCACCTGATCCCGGTCATTGTTCTTTTGCAGATCCTGGCGGTGGGCCGCATCTTCGGTTCCGATTTTGATATGTTCTATACCCTGCCGAACGGGGCGGCATTGGTGAAGGATGTGACTTACACCCTGGATGTGTTTGTGTATAACATGCTGCGAAGCTCGGCCCCCATTGGGTATCCTTCGGCTGCTGCGTTTGTGCAGTCGGTGGTGGGCTTTATCCTCATCCTGGTGACCAATTTCATTGTTCGCAAAACTCGGCCAGAATTGGCGTTGTTCTAAGGAAACAGGTGAGAACAATGGAAAAAAGCATTCAATCAACTTCTAGCAAGCCAGGCAAACCTCAGCGCAAAGTCACGGGCAATCGGGATATGTTGTCAATTTCACCGACAACCAATACAATCCTGAATGTGGGGTTTATCTTCTTTTGCATATTGATCTTGATCCCGATATGGATTATTGTGGTTGCCTCCATCACCAAGGAGTCTTCGCTGGCAGCCAACGGCTACCGCTTGTGGCCGGAGGAATTTTCTGTGGCGGCGTATAAGTTCCTGTTTGGGCAGGGCTCGATTGTGGGGATTGCCTATAAAAATACCTTGATTTCCACGGTTGCAGGCACGGTGCTGGCGGTCATATCTGTGGGACTGTACGCCTACCCCCTCTCGCGGCCAAATTTTAGGTTTAGAAGGTTCTTTACTTTTTACGCATTCTTCACCATGTTGTTTAGCGGCGGATTGGTTTCTTATTTCATGGTGATGCGCCAGGTGTTGAACATTAACGACACGCTTTGGGCATTGTTCCTGCCCTCATCTTTCAGTGCTTTCTGGGTCATTATTATGACCACATTCTACCGGGCAAACGTTCCCAACGAGGTCATTGAATCGGCACGCATGGATGGGGCCGGAGAGTGGCGAACGCTGATCCAGATTGTGGTGCCCCTGGCGCTGCCAGGATTGGCAACGGTGGCTTTGTTTGCCGCCATTGGCATTTGGAACAACTTCTATAACTGTCTGCTGCTGGTGGATGAGGCCAAATATTACAGCTTGCAGTTCACCATCTACACCACGCTCAACAATATCCGCTTCTTGCTGGAGAACGCGGATAAGATGGCGGGCATTGTCAACATATCAGAGTTGCCCTCGGAAACGTTCCGCATGGCGATGGCGGTGGTGACCGTGGGCCCGATCATTTTTGCTTATCCGTTCTTCCAGCGCTACTTTATTCGCGGCTTGACGATTGGCGCCGTGAAAGGTTAAGGTTTTATTGGCAGCCGTTGAACATCGGTTGCTATATATAAACTATATGGGTGGGCCATATAGAAAAGATTCGACAAAGGAAGAGGAGACATGGTAAAGAAAATCGTTTCGTTACTGATGGTCATTTTCGTAATGACGGCAGCCTTTGGTTGCACACCTGCTGCTGCGCCGACTGCTGCACCCAGCGGCGGAGAAGAACCCGTAGCCCCAGCGGCTCCTGTTGAAGAAGTTGTCACGCTTGACTACTACTGGATTGGCAACGCCGATACCGACCAGCGCGAATCCGTAGAGCAGGCAATCAACGAATACGTTGAGCCCCTCATTGGAGTGAACGTGAAGTTCCACATCGTCGGCTGGGGCGATTGGGCTTCGAAGGCCTTTACCGCTTTGCAAGCCGGCGAGAAGATGGACATTATCTTCACCGCCGACTGGTCGTATTACATGCAGGAAGCCAGCGAAGGTCTGCTGACCCCCTTGAACGACGACGCAGGCCCTAACGGTAACCTGCTCGAGCAATATGGTCAGGACATCCTGCGCACCCTGAACCCCTCGTTCATCACCGGCACCCAGGTGGATGGCGTCAACTACGCTGTCCCGACCAACAAAGAACTGACCGTTCCGATGGGTCTGCTCTACAATGCCACCATTGCTGAGGAGATTGGCCTGACCGACGAAGAAGCCGCCAAGATCAAGTCGATGGAAGACCTGGAACCCTGGCTGGCCAAGTGCAAAGAGCTCTATCCCAATGATTATCCCTACATTGCGGAACAGTGGTGGGGCTTTGAGCCCTGGCTGCCCAGCCTCAGCTCCAGCATTCCCGGCAACGTCATCAACATGAAGATGATGCCTGATGCCAACGGCGTCTACGATGAGACTATCTACAGCGTTTGGGAAACCGACATCAACATGGATTTCGCCAAGTTGATGTACAGCTGGGCCCAGAAGGGTTATATCCATCCGGATGCTGGTTTGTCGACCTGGGATCCGGCTCAGGATTTCAATGCCGGCAAGTTCCTGGCCCGCACTCAGCCGCTGAAAGGCAACAATATCAAAGCGCAGGAAATGGTCAATGCTTCGGGCAACGCCGACCTGCAGGTCAAAGAGATCTACGGACAGGCCAAGATCAACGTGACCCACCACGCGGGTGGCTCGATGCTGGCGATTCCCGCCATGTCGGAATATCCCGTGCAGGCGATGAAGTTCATCAACCTGATGCATGTCGATTCCAAGCTGATCAACATGATGCTGTACGGCGTGGAAGGCACCCACTGGGAAGTTGAGACGGATGGTCGCGTCAATATTATCAACAGCGCGTGGTACGGCGCGCACGGTGGCGCCTGGACGTTGGGCGACACCCAGATTCAGTCTGTTTCCAACAAAGAAGATCCCGACAAGAATCGCATGCTGATCGAATATTCGAACGATTCGGTTGCTCATCCCACGTTGGGCTTCCGCTTCCGCACAGAGCCTGTGGCCGCTGAACTGACCGCCATTCAGGCTGTTGTGGACGGTATGAATCGGTCTCTGTTTGCGGGCTCGGTTGACCCCGAGGTCGAGATTCCGAAGTATGTTGATGCTTTGAAAGCCGCCGGCATGGAAAAGGTCATGGCCGAGGTTCAGAAGCAGTATGATGCCTGGAAACTGGCCAAGGGCGAATAACCCGACTCCTGGTACAATCGACTAACCCACCCATGTACCCAATCCCCGCAGGATTTTCCCCTGCGGGGATTTTTATTGGACAATCGAACTTTCTCTAGCCTCTGAACATTGGCAATATGTTTATAATAAAGATGAAAATTATCTTGACTGACTCGTTCGCAACCATTACAATGACGAAAACATGGCAAGAAATAAGGTAACTACTCAGCCAGAGGTGGAAGAGGAACTTTCCTCACCTCTGAGCAGTTACGAAATAAGCCATGACCGTTTCGATCCTGGTTGACAAGGAGTTGCATGATGTCATTT
>CAZMMI010000380.1:0-3972 GCA_964567255.1 uncultured Anaerolinea sp.
GCGGTAGGGGCGGGTCTTTAACGCGGGAAAATCCGGCGCGTCGCATCAGTCCATTGCCGGCAAGGTACGCCTATCTGCCCTCCAGACCCGCCCGTCCTCTCCGGCCGGCGGGTCTTTAATGATGGAGGGGCGTGCCTAGCCCGCCAAACGCCTGGATGTCCCACCCGTCAGCCCGCATGAAAGACCCGCCGCTACCATGATTGTAGAGGGCTTCATGTATTGCCCCCTACAGCGATTCTTTCAATCTGCGATTCGTGTTAACAATAGATTAAGCTCGTTAACCAGCCATTAAAGCAAGCTATAATTTAAACAAATGCGAAAAATCCTATTGACCCTGATCCTGCTGGCGGTGCTGAGTGGATGCGCCGCACCGAATGGGGGGGATTCGTCCGGCGGGGCGAGTTCTGGGGCCAACACGTACATCCAAAACAAGGGCTCCGATACGGTGGTCAACCTGGCCCTGGCCTGGGCGGAAAAATACCAGGAGGTTCACCCTGAGGTGCGCATCTCGGTCACCGGAGGTGGCTCGGGTACCGGCATTGCCGCTCTCATCGAGGGGACGGTGGATATTGCCAATGCTTCGCGCGCCATCAAAGATGAAGAGCGTGAAGAGGCCGCTGCCAACGGCGTTGAGGCGGTGGAACACATCATCGCCCGCGACGCCATCGCGGTCATCGTTCACCCCGACAACCCGGTAAACGAATTATCCCTGCTGGAAATCTCCGGCATTTTCCGCGGAGAGATCAATAACTGGTCCGAGGTGGGTGGGGAGGACCGGCCCATTGTGCGCATTTCGCGCGAGACCAACTCCGGCACGCATGTCTATTTCCTCGAATCCGTCATCCGCCTGGGCAGCAGCGAAGACAAGTCTATTTTCTCCGCCGACACGCTGTTGCTGCCTTCTTCGGAGGGCATCATCTCTGAGGTGCGCGATAACCCCAATGCCATCGGCTATGACGGGTTGGCTTACGTGATTCCGGAAGTCAAAGTGCTGGGGGTGTCTAAAAGGATTGACGATCCCGCCATCCTGCCTTCGATAGAAACGGTGAACACCGGTGAGTATCCCATCTCCCGCGATCTGTATATGTATACTCCCGCCACGGTGAGTGATGCCGTGGAGACTTATCTTGAGTGGATTTATTCCGAAGAGGCCCAGGCCATTGTCAAAGAATTGGGTTTTGTACCGGTACGGTGAGAGATGTCAAAAGTGCGCAATGTGACCCGCAACGAGTGGATCATCAACCTGATCATCAAAGTTTCAGGTTACTCCAGTATTTTATTTGTGACCCTCATCTTTATCTTTCTCATGCGCGAGGGCCTGCCCGCCCTGGGCGATGTGCCCGCCGCCAGCCTGTTCGGCGAGCGCTGGTACCCCATCGAGGGTTACTACAGCATCTGGCCGCTGCTGTTCGGCTCGCTGGTTGTAACCATCGGCGCCATCCTGTTGGCTATCCCGCTAGGCGTGGGCACCAGCGTTTATATCTCCGAAATCGCCCATCCCACCATCAAGGCCATCCTCAAACCGCTGATTGAAGTCCTGGCGGGGCTGCCTTCGGTGGTGTTGGGCTTCCTGGGCATTCAGGTGGCGGTGCCCTTCTTGCGCCGCGCCCTGGATTTGCCCACCGGGTTGACGGCCTTCTCGGGGGCGGTGCTGCTGGCCATGATCGCCACCCCCACCATCGTTTCGATCACCGAAGACGCCCTCAACACGGTGCCGCCTTCTTACCGGCAAGCGGCCCTGGCGGTGGGCGCCACCCAATGGCAAACCATTTGGGGCGTCACGCTTCCGGCGGCGCGCTCGGGCGTGCTCACCGCGGTGATGCTGGGGGTGGGGCGAGCCATTGGCGAGACCATGGCGGTGATGATGGTGACGGGCAACGCGGCGGTGCTGCCGCACGGGCTGGATGCCTTCTTCCTGCCGGTGCGCACCATGACGGCCACCATCGCCTCTGAAATGGGTGAAGTTGCCAACGGCAGCCCGCACTATCACGTGCTGTTCTTCATCGGCATCTTCCTGTTCGTGTTGTCGCTGGTCATCAACATTCTGGCTTCATCGGTCAGCTTGCGCTCCAAAAAGCGTGCTGAGCGGGTGCTTTCTTAAGGAGGGGCGCATGGAACAAACCACGAAATCCATCAGCGGCCCCGGCCGCGGCGCAATGCAAGAGAAGATCGGCTTCAACCTGCTGCGCCTGATCAGCCTGCTGACGGCGCTGCCCATCGTTGCCATCGTCATCTACATCCTGGTGCAGGGCGCCCCGGCCATCAGTTGGGAGTTCCTCACCGCCATGCCGCGCAGCGGAATGCGCGAGGGCGGGATCATGCCCGCCATCATTGGCACCCTGGCCCTCACGCTGGGCACGGCGGTTTTCTCGGTGCCCCTGGGCGTGGCGGCGGCAATCTATATCGCCGAATACGCCCCCGACAACACCCTCACCCGCCTGATCCGCATCGCCATCATCAACCTCTCGGGCATCCCCTCGGTGGTGTACGGGCTGTTCGGGCTGGGACTGTTCGTGCTGTTCATGAAGTTTGGCACTAGCATCCTGGCGGCTTCGCTAACCCTATCGATCATGACCCTGCCGGTCATCATCAGCACCGCCGAAGAGGCCATGCGCTCGGTACCGCAGTCCTTCCGCGTGGTGAGCATTTCGCTGGGGGCCTCGCGCTGGCAGACCACCTGGCGCATCGTCCTGCCGCAAGCCATGCCCGGCATCCTCACCGGAGTCATCCTGGGCCTGGAGCGGGCCGCCGGTGAAACGGCCCCCATCCTGTTCACCGGGGCGGCCTTCTTTCTGCCGCGCCTGCCGCAGTCCATGATGGACGCGACCATGGCCCTGCCTTACCATATCTTTGTCATTTCCACCTCGGTGCCGGGCATGCCCATCCAGATCCAGTACGGCACGGTGCTGGTGCTGCTGGTGTTCGTGCTGGGCATGAACCTGATCGCCACCTACATCCGCCAGCGGGCGCGGGCGCGCAGGCAGTGGTGAACTATGGATAAAATCGTCATCGACCACTTCAACATTCGCTACTCGGACGGCAACGAGAGCCTGCGGGATATCAACCTGACCATTCCGGCCAACCAGGTGTTCGTGATGTTTGGCCCGGCGGGCGGGGGCAAATCGACCCTGCTGCGCGCGCTCAACCGGCTCAACGACCTGACCGACGTGGTGGCGGTTTCGGGTGAGATCCGCTTCAACGGGCAGAACATCCTGGACCCCAAGACCGACGTGATCGAGCTGCGCCGCAAGATCGGCATGGTGTTCTCGCGCCCGGTGCCGCTGCCCTTGACCATCTACGAGAACGTGGTCTACGGGCTGCGGCAGATGGGCGAGCGCAAGAAGGCCCGCCTGGACGAGGCCGTGGAAAAATCATTGAAGCTGGCGGTGCTGTGGGACGAGGTCTATGACCGTTTGCACGACCCCGCCTCGGCCATTTCGGGCGGGCAGCAGCAGCGCCTATGCCTGGCGCGCGTGCTGGCCCTGGAGCCGGAAGTGATCATGCTGGACGAGCCCACCTCGGCCCTGGACCCGGTCTCGACGGCGCGCATCGAAGGCTTGATGCATGAGTTGAAAGAACAGTACACCATCGTGTGGGTGCCGCACAATGTACAGCAGGCCGCGCGCATCGCAGACCACGCGGCTTTCTTCCTGCAGGGCGAACTGGTCGAGTACGCGCCGGGCAAGCAGTTGTTCGTGATGCCGAAAGATAAGCGCACGCAGGATTACGTGGAAGGGCGCTTCGGATAAAGAGAGTTGTCCGCGAATAAACGCGAATTTGCCCTGGCAAGGCCAGGGCTTCGCGAATGAAGAAGAAAAGAAATGGCAGAAGGATTCTCCGGCAAGAATCCGAATCTTGTCAAGCGGGGGTAGTTCTGCTATAATCCAGGTTGCTACGGGCGCGTAGCTCAGTTGGTTAGAGCGCACGGTTCACATCCGTGAGGTTCGTGGGTTCGAGCCCCTCCGCGCCCAC
>CAZMMI010000381.1:0-3961 GCA_964567255.1 uncultured Anaerolinea sp.
ACCGGGCTGCGCAATGATCTCCCAGAACTCGGGCAAATCGCGGCGGCACTGCTCCCAGACCCAAAAGTTGGTTCCGGGCAGGCCAATCTCTTCGACCGTACGCAGGTATTCGGTCAGGTCGGCGGTGGTGGGCTTCCAGCCGCCCCATTTATAGGCCGCGCCGGTTGGGAAGATGGGCCGGACGGGGGTCAGGTTGCGGTACTCGCGCACGGTGCGCTTGAGCTGGTCGCCGGGGTTGTGGGATTTTTCCCAGTAGACCTGTGGCATGGAGAAGTCGACGTGCTCGAGGAACACTTTCCAGGGCAGGGCCATGTGGAGGGTGGGGAAGCGGAAGGTGCTGAGCGCAATGGGCAGCGAAGGGATGGCGGCACGCAAATCGCCACAGTAGCGCCTGGCGGCTTCGGCGCGCCGGGGCTGCTCATACTCGATTTCCGCGTCGATGACAAAGCCGTCCAGATCCAGGGCCTGGATGCGGCGGGAGGCCATTTGGGCCTCGCGGGCTGGTTCGGAGCCGTAGATATACTGCCAGCCCCAGGCCTGGATGCCCCGCGAGCGCAGCGATTTCACCAATGGAGGGACCAGATCGACACCGGAAGGGGTAACGTTATAGGGTTGGTACCAATCGGCGACTTTGATCAGAACGTGACTGAGGCGGGCCTGCAAGGCGGTTTCGGCAATGCGTTCAGGGTCGCCGCCCTCGCAGTTTTGGATTTTCCAGATGTAGAAGCCACGTCCGTTGAGGTTCATGCCGGGGGTATGTTGCCCTCGAGGCCGAGTTGGGGGGCGATGCGGCGCATGGCGAGGATCACGTTATCGACGTGCTCCCACAGTTCCACCCCAAAATCGGCTGCCGCTTCGGCCATTTCTTCGCGATTGGTGCCGGCGGCAAAGGCTTTGTCCTTCCATTTCTTTTTGACGGAGGAAGCAGTCAGATCGTACAGCGAGCGCGAAGGGCGAACCAAGGCTACGGCAGTGATCAAGCCGGTGATTTCATCACAGGCCATGAGGGCCTTTTCCATGAGCGAGACGCGCTCCACGCCGCATTGCCCGTGGGAAAGGATGGCACGGATGATTTCCTCGGAAACGCCGCGCTGGCGTAAAATGGGCGCGCCTGCGAGGGGGTGCCCTTCGAGCGTGGGGTGAATTTCCCAATCAAAGTCGTGCAGCAGCCCGGTGATGCCCCACAACTCGACATCCTGGCCGAGTTTTTCAGCATAAAAACGCATGGCGGCTTCCACGCACAGCATGTGGTTGATCAGCCCGGGAGCCTGGATGTATTCTTGAACGATTGCTAAAGCCTGGTTGCGATCCATCGATCCTCCATTGGGGTAAGATGCAAGATTAATGCCACCGCTCTGAATTATTCGGGGCTCTTTGGGAGCTGCCGTGGTAGGTGTGGCATTATGGGGTGTGAGAGCGGCGAAGCCGCCCTCACACCCCATAATGCGAATTTCTCCACGCTGATTCTCATTGAACCTTATTCGGAGCGGACGGTATCGTCGGATGGGAAAATGGGCTCGAAGTTGCCCAGCACCGGCAGCGGTTTGGTCACCCAGGCTTCCACCATAGCGACCAGCGTGGCGGGGGTTTCACGGATGTTCCAGATGACGCGGGAACTGCGCCAATAGACGCGGCGGTCCGCATCGACGCCCACGGCCCGGATGCCCATCTGGTTGCACAGGAAGACGGCCCGAGGCAGGTGGAACTTTTGGGTGACGAGGATGACGTTATCCAGGCCGAAGATGGCCCCGGCCCGGTAGCAAGTATCGTAGGTGCGGCGACCGGCGTAATCGAGGACAATATCCTCGGCGGGCACGCCCAGCTCAACAGCGTAGTTGAACATGGCGGCGGGCTCGTTGTAATCAACGAAGCGGTTGTCGCCGCTCATGAGGATTTTTTCAACCTTCCCGGCGAAGTACAATTGGGCGGCGGTCGCCACCCGGTCGCGCAGGACGGGGGTGGGGGAGCCGTCGCGGTAGAGGCCCGCGCCAAAGACCACAGCGGCGGGCGCCGAGGGCGCATCATCCAGCGCATAGGTGCGCGGAGCGGCATAGAGCCAGGTGACCAGGCGGGGGATGCCGAAGATCAAGAGTGCGGCGATGGTAACGTACCAGAACAGATTCCAGATCATTTTGAAGATTTTTTTAAGCATAGGCAAAGTTTGGGATGCGCCCGGGCTAACGGGTCATCTGCCGATGAGTTGGGCCAGGTTTAGATCGATGGCCTCAACCAGTTGGCGCAGCGGATCGTAGGTGGTGTCGTCGATGGCGCGCAGGGCTTCCACCTGGTACTCGCCTGCCGACGCAGTGAGCAAGTCGCGGCCTGCAGGGGTTCCGGCAAGGTCGAGAAACGCCGTGTTCAAGCTGTAGCGCATCTCTTCGGGCATGCCGGAGAGGTAGGAGAGGTTGAGGTTGGGGATGACCGCGTCACTCTGGTAGAGGATGATAACGCGGTTTTGGGCGTCCAGCAGATCGCGAAGGACGCTATCCGAGGTGCGCGGGTCGCCGGAGATGGAGAAGGTGGCGCCGAAGTCGCACACACCCTGGATATACAGTGCCCGAACCACGGCGGGGTGGCTCTGGACGAAGGCGGGCTCGAGGACGGGCACCTGGGCAGCAGCCAGCAGTCCGGCGGGGACTACATATCCGGCGGTAGAGCCGGGGTCGACATAACAGGGGCGCTTGCCGGCCAGTTGGGCCAGGGCCACGGCAGGCTCGGCGGTGTTGTTGCCGCTGATCGGGTCGTAGTAGGGGGTGAACCCTGAGGCCGTGTGGGCCATGATCTGGGTCCCATACAGATAGACGCCGAAGTGATTGGTGAGCAGGGCGGCTTCGGCGATGCCGCGCCGGGCAGCCAGGAGATAGGTAAGCGGCGGCATCCAGGTGATGTGGGCATCGCCGTTGGACAGGTTGAGGAGGACGTCCTCGTAGGTGGCAAATTCGCGGGCGGTGACGGTCAGACCGGTGAGGCTGGTGAGTTGGGCGGCCAGGTCCTGACTGGGCACGAAGGAATCGGGAGCTGTGCCGGTGACCACTGCCAGGATGAGGGGGTTTCCCGGGCTGCCCAGGGGATGAGGGGTGACCGTGGGGGTGAGCGTGGGGGTGGGCGTGGGCGTGTAGGCCGGTTCGGGGCCGACTTCGGGGTCTTCGCCCAGGCAGCCGCTGAGGAGGGCCATGCACACGAGCAAAGCTACAAAAGCCCGGATGAAAAGCTGCCTTCGGCTGCGCGTGGCTGCCGGAAAAGGTTCGCTGGGGTCAAAAGAGTGTTTCAATGGAATGGATTATAATCAATAAGTAAGGAAAGGAGTAGCAATCATGGATCGAAGGAAAGGCGCGTTGTTGATTGGCTCGCTGGTGCTGTTGGCGATCATCGGCATTGGCATGATCTTTGTGGTGAAAATGATGATGGAAAACACGGTGAAAGCTGCCGTGCAGCCGTTTGAACAGGCCAACCAGACCGTGCAGACCAAGGTGGCGGAATTCATGAATCCCACGCCGACGGTCATCCCGGACCCAGTGACGATCATCCAGGAGGTGCGCTCGCTGGCCCGGCTGGAGACCATCCAGTACAGCGTGGAGAAGGTGATCACCGCTGAGATTGGACAGAATGAATTGGGCTTTTTGTTCGGTGATAAGCTGCTGTTTGTGGGGCACGGGGTGGTCATTGGGGGCATCGACCTGGAAAAGATGATGCCGGAGGACCTGTGGATTGAAGGCACGATCGTGTACGTGCGCTTACCGGAACCGGAAGTGTTCATTGCGGCATTAGATAACGAGAAATCGTATGTGTACGACCGCGAGACGGGCCTGTTGACCAAGGGAGACGTGAACCTGGAGAAGACGGCGCGCGAGGCGGCCGAAAATGAAATCCTCAAGGCGGCTGTGGACGACGGGATTTTGGATCTGGCGCGGCAAAACGCCGAAAACTACCTGGGGCGCTTGCTGCGCGGGTTGGGCTTTGG
>CAZMMI010000382.1:0-3952 GCA_964567255.1 uncultured Anaerolinea sp.
GGGATCGGGCTCGAGGAAGGGATCGCGGGGACCTGTCGATGGTTTCGGGAAAACTGCTAAGATGCGCCCAGATCAGGGGTTACCGATAACGAGCTAACGATCAGCGGGCCGCCCCACCGGCCCGCTTTTTTGTGGGTGGGCATAGATGAGGAGCGAGCCGATCCTTCCGGGTGAAGCGCACCGGGGACAGACCGCAATCCTGGCGCACTACCAGGGCGAGTGGATCTTCATCAACGAAACGGTGGACGAAGAGCCGGAGCGGATCTATCCGGGCTACGACAGCGCCATGGAGGAGCTCGGCCGGGAAGGCTGGGGGGTGATCGACGGGCCGATGATGCTGAGGTCGGTGCTGAGGAGGATGGTGCAGTAGGGGGGCGCGCCGGCTTCCTGGCCTGGTGCATATGTTCCATCAACAGCGTTTACGGCCTGCTGCGGGGAGAGCGGCGGCGCTGGCGGCCGCGAGGTCGGCCATCGGGATGGACAGCCAGGTCGGCGGCCGTTTCCTCGACGCGAGCATCGACCACCTGATCATCGAACTCGCATGAATTAATGATTGCCCAATACAGCACTTGGAAAGCCGTAAGCCGTTGCACTATGGTCGGATGAACGCAATCGAGTTTAGCGTGTCTCCCCCCCGGGGAGTTCGGCGCTTAGGTATTTTTTCATCGAGGTAGCAAATCTCGTTTATTTTAGCCACTCAAACCAATACAATATTTGTTCTTTTATTATCTAAACATGGGTTGCGCTCTTAGTGTAGGCATCACAAGACATGGCAGCGATCACCGGCAGCGCAGATCTAAAGCAGAAACACATCCAGACCTTTGGTCCGGAATTAGGGCCGGTGTACTTCGAACTCTACAATGAGATTGTATGGCTTTATGCAAAGTGGCTTGAATACAGAAAACTGTTCGCCGCACCTCCAGAACAGATTACCCTCCTTAACAAAACAGCCTCCTTCTTTTTCTATACTATTGAAGTAGTCCTAAGGGAAGATATTCTGCTGCACATTTCCCGGCTTACAGATCATCCAGGCAAATCCTCATCCAAGAAGTTATCGATCCGCCTACTTCCCGATATGGTGAAAGACAAGAAGCTGCGAGATGAGTTGCATAAATTGTTGGAGGATGCCCTCGGAAAATGCGTATTTGCCCGCGAATGGCGCAACAAACAGATTGCACATAGCAACTACTATCTTGCTATCAATTCGGAAGAACAGGCCAATGTCCTTCCCGCTGTGAGCCGCCATCAAATTGCAGAAGCAATGGAAAGTATAAAAAAGGTGTTCAATCGGCTTAGCGAAGCATTTTTCGATAATCCAATCGGATTCGACCTATTCCATACTTCTTCAGGCGCGGACACTCTTGTGTCTTTTTTGGAGGAGGGGGGGAAATTACGCAAATGGAAAATGGAGCGCTTCCGGAATGGCCGAGCCCTCCCTGAGGACTTTCAGTGAAAAAAGCGACATCAACTCCCTCGCTGCAGGTAGTCCCTTTTTTGTTTTTAGAAGTCAACCCCATGGCGGAATAGTATAATTTATTAACCATGACAAATGTGAAAAACGGAAAACTATTGTCACAGACAGCGCTCATAGTAATTGATTTACAAAAGGATTTTTTCGATCCCCGTTCCATTGGTGCGATGGCAAAGGCGGTTTGCCTTCCAGGCGTCAGAAAATTACTGGAGCATTCCAGGGGCTGCAATTGGACAATAATTCACGTAGAGACAATTCATGATGCAGCGACAAGCATTCCGTTGCATCTCCAAAATTTGCGGAAGCCTTCCTATTGCATGGTAGGAACCGATGGCGCCGAAAGTCTACCCGACATCCGTAATTCAGATTGAACCGCTTGAATTTGGGTTATTGGAAGAAGAAAAACAGGATTTAGCGGATTCACCGGAACGGGACTGACCAATCATTTGAGCAATTGTTCAGCGATAGTTGTTGTTGGCGTTGCTAGTGATTGCTGTGTTCTCCACACGGTTTTCGACGCCGCAACTATTTGCAGGAAGAATGTTTACGTACCATACCAAGCAGTAGCAGCATCAAGGCTTACGTCATACGTCCATAGCCTTTCAATGATGTCCAAATCAGCTGCGGCCGTAGTGGATTTACGAGACCTTATGGGCGTGGCAGTACCCAAGTGGGGCATGCGGATCAGAGGCAACCTGAAAAAGAAAATTTATGAGGATAGGCGAGAAGCTTTTCAATTAGCTTCTATATTCCAGGAGCGTGAATGCCCTCGGCAGCCGAATTCGCATCAAAAGAAATTCCACGTGGAAGATCTCGTTGTGCGTTTGGAGAAAGAACTCTGTGGACTGAATCAATTCTAGAATTTGGACGTTGCAGCCAATCTATTGTTTCAGAGATCAGACTGACCCAATATGAATCTTCAGGGCGAAATGAATGAGAGGCTCCCTTAAATTCCAGCAAACTTGGCTTGCGTACTGAAGCCCATATATCGCGAGTAGTCTTAATTGGTATTCGAGTATCCGCGCTTCCATGACAAATAAGCATCGGAATCCCAAAATCCCGGATTGAAGATCCGAGATCAGTCTCGCAAAGAGACTTAATCATTCCCCAACCTATTTTGACACTGCTCTCTGGTTTTGTGATATAGCCGTGCAACTGCAATTCTTCTATTTGTTTTGGCGAATTGTACCTAGGCCACATATCAACGGCAGGCCGAAAAGCAGGACTCCAAAAAACCATTCGGCCAATCTGCATCTGACTTGATGCTATCCCGATAATTGTAGCTCCCAGACTAAAGCCTAGTGCAACAATATTTTTGGGATTAGAGTTTGTGGTTGTCTCAACCCAGCTGACCACATTTTTTAGATCTTCCACGTGGTCATTTAGCGTAGTCTCAACAAAACTTCCTTCGCTTTCCCCCAAGCCACGCCAATCATAGGAAAGCGTCCAAAATCCGCGGGCAACGAGTTCCCTTGCTGCCTCGGTGAAGAGTCCGTTCTCTGTTTTATTACCGCAAAATCCATGCACGAAAATTACGGCTCGCGCAGTTCGCTTCGAGTTTACTCGAGTTGGCTTTCCAAGCAGGCCAGAAAGAGAATAGCCACGACTTGGTATCCGAACACTCTTTTGAAATCTCTGTGTGTTCATCTAATTGCCAGTAGCAATAATGGAAGCGGCAACTTTGTCAAAGCAAGTTGTTCCGAGAAAAGATAGGTTCTTTTGCCCTAACTAACTGGGCCCAGAATGATCTCGGTTTTTGTAATGATAAACCTAGACTGCCTAACCTTAACCACAATCGCGCACTTCATTGCGCCTGTGTATTGTTGCACAAGGTGCACGGCTCAGCAAGAAAAAGCGCCGAATCAACACCGAAGGACGCCATATAAAGATACATCCATTGTCTCTTTCTGCGACGGCGCTATCAGCAACTGATCCATTACGAAACTGTGTGCCAACGCACAACATGTAGCATATTTAGGGATGGTTCGCCACAATATTCAGCGGTTATTGCTAAAAGCGGATCATGGGCTAGATTATGTCGAGGAGCCCTACGAGGCGGCCTGCATGGTGCACGCGGTGGCGGTCATGACCGGGTGAGATCAGTTGCAAGAGGCTCGACTGGGCGAAAATCTGCGCATCGATGGAAAATCCGGCCTTTCTCTTCAATGGGCGCAACTTAATTGGAGCATGAGTGGATGCACGGAATCGGGACTAACGTGTACCCGCTGGGGAGGGCTACGACGACCCGGCGGATCAGTCAGAGGACGTCTTTGGGGGCGGCGAAATGAAGGCGGAAGACAGGGGGCCGCAGGTATAAATGGTTTATAATGTTCAATATATAGCAACAACAGAGGTATGGTAACACCGTATGAGGGCGTCCGGTTCCGGGCGATGAAAAGGATCCTGCGTACCGGGAGGAGTTGTTCGAGACCTTCAAGGTCATGCGATCCAAGCCGGAGGAAATCGTAGACAAGAAGATGG
>CAZMMI010000383.1:0-1822 GCA_964567255.1 uncultured Anaerolinea sp.
GCGGGGAGGGCGGGATTCGAACCCGCGGCTGAGTTAACCCCAGCACTCACTTAGCAGGCGAGCCCAATCGGCCACTCTGGCACCTCCCCATATTCACTTCCAGCGGAGGGAGTGGGATTCGAACCCACGGTAGGTTGCCCTACACCTGTTTTCAAGACAGGCGCCTTAGGCCGCTCGGCCATCCCTCCAGGTCCCTGTGCTCCCTCAACGCTCCGCATTATATCATATTTGAACGCCCGCGCAAGATAACCGAATCCGCTCCCGATCCCCCTATTTTCACCCCCGTTATCGCCATCTACAACCTACCAGTAGGTGAAAATGGGGGGAACTAAAGGGGGGTGTTCAACAAATAAGCCAGCACCCACTGCGTCGTCGCCACCAACGCATCCAGGTGCGTACGTTCATAACTGTGCGAAGCGTCCACTCCCGGGCCGATCAGCGCCACCGGCACGTCGCCGCCCGCCCGCCAATACGCTTCACCGTCCGAGCCGTAAAACGGGTAGATATCCACCTTGTGCGCTATGTTATTCTCTTCAGCCAAATCGCGCAGGCGTTGACTCATGCCGTGATGGTACGGCCCGCCCGAATCTTTCACACACAACGTGGCGTGGAACTCGTCCGATGTCTGCCCATCACCGATGGCAGCCATATCCACCGTTAACAGCTCGGTCAGGTCCGCCGGGAAGCCCGCCGATGCGCCGTGACCTACTTCTTCATAATTGCTAATCAAGGCATAGGCTGTTTGCGCGGGTTGCAGTCCCGCGTCGTGCAAAGCCTTGAACGCCGCCAGGATGCACGCCACGCAGGCCTTGTCATCCAGGTGTCGCGAGCGCACAAATCCATTCACAATCTCCACGCGCGGGTCGAAGGCCACAAAGTCGCCCACCCCAATGCCCAGCGCCCGAGTCTCGTCCGCCGAGGAAGTCACCACGTCCAGACGCACTTCCATCGCCTCGTCGTCGCGCTTGGCCTCGCTCACCACCCCGCCATGCACGTGGCTGGAGGATTTCGCCAGCAGCAGCGAGCCGCGCACCACGCCGTTCTTGCGGGTGAAAACCTTGACGCCCTCGCCCTCCACCGTGTTCCAGGCATATCCACCGATCTTGGTCAGCTTGAGACGCCCGTTCGATTTCACCTCTTTGACCATCGCGCCCAGCGTGTCGATATGAGCAGTCAGGCCGCGGGGCGCGTCACTCTTTTGCCCCGGAAAGGTCAAAAGCAAGGCTCCTTTGCGGGTACGTTGGTACCGAACCTCTGGGCACACACTCAAAGCCTGAGCCGTGAACTCCACAGCTCGCTCGGTAAACCCCGTCGGGCTGGGCGTGTTCAGCAACCCGCTCAGAAAATCAACCAGGAAAGTATTGTCGATCACAGGAATATTCATCGGTTTCCCTCCTGCAGCAGTTCCGGCCCTTCAAAGTCGCATATCTTCTTCCGCCAGTCCTCCGACAACGGGATGCTGGCATGGGCGCGGTAATCGAATGCCACCATCACCGACTCGGCCTTTGCCAGCGGTTTCTCGTTACCGTCATCCACCAGGCGGTACTCGAACACCAGGCTCTTGCGCCCCAATTTAGACACGCGCATGTCCAGGCGCACCTTTTGCCCCAGGAACATCGGCGCCAGGTAGGCAATGTGCACATCCGCGACGATCAAACCCAAGTTGAAGAAATCCTCGCCATCCCACAGCCCCAGCGCGCGCAGATACTCCATGCGCCCTTGCTCCAGGAAGGTCAGGTAACGGGCATTATTGACATGCCACTGCGGGTCCAGGTCGCCGTAGCGGACCTCAATCGGGAGATGAAATCGAAATTCGCTCATG
>CAZMMI010000383.1:1922-3922 GCA_964567255.1 uncultured Anaerolinea sp.
ACCCGTCAGGCCGACTATGCGCTTCGCGCAATGATTTATTTGGCGCGCTTAGAACCCGGACAACGAGCTGCCACCAGCCATATCGCTGAGCAACAGCACATCCCTCCCTCCTTCTTAGCCAAGATCATCTCCCAACTTTCCATCGCCGGATTAATCCACACCTCGCGCGGCGCGCGCGGCGGCGTTTCGATGGCCCGTACCCCTGAGGAAATTTCTATTCTTGAAGTTGTCGAAGCCATTGATGGCCCCATCGCGCTCAACGAATGCACCGCCATTTCCGGAACCTGCATCTTTGGCGACAACTGCCCCCTGCATCCCATCTGGTGCAAAACCCAGGCCGAGTTGATCGAAAAGCTCCGCACCACCACCTTCGCCGCGGTCCTCGCCAACTAGCTCCGGATACCTGCAACCTATGCGAGGAGTACCCATCCCCCGCTCTTTTGTGGTGATGATGCACAGCGGGATCGCCGCCATCGATTACAGCGCCGGGGTGTTTTTGGATATTCGCAAAGGGGAGTTCTTTGAAGCCACAGAAAGCGATGTGAGCCACCGCGCCCAGGAAAGCGACCTGGACTGGCTCAAGCGTCTCGGACACGTGGACGAGTACGACACGTTGAACGTCTACTTCAACAACCTGCCCGAATACCCGCGCAGTCTGGCCGAATAAAGCCATCTCAAGGAGTTGACCCATGCGCTGGAAGGCCTGGCTCATTTTCGCATGCACCTTGGTCGCCGTCGCTTTGGTGACGGCCTTCGCCCCCCTGGAAAAGACTCTCGGCGAGCGCATCCGCCTGGTCTACCTGCACGGCGCGTGGGTGTGGGCCGGGAAAATTGCCTTTGCTTGCGCCGCGCTGGCCGGCCTGGCAGCCCTCGTAGCCCACTCATCCAAATGGGCAGGCTGGTCCCTGGCCCTGGGCCGCGCCGGACTGGTCATCTGGCTCACCTACCTGCCCATGTCGCTGGTTGTCCAGCAGGTCAACTGGGGCGGCATCTTTTGGGACGAGCCCCGCTGGCGCATACCGCTGGCCTTTGGGGTGGCGGCGCTGCTCATTCAGGCGGCGCTGTGGCTGTTCAACCAGCCCTTCATCGCATCGGCAGTCAACCTGGTCTTTGGCGTGGCCCTCTGGTGGGTGTTAGGCGGCATCGAAAACATCCTGCACCCCGACTCGCCCATCTTTCAATCCGGCTCTGCCCGCATCCAGATCTTCTTTGTCCTGCTGCTCCTGCTGGCATTGTTCCTGGCAGGGCAAATCACCCTCTTGTTCCACCGCGCTACGCAATCTAAAACTGATTAAGTGGTATGATCGGCTGCACAATCTGCGTGCAACGAACTACCCAATTATCCGTATATAAAATAGTGATTGTTGCAGAATCTGGATTTACTCGTAGAAATGGAGTAAGTTCAAATCGCTGCGCCCACACCATCCCGATGGACGAAACCCGATCCATTCAGTCGGAGAAAATATGCCACCCATTCTCGAAGTTCAAAACCTGGTCAAAAAATATGGAGATTTCACCGCTGTCAAAGGCATCAGCTTTGACATCAAAGAAGGTGAAATCTTCAGTTTGCTCGGTCCCAACGGGGCCGGAAAAACCACCACCATCTCCGTGCTTTCTACGCTCTATACCGCCACCAGCGGCAGCGCCACCATCGGCGGGCATTCGATCTTCAGCGAGCCTATGACCGTGCGACAGCTCATCGGCGTGGTGCCCCAAGACCTGGCCCTCTACGATGACCTGACTGCCCGCGAAAACCTCTCCTTCTGGGGGCAGATGTACAACCTCAGTGGCAAGACCCTCTCCAAGCGCATCGACGAAGTTTTGGAGCAAATCGGCCTGACCGACAAAGCCAACCAGCGCGTCAAAACCTACTCGGGCGGCATGAAGCGGCGCGTTAATATTGGCGTAGGCCTGCTGCACCAGCCCCGCCTGTTGTTCATGGATGAGCCCACCGTGGGCATCGACCCCCAATCCCGCCGCGCCATCCTCGACTCGGTCAA
>CAZMMI010000384.1:0-3919 GCA_964567255.1 uncultured Anaerolinea sp.
CCATCCTCCCCGCCCCCTTCGTCGTGCCCTTCTACTTGAAGGCAGGCGAAAGCGAAGAGCGCGATTACATTCTCAACACCCTCTCGCTCGGCGCCATCGTCACCCTCATCGGCAGTGTGATCATCCGCCTGATGTATTAACGCGACAGGGGAGCGAGGTTTCCCTCGCTCCCCTGCGCCTGGACATTCCCCCAGATTATCTCATCAGTAAGGGCAGGAACACCTGGAAGAAATCCTGCACAATGATGGTACCTGTATGGCCTTGCCCATCGGTAAAGGTATAAGTCCCCGCCTGTGTAAACCGGCGGCGGTAGGTCTGGTTCGGGATCACCATGCCGCTGTCAAAACCAGGCAGACTTGCGGGTAAACCCAGGCTGCTCAAAACCCGCATGACAGGATTCTCAGTCTGTTCGACCAGATCTGAAAGAGTAGGCGCGGCTCCCAAGGTAGAAACCCATTCCACCGTCTCACCACTATTAATTCTGACCAAAGCAGGGGTGGGTTCTTCGGGAGATAGGATGACCTGGGTAACCAGACCGGTTGATTGGGGAGTCAGCGGGATGTTCATGTGCACCGGATCAGCGATCACCTCAATTTCAGGGCTGCGCCAGCCCTGGTAACCCTTCCCAGCGGTAACTTCCAGATAATATTTACCAGGGGGGGTGAAAAAGGCAAAGTACCCCGGAGTCAGCACACCGTCTGCAAAGGTACCGTTCGTGACTTGCGGGTTCGTTTGCCCGTAAAGGTGAGCCGGCCAGGGCACCCAGCCGCCCAGATCGTGTATATAAGCATAGGCAGTGATGGTCAGGTCCTCAATGGCGCTGGCCTGGGGATCATCCTCGTCAAATCCCTTATCGATGTCATAGATATATCCATCCGGGTCTATCAAAGTGGCAGTTCCACCCCGGTAGCGGATGGGTTCACCGTTGCAAACACCAACAATATAAACCTCCATCACGCTGCCAAGCACCGAGCCAACATCGATCTTCCAAAGGTCGGAAGGGATGTCATGGGCGCCGGTGTATTTGGTGCCGTCGATTTCTATATAGATTTCAGTAGGCGGCAGGATGCTCCCTTCAACCGGCGGGCAGTCGCAAGGCATGATGTTGAAGCGGTGGTGACCAGCCGGGCCGCTGATCGTGAATGTAGTCGAAGAAAGTCTTCCATCTGCCCCGCGGAATTTTGAAACGACCACACGTCCTTCCGCGCGGAAGCCCTCAATATAGGACGCCTGCGGGCACCAGAACTGGCTCGTGGGGTCCAATCGGATGGGGGTGGAGCTTTCGCTGACCACACTGTTCAATTCCGCCGTTGCGGTGATGGTCGTGGTGGCACTGACCGCCAGTTCGGCGGTCCTGGAGAATGCCCCGGTATCGGCGTCGGCGGTGACCGTGGTTAAAAGGGCGCTGTTCGCGTAGATGCGGATTAATGCGCCCGGTTGGGCCTGGCCCTCAAACAAGATATCATCGTAACAGGTTTCACCGCTTTCTGGCGAGGTGAGCAGGGGCGGGAAGACAGGCAAGACGGTATCCGTAGAGTCTGTGACCTGACGATCAACATCATCGCCAAATTGATAGGTGGCGGTGACTGAATTGTGCATTGAAAGCCCGCCGGCCTGGTCGGTGGAAGTGTGAAGTTCCATCCAGACCCAATCGTCAACCGACAGCGGTTCTGTGGACTGCCAGGTTGGTTTTCCGCCAGCGTCAGTATACGAAAGCGTGTCGGATGAGATCTGTTGGTCTACAGTTAACTCATTCGGCAGGTCGTCTTCAATCGTCAATTCACTGATGTCAGGGTTGGTGCCTTCATCTTCGCCGTACATAAAGCGCATGTAGTAGTTGATTTCTGAATAACCGCCGCCCAGGACGGCTGGCCGGTTGATCCAACGCGGCGCAGCGGCGATTTTCTCAATCGCAATTCCCAGTCCCACCGGCGCGCTGTATGGGCTCTCGTCTGCGCCGATATCCGGTGCAGTGCCGCGTACGCGGACGTCGCCGTCGATATCCACGGACAGGTCAGTGCGCGCGCCTTTGTCAATGGCGGCGGAGGTTTCAGTCAGATGGTACCCGTCGCTGTCAAACGCGGGATCTCCGCTGAGCGGATTAGTGTTGACAAATGAGCCGGTCAGATCGGTGGTGTTGTTGTAGAAAAGGGTGTTGGTCAGGTAGAACTTATTGTACGAGCCACCAGTATGATTGATGCCGCCTGTGCTGTTCGCGATGATGGCGTTGGTCATGTACACTGTGCACCATGAACAGGTGTGAATCGCTTCTTTGCCGGTGTTGTTGGAGAAGGTGTTGTGCGATAGATAAACCGTGTCGCCGGCGGAACTGGAATTGGTCATGCCGATGGCGCCACCGTTGTAATCGCCGGTATTGCCGATGAACACATTGTTATTGATGTAATGCGTGCCCGGGCGAACGCACAATGCTCCACCGCAGGAAGGGTTGGTGTTGTTGGTGAACAGGTTGCCTTCCACCGTGGTGAGTCCGCCAATCACGATGGCGCCGCCAAAATAACCGCCGGTGTTGCCGGTGAAGGTATTATTGCGGATAATGACTCCCGGCGCGGAAGATGTGCTGGCGGACACCGCCCCGCCGTCCACAGCAATGTTGCCCTGGAACAGGTTGTTTTCGATAGTGAACACACCATTGTACACAACCATGGCGCCGCCAGAGCTGTTGCCGTAACTGTCGCTGCCATTGTTGTTGATGAAGGTGTTGTGACTGAAAAAGCCGGTACCGCCGGTAACCAGCATTCCGCCGCCGTTTGAGTAGTGGCCCTGGTTGGTGCTGCCTTTGTTGCTGTCAAAAGTGCTGTACGCGACATTTAAATTCGAGTCTTCTGAAAATAGCCCGCCGCCGCATCCCTGTTCATTGGTGTAGTAACCCGCCGCGTTATTGATGAAACGGGTATTGGTGATGGTGACATTGGAATCGCGGATAAAAACGCCACCTCCCGCCGGGTTCGGGCTCATTCCAAACATGCAGCCCCATCCTGCCAGGTATATGGCACGACCTTCGGTAATGGTCAGGCCATCAATCGTCACCGGCGCTATGCCGTCAATCACCATCACCCGCCCGGCTCGGTTCGCGTCCAGCGTCGTCGGGTATAGCGTAGTGTCTCGGGTAGTGAAATCCTGGCTGTACCCGCCCTTAATGGTCAGTGGTTTGCTGACATAAGCGATCTGGGTAACGCCCTCAACCGTGGTCATGTCTGAATACTCGCCGCCGGCGATATGGATTTCGTCGCCGTTCAACGCCGCGTCAATCGCCGCCTGCAATGTTGTGTATTGACAGGCTGGCGGGCCTGCCTTACACACGGTCAGAATGGATGTCTGGGCGTTCCCATCCCGAACAGGCGCTAGCGACAAGACCACAGCAAGGCCCAGCAGCAGCCCGCGCAACCAAAAACGATTGAATGACAACACAAGTTTCATATTTCCCTTCCCTCAGAAAGCACACAAGAAACTACTTGAACATCCGCCCTTCTGCCAATTGCTGTTTTTCCCGATAGGCCTTCATCTCTTCTTCCAGCAATGATCGCAGTTCCTGCCAATTGGCAAACGAATACCGGAGGCCCTTATCCACCACCTGCATCGAGCCGCAAACTTCTTGCTCGGCGCTGTCCGAATCTGGGTCAACCATCACACGCAAAACAAGCAACTGGTAAGTACGCATAACCCACTATAGCAAGCAGGTTTGCCAATTCTCTGCCAAAAATGGGGAAAGACTTGCACAACAAGAAGAGCAGTCCCAAGTAATAGACCAGCGGCGCAATTGCGCCGCTGGTCTATTACTTACGCCTGTTCATCAGGTTTTCATACAACTGCCGCAATTCTGCCTGCGGCTCTACCCCCAGCTCATTTCGTAAAACTTTGCACAGTCGCAAATAAATCTTCCGCGCGCCGGACGGGTTGC
>CAZMMI010000385.1:0-3918 GCA_964567255.1 uncultured Anaerolinea sp.
CTTCGCCCAGCCCGGAGACGCTGACCACGGGCAGCCTGGCCGATAACTGGCGCTACGTGGAAACCATCGGCACAACCGGGGTGCCATACGATTACCCTTTGGGGCAGGGCGATCACCTGAATAATCCGAGTGGTATTGCTATTAATGAGACCAGCGGTGAGTTGCTTGTGCTGGAACGCAACGGAAAACGCCTGCGCAGCTTCGCGGATGTTAATTTTTCGGACCAGGTGGAATTTCCGCAGGCTTCGGGAGTCAATGATCCCTTTTGGGGTCCGAACGATGTGACCAGTCACCTGGGATATACCTGGGTGGTAGATAACCATCATCTGGTGCTGCTGGAAGATGACCCCGTGGAGGGGTATCGCATCGCAGCGGATTTTCATGAGTTCAATGTTAACCCCGGCCTGGAATGGGTAGATAATCGGTTTGACTGCGCCAACAGTATCTCCTTTGGCCCACGAACAGGATATGCCTATGTGACCCAAACCTGTGGCGACAACCGGGTACTTGTGTTGATTCCGAATTTGGGGGCCAATCCTACTTTGACCCTGGTGGATGCTTTGGATCTTGGCGGGGATTGGAAGCATCATGTCCAGGTAGCGGATCTCAATGGTGATTATTATGAAGAAGTATATGTTTCCGGCAATTTTGGGCTGATGCGATGCGTAATGCCTGAGCCAGTTCCCGGGAATTGGAATTGCCAGCCGTTTGCCGAAGGGGCCTTCAGTAACCCGCGCGGCATGACGTATTCATTCGATAGCGACCCGCAGGGTTTGTATGTCATTGATATGGTGAATTCGAATTGGGGGCAGAGCGGCTTAAGGCGCTGCACCTATGACGGCAATTGTACGAATATTGTCACCAACAATGATTTGGACCCGGCGGCCGGCCTGATGTTCGACGACCCGCAGGATCTGGCGTGGGACCACGATACAGGCGATTTCTTCATCACCGACGGCTACCGTCAGGTGATTGGCAGGCTGTCGCCATCGACACCGTCTTTTACCACCGCCTTCGGCGTCGACATGGTTCCCTACGTGACCGAACCGGGGTATTTGAACAACCCCACCAGCGTGATTGTGGACGCGCAAAACAACCTGTACGTGGCCGAACAGCAAGGTCGGCGTATCGTCAGCTATGATCCGGCGGGAGCCCTTCGATGGGATTGGGGTGTTCCGGGTGTGTGGACGGGGGATGAGGCAAATCAGATTTGCCAGCCGCAGGGCACCATGGCCTTTGATCCGACCGGGAACTTATATGTGGCTGACCGTTGTAATGGGCGGGTGGTAATTTTGAACCCGGCAAATGGAGCTTACCTGAGTTCCTTCCGCTTTAATAACGGTGGAGACAACCTGCAAGGCTTCAACGGTCCGGCTGGGGTGGCTTTCTCGCCGGGCGGGCGGATGTTCGTTTCTGACCCGGATAATCACCGGGTGCAAGAGTACCGCTACATCCCGTATGCCGGGTGGTCGTATGTCTCGACGATCGGCACGCAGTTTGTTGACAACCAGGACCCTGACCAGTTTGCCGATCCGGTGGGACTGGCGGCGAGCGGCGACAATCAAATTTTCATCTCCGATCAAAACTACAGCCGCATCCAAAAGTGCTCTCGCGAAAACGCCGCTGCCACCGAATGGACTTGCGAGAACTTCATCGGCACGCCCAATACGTGGGGTGGGAGCAATTATGTGCTCAACAACCCCCAGAACCTGGCGCTGGACGGCCAAGGCCGGTTGTTTGTAGCCGACAATAACAGCAACCGGGTCAAGATTTTTGATGCCGCAGACGGCTCCTACATCACTTCGATCGGCACGGGCGATGGGGGCGAGCGGGAAGTTGAATTCCAGAATCCCCAGGGAGTAGCGGTCGATGCGGCGGGGAATGTGTACGTGGCCGACTCGAACAACTTCCGCGTGCAAAAGTTCGCCCCGGTGGCCCCGGCGATGGAGTTCCTGACTCAGATGGGTGGAAATTCGTATGTCAGCGAGCTGGTGGGCGGGTATCTGTATACTTCCAACGGCAATCGCATCGATGTCTACGATGTGACCACCGATCCAACCACGCCCCTGCGGGTCGGGCGGACGCAGGCCATTCCGGGCGAGATCATGGACATGGCGGTGGCGGGTAATTACGCTTATGTTGTGACCAATTATGGGCATCTGGTGGTGTTTGATATTAGTTTGCCTGCCAGCCCTGCTTACGTGCGGGAAGTGATGATGATGGGCGAGGGGCAGGCGGCGGTGATCGATGGCGCTTCTTTGTACGTTTTACAGAACGGCCCCAGCATGGTGGCTCGCTATGATCTGACGGACCCCGCAGCCCCGGCTTATGACAGTGTTCACTGGCTCGACTACTGGAGTTACGACCTGGTCATTCATAATGGGACGGCCTATGTGGGTGGCGATAATGGTAATGGAGAAATGGGCCACGGTGTGGTGATCTCGTTCTCGACGGCAGATATGGGTGGTCCGAATGCACCTGTCCAGGATTTAGGCTCGCGGGAAAACCGTTCCTGCGCGCCGGGGCTGGCGCTGGACGGTAACATGCTTTATGCGGCAGACCCCTGCTCCGGGTTATATAGGATCGACACGACCGGTGTTGCCTCTACCGAAATGGTGGGGCTGCCACGGGCGGACCCAAGTCAACAAAGCCCACAGATGGTTGACATTCTAGGTGGTCGCGCCTACCTGAAGACCTGGGATTATCTGGCTGTGGTGGATATCTCCGATACGCCCATGACCCTGGAGGGAGATTACTCCATTCCGGAATGGCGGCAAAATGAGGGTGGGCTGGCTGCCGCCCAGGTCACAGGTGGCGCTTTGCTGTATATTCCGGCCTCAGAGGGATTAATGACGTATTCGGTGGCGGTGAATGAAACCTCGGCTGCGTTTGCGATCCTTTCAGAAGAGACCGATGATTTCAGCGCCGGCTGGCAAACCCAAGTGGTGGGCGATACGCTTTACACCATCGACCTGGGCATTTTACGCATCTTTGATGTCGCTGATCCGACCGCGCCGGTGTTGATCAGTTCGCTGCAGCATGTGCGTTTCCCGTCCTCGGCCTATTCGCCGTTTGTGGTGCGTGAGGTGGGCGCGCAGCGTATCCTGTACGTCTTGGGCTGGCAGAATGGGGACAGCGTGCCTCCTGTGATCCCTGCGCTGGAGACCTTTGACGTCACCGATCCATTAAACATCCAACCGCGTGATTCTATAGAGTTCAACCAGGGCGAGAATTTGATGGCGGTGGCAGAATTGAATGGACACGTGGTGGTCGCAGTCACCGAGCGCGGCTGGTGGGATGATACCCAGGTACCGGATGAATGGCATCCTGGGCGGTTGATTTTGTTCGACGCGACCGATCCGGCAGACCTCTCTCAGCTTGCGGAATTCGAGGCTTTCGATGGTTCTGTGAAGGACGTCGAGATTTCCGGCAACTATGTGTTTGTGATCGAAGAACATCGATGGGAAGATGCGCCCGATAATTTGGGAGGAAATAATCACGGCGGCGGAGGTGGGCTGCGGGTGTTCACGATCAGCCCAGAATTCACCGTTTCACAGGTTTATTTTGGCGCCCCGGATAAGCAGAAACTGGATATCGAAGGAAACCAGGTCTATATCACCGATCGTTGGAATGGCCTTTCGATGCTGACCATCGACCCGGGCCAGGCTCCGGAAAATTGGGTTTTCTCAGATCCTTATTGGCTGCCAAACGACACCCAAGATGTACAAGTGAAGACCGTCGATGGCAGGCGGATTGCCTGGGTTGGTAACGGCATCCGGATGTTCATCCTGGACGTGACCGACTTCAACCAGGTGCAGCAGTTGGCTGTTCAAGACCTGCCCTTCCACAGCGAGTTGGACGTGTCGCAAAACCTGCCCTGGATATGGACATCGGGTTTTGGCCAGGGCATGAGCGGCT
>CAZMMI010000386.1:0-3915 GCA_964567255.1 uncultured Anaerolinea sp.
CCCATCTGACGCAGGAAATCATCGCCGCGCACCAGAAAGAGAAGAAGGAAGAGTAGGCGGCTGCCGAAGCAAGATCAGCGGGTGGTTGGAAGTTCCAGCCACCCGCTTTGTTATTTCCACAGATACCGGCAGGATGAGGCTCCCTCGATCAGATTCTGCGCAAGAGGATGAACGCAAACATCCCCATTTCAGGCGTGATGCGGCCCAACCATCGCTCTATCTTGCGGCACGTAGGGTAAACCAGTCCAGGGGCAATCGATCGCATCGAAAGCCCACCGGAAATAAGGTAACTAAACGGCATCATTGGTGCAATGGACTCCACCTGTAGAAATGGAAATTGTCTGGAAAATTCACATTTGTCCCGCTCAAAAAGAATCCAGGGCAACGCCCCATTTGCGCCCGACAAAGGTCCCTGGGATTCAAATTCCCAGGTTTTTGCATCGGGGAAAAATCCTTCATGGTGTAGGTTGCGATAGATGAACGCCGACCATGAATTGACCCAGGGCTCAACCATTGCCACCACCCCGCCGGGCTTCAAACAACGCCCTGCTTCGGCAAAAAAATCCTCAACGCAAGGGATATGGTGAAGGACATCGGTCATTACAATTCCCTTTAAGGACGCCTCAGAAAAAGGGAGGGCACAGCCGTTCCCAACCAGAGATAGACCGGGCAGCCAAAAAACTTCAGAGGTAAACAGGTTGGAGATATATTCCTGCGCAAACCCTGAACCCGAGCCTAATTCCAAGACGGAGCCAGGATCCGCCGGGATACTGCCCTGCAGAAGTTGGTACCATTCCACATAAATTGCCCGCAAGAATCTCTTTCGGCGCAAGATCTGTTTCCGAATCTCGGTTAACCGAGGATCATCCAAATCCAGTCCTCTTGCGAGAGGTTCTGACAAGACGCGCCGCAACAAATACTTCATAGAAGAGGTTACCTGAACTTAAGCCGCAGCGCGGCGACTGCCGCCATTCTGAACAGGAGCAGCCCATGCTTCCAGCGAGATATATTTGTCGTTCCATACGTTCGATCTCGGTACCGCACAGCCACATCGACAATTTTTAGCCCAATCTTTGCCGCTCCAAACAGTAGATCAAAATCACCAAAGGGGTCAAAATCGCCAAAGAAAGCGCGATTATTCGCAATGCGCCGGTAATCTTCTTTCCACAACACCTTCGTTCCACATAGCGTATCTTTTATTGGCTGCCCCAACAGCCAGGTAAAAAGCAAACCAAAAAATTTATTCCCTATCAGGTTAAGAAACCGCATCGCCTGTTTTTCCATTGGGTATATCAACCGGACACCGTTAATAAACTCGCCCTGCCCCTCATAGAGCGCATTGTAAAACCTGGGTAGGTAATGCGGCGGGACTGTCAGGTCGGCGTCCAGGATCATTAATATGTCCTGGGTCGCATTCTCAAAGCCCAAGCGGACCGCGTCGCCCTTTCCAACACCTATCTGACGGAACAGCTTGGTGTTTTTCTGGGGATATTCCGCCTGACACGCCAGAATCGCATCGTAGGTATTGTCTTTTGAATTGCCTTCAACAAAGATGATCTCCATCTCGCAGTTCATCTCCGGCAGACTGGCAAATATTTTTTCAACATTTCCTTCTTCATTACGCGCTGGAATGATAATTGACACGCCTGGTTTTTCCAACCGAGGCTGTGCTTTTGGACGCGCAAAGATAAAGTTGGTTAATGCCAACTGATTGAAGGGCCAGAACCTTACCAGAAATTTGTTGAAGAAAGTTGCCAGAACTGGTATGTCGAATGGCAAGAGAACATCCTGCCAGGTACGAATCTTTTCAAACCCGCTGGCATCCAGGAAATTGCTCACATCGCTCACTGTTAGCCAGTTGCGATCAAGTACGGGCTGGGCCAGACCCAGGTTTTCGGCGATCAGGAGCGGCAGTTCCCATACTCTGCTGTACGTGTTGATAATGATCTTCGTCCCCGGATGGCACACTGGGCGGATATTTTCAAGTATGGCATATACATCCCAGACATCATTCAGCAGATCTGATAGGATAATCACATCAAACGGTGAATTGGAAAAAGGTACCAGGTGCGCATCCCCGACAATCAGATGTAGATCAGGATGTCGCTCTTTCGCCCGCAATATCATTTCAACCGAGAAATCGACACCCACCCCCAAAGAAGGTCGCAAGCCAGAAAGCAAATCCCCTAACCCGCAGCCAATCTCCAGGATTCTTAAGTTAGGCTGGACAACGTTCTCCACCACTTCGCTCAAGCGCTTGTGGTAATACCCACCCAAGCCTTTCCCTTGCGCATGAGCGGCTTTGTTCCAATACTGCCTGCGTTGAGACTGGTATTTATGGAACGCGGGATCTGAATTCAATCCTTGAAACTCGGGGGGCCTTTCGACCATGTTTATAGATTTCCTTTCAATTCAACTCCACCGCTTTTCGATTGGATGGAATGAATCATGTTGCTGCCACCGGATCCACTTGCAGGCTCTTCTTCTTACTCTTTAAGCTTTCAATCGCCAGAGAAACTAGGAAAACAATGTTGAGCACGAGAGGAATCCACCACTGCCGTCCATCTGGATAATCCCGCTGCCATCGCAATGAAATTTGAATCACAAACAGAATCGCCATACTCGCGAACAACACAAAGCGAGCTGCCTTTTCTTTCAGATGAATGGTTAGCCAAAAGAAAGCCGGCATCAGCAGGAGAAAATCCCATGAAGAAGCATACGTAGTCACCATCGGCGTACCAGCGAGGCTGACCAATAACGCTTTTTGAGGCTCTTTTCTAATCCAGCACCACAGTGAAATACCCATCGTCGCCAATGCCAGAACGCCCCATATGACATATCCGCTTTTTCCGATTAAATACGGAAGCTGGACGAACATCGTGGGAAGATCCCAAGCTACCTTAAAATTACCGAAAGTGATAAAGAGAAAGTCCTTTACCCAGGCAGGGTAAAACCAAGAAACCGGAATCAACAGAATCAGGGCGCACAATCCGGTGAACAGCACCAATTTTCCCGCCCGGCGAAACCCATACTTTTGCCATATGCTCAACAACAAACCGGGATAAACCAGGATTGTAAGTTGCGGCTTGGACATACCAAGCACCAATAAAAGCGGCCAGAACCTCTCTGATTTCGGTATATAAACGATGACCATCATAAAAACTACAAACAACATGGAAAACTGCCCCAACTGAATGTGAAACCAAATCGGCGGGAACATCGCAAGTGCAAGGATGCACACAAACAACTTCCAGGGCGAGGGCAATTTGTAGCCGGCAATCATCCAAATGCCCCATAGAAATCCTGCCAACTCGGCAAATAGCCACACCTTTGCGGGAATATCGCAAGGCAAATAACCAAAAAAGAACAACGCACCTATCAGCGTAGGCATCCACACGCCCGGGTATGGGCCGTAAGGTGCATCAAATGTGTACGGGGTCTGGTGTTGGATTAACAAATTTGTGGGACCCCAAAGCGAATTGTGGAAATCCCAGCCGCAATACGGAATCTCGCGGGTTAACCAAACCAATAATCCGCAAACAGCAGCCGCAAACAAAAGGATGTATTTTGCTTGTTTCAAAGGAACCCCTTACCTGAACAGTTGGAGACACTCAAATTATACTCAGTTACCCCCGTTTAGCGACTGCTACATACCTCACAAAATTGGTATTTACCTACCGGAGTTGGGAAAGTTCCTGAAATAAAAACGTATTCCAGAGAACCGAGATCGCTCTTGGATTCCATCAGGTTCATAGGGAATAGGCTTGGTGAAAACCATGGCAATTCTCAGACAGCCTTCCATCGGCAACTCCGTCTTTCCACGCATTACGGTATAATGGGGTGTCTGGAGCTTGCCCGGCATGGATATCCATCAGCTCACCCAAGAAATGCACCGCTTCGTGCGCAGCAAAGGCT
>CAZMMI010000387.1:0-3914 GCA_964567255.1 uncultured Anaerolinea sp.
GCGATTTCGACGCCGACGCCGTGCATGACCGGTTGGATGCTGGGTAGGGTGCCGGTGGTGGCGGTAAACATATTGGCGGCGCCACCGGTGTCAATCCCTTGATCGTCCAATTGCACCCAGGTGCCTTCACGCAGGCAGACCACGCCGGGGGTCAGGTCTTCGGTGAGGCGCACGGGCAGGCGAGCCTCTCCGCGCTCGTTGAACACGCGCACGAGCTGCCCGGCGCTGATTCCGCGCGCAGCGGCGTCCTGTGGGTGCATTTCCACGGCGTGATCGGCGCGTTTGCGCAGTTCGGGCAGGTTGCTGCCCTGCGAGTGGGTGAAGTGCGGCGACTTGGGACTGATCAAGCTGAGAGGATAACGCGGGTCGTGGGGAGCCTCGCGCCAGGTGGGGAAGGCGGAATGACCGGTGGCGGCTGTGTAGGCATCCGAGGCAATCTCGACTTTGCCGGAGGGTGTGTCCAGAGGGTGGGCGGATGGGTCGGCGGCAAAATCGGCCAGGCCCACGCGCTCCTGGTCGGGAGCCAGGTACAACCCGATGCGGCGGAACTCGGCCTGATCGGGCACCTCGGATTTGTCCAGGAAGTGTTGAATCCATTCGGCGGCGGTGCGGCCTTCGGAATATTGCTCCCCGAAGCCCATCCGCTCGGTGAGATCCACAAAGATATCATAATCGTTGCGGGCCTGCCCGGCGGGGGGCAGGATTTGGGGCTTGTAGGCCAGGAAGTTGCCCGACCAGGGTTCGCCGATGTCCTCTTTCTCGAAGGCCGTGGCGCCGGGGAAGATCACATCGCACATCCTGGCGGTGGGGGTGAGGAAAATCTCGTGCGAGACGGCAAAATCGAGCTTGCGGAAGGCGGCGATGCTTTTGTGGATGTCGGCGCCCTGGTTAACGAAGTTCGTGCCCACGTTGTAGAGTGCGTGAATGTCGCTGGGATAACCCCCGGCAACTCCCTCCAGAATGGCATCGGGCCAGCGCACCACGGGCACGGAGGGTTGGTGCGGCAGCGGCGGCACAGGCAGGCTGCCCACGCGCGGACCGGGCAGGGCGTTGTTGGGCGCGCCGGTGGAGCCGCCTTTGATACCAAAATTCCCCGTAGCAATTTGCAGAGCCACCGTCAGCCTAAAGGTTTCTTCTCCGGCGAAGGCTCGCTGGATGGAGTAGCCGGGAAAGAGCATGGCCGGTTTGGCGGCGGCGTAGGCGCGGGCGAAGCGGGTGATTTCCTCGGCGGGCAGGCCGCAAATGGGCGCGGCCCATTCTGGAGAGCGCTCCGGGCCGCCCTCCAGGCCGAGGACGTAGCGTTCGAGGCGGTTAAAGCCGGTGCTCAAACGGGCAATGGCGGCGCGGTCGGCCAGGTTTTCAGTGAACAGAACGTGCAGCACGGCCAGCATGAGGGCCGCGTCGGCGCCGGGGCGGCAGGGCAGCCACCAGGTGGCGGTGTTGCGCACGGTGTCGGAGCGGCGCGGGTCGATGACGATGATCTGCGCGCCGCGGGTTTTGGCTTCGCGGATGCGCCAGGGAACTTCGGTACCCTGGCGGGTTTCGAGGACGTTGGCGCCCCACAGGATGATGGTGTGGGCGTGCTGGATGGTGGCAGGGTCGAACCCGGCGCGGTGGTGGCCGCTGCCCAACAGGTAGGGCAGCACAAAACGGGCTGCGCCGTTGCTGTAACAGCCGGTCAGGCGGGTGCAACCGCCGTAAAAGCTGATGAAGCGCCCCAGCAGGGCGTAAGAGGAGTGCAGCGCGCCAAGCGAGCCGGCGCTGCCCGCGGCCAGCAGAGATTGAGGGCCGTACTTTGCGCGGATTTCGCTCAGGCGAACCGCGGTGAGGGTCAGGGCTTCATCCCACGAGGCGGAGCGGAACTGGCCGGAGCCGCGCTCGCCGCTGCGAATGAGGGGCGTGAGGATGCGGTCGGGGGCCTCCTGCTCGAGGGGCAGGTGCAATCCGCGCGGGCAGCCGCGCAGAAAGGGTCCCGCCAGGGGGTTGTGGGTGACGCGGGTGATGCGCCCGTTGTCGACAGTTGCCAACAGGGGACAGGCGGTGCCGCCGCAGTCTTTTCCACAGAAGAAGGGGTAAGTTGTACTCATAAATTATTGGCTGTATTATACTTTGATCATGAGAGAGACGATTTTATCACGCCTGGAAGAAATTGAAGTTTCGCAGCAGGTCAAAGTTCTTTATGCCTGCGAAAGCGGCAGCCGCGCCTGGGGCTTCCCCTCGGCAGACAGCGATTACGATGTGCGCTTCCTATACGTACACCCGACCGATTGGTACCTGTCGGTGGAGCCGGGGCGGGATGTAATTGAAGTGGAGGTCAACCCGGTGCTGGATATCACCGGTTGGGATTTGCGCAAGGCGTTGGGCCTGTTCCGCAAATCCAACCCGCCGCTGATGGAGTGGCTGGCCTCGCCGGTGGTGTATCGCGAATTCACCCCGCTGGCGGACAGGCTGCGAGAACTGCGCCCGGCTTATTACCAGCATTTCTCCTGCTTGCACCACTACCTGAGTATGGCCAGCCGCCATGTGAGTAAAGTGGCTGGGGCCGAGCGTGTAAAGACCAAACATTACTTCTATATCTTGCGGCCTTTGCTGGCGGTGGAGTGGATCGAGCGAGGCTACGGGGTGGCCCCAACGGCATTTGGCGAGTTGCTCGAGCGGTTGGTGGATGAGCCTGAATTGAAGGCGGCCATCCAACGAATGATCGATGAGAAAAGCCGGGAAACCGAGAAGGACGCGCGCCCGGCGGAGCCGCTGATCGATGCTTTTATCGAGCGGGAGATGGCGCGACTGAAAGATCATCTGAATCAGTATGAGCCGCGCAGTTTTCCTCCCGACGAAATGGATGAGATTTTCAGGGAGACGCTGCGTGAAGTGTGGGGCGGGTGCTGACGCATTCACCCAAGGAGGCAGGCATGGATTTCGAGAAGTTGGTGGAGCAGATGGATTTGAACGCCGGGCGCATTGCGGCCTTGGTCCAGGGGGTGAGCGATGAGCAGGCGCGCTGGAAGCCGTCGCGGGAGGTGTGGTCGATCCTGGAGGTGATGCATCACCTGTGGGACGAAGAGCGCGAGGATTTCCGCGTGCGGCTGAATTTGATTCTACAAGGGCCGGGGCAGGAGTGGCCGCCGATCAACCCGCAGGGTTGGGTGACGGAACGGCACTACAATGAAGGTCACCTGGCGGTTGCGCTGGAGGGTTACCAGGCTGAACGAGCGGCTTCGCTGGACTGGCTGCGCAACTTGAAAGAGCCCGACTGGGAAGTGGCGGTGCCGACGCCTTGGAATTTCGACATCAAGGCGGGCGATATGATGGCGTCCTGGGCGGCGCACGACCTGCTGCACATGCGCCAACTGGTCGAACTCCAAAGGGCCTACAACGTGAGCCTGTCCGAGCCGTATGACACGCAATATGCCGGGGATTGGTGAACCGGTGCTCACGCTGATCCCTTTTGATAAGGCGTATTTGCCCGCCGCGGAAAAGATGTTCGTGCGCAATTTCTGCGAGCTGCGCGGGCGCGTGCCCGACCTGCCGGACGGAATGGAAGAGCCCGGCAAGGTGACCGGCTACCTGGAGTGGATCATGACTCGGGGGCCGGGGGTGATGGCGCTGGACGGGGAGCGGCTGGCGGGCTTCTTGGGCTGGATGATTGTGGACGGCTTCCGCAACACCGAGCGGCGGGCGGCCTATTGCCCGGAGTGGAGCCACGGCGCCGAAGGGTCTGACCGGGCGGCGATCTACCGGGCACTGTACCGGGCCGCCTCGGCGGAATGGGCGCGGCAGGGCTGCCAGGTGCACGCCCTGTCGATCCTGGCGCATGATGAAGAGGCCATCCAGACCTGGTTCTGGAACGGCTTTGGCATGTCGGTGGTGGATGCAATTCGTTCGATGCAGCCATTGGAAAATGCGGTGCCCCA
>CAZMMI010000388.1:0-3910 GCA_964567255.1 uncultured Anaerolinea sp.
GCTGGTGATCTTACCGCACGTACCTGGGGTGGTTGACCCTGGGTGGTTCCCGACTCCGGTATTCGATGCAATTCCAACTGTGTAAATGACAGGCGCAACTTACCCTGTTGGGGAAAGCAGGCTTGTCTGGGGCTTTGCCGGCCCTGGCGCTGGAGTCTGCCTGGACGAATCGGCTGAGAGGAAAGGAGGGAAGGGGCAAAGAGGGGTAGTTTGAGCGAGGGAAATTGTCGGCGCTTTGAGCGCGGTATCGATTTATGGTCATCAGACAAGAGAGATAGAAAGGAGATTTTTTGAATCATGGATAAGAAACGTTCGCCTATTGTTCCCATCGTGTTAGCGGTGGCGATTGGTTTGTTGGTGATGTTCCTGTTGAACGGGGTCATCCGGCCCACATCGGTGGTGGTAGCGAAAGTGGTCATTGCGCCCGGTACGCTGCTAACCACCGACCTGGTGGAAGTGCGCACGGTCCCTGCCGGCGGTCGCCCTGCGGATGCCTTCAAAACGGTTGAGGAAGTGTCCGGGCAAATGCTGGCTGTGCAGCGCGCGGCTGGCGATACGATCACGGCCTCCGTGTTGGGGGATAACGCGCAGGCTGGTATTCCGGCGCAGCTGGAACCCGGGCATGTTGCGATTGCAGTGACGGTAGATCGCTCGAGCGGCGTGGCTGGATTGCTGCGGCCTGGGCAGACGGTGACGGTCATCGGTTTGCTGACTCCCGACATTATGAGTGCGCAATCCGGGTTAGTCATGGCGTTGAACCAGCCTTCGGTGATCGTGGGTGAAGGCGTGAAAGTGGAAGGCGGTCCGACGGCGACTCCATCTCCTACCCCTACGCCTGAGCCGATCATGGGTCCTTTGGGAAGAATTTCGATCAGCGGGGTGCGCGTGCTGATGGTCCCGCAGTCCTTCCAGTATCAGGAAATTCCCGCCGGCGCGAGTCAAGAAGAGATGTTTGCCAGTTCTGCCGCCACCAATGATGAAACCGGCGCGGTGGTGTTGGATGTTCCCACGACTCCGGTGGAGATCGCTCCTGGATTGTTCGTGAACCCTGCCACCCTGATTGCCGCTTTGGATCGCTTTGGGGGTGTGTACCTGGCATTGGAATCCAGTGACGGCCTGGTGCTGGAAGACGAGGACATTTTGACCTTGAACCTGGCCAGCCTGTACAAGACGATCAACGAACGGAGGAATCAGGGCGGCGCGGCTGTTCCCACCATGATGTTCGAGGCTCCTACGGAAGTGCCGGCGACTGCTACCCCGGAAATCACATTGGAGCCGACCTTACTGCCGACGATGACTCCAGCGCCGTAAGCTGAGAAGGAGAGTGGAATGATGCTGCAAGAAGCAAAAGTGCTGACGATGCTGGCCGGCGCCGGAGCGGAAGTCGTGTTTTACCAGATGATGCCGGCATTCCAGGTGGACACCCGCTTTTCGGTTGCGTCGGTTGTGACCGGCTGGGCCGATTTCGAGAAGAACCTGGAGCAGTTGAAACCGTCCCTGCTGGTTGTGCAGGGGGATATTGCGCCGAACCCGGAAACACTGATCGCTTTGCTGGCCAGGATTCAGATCTGGAACGGGATCGCGATCGTGGTTTTACAGCCGGCGCACCAGGAGTTTCGCGGTGCGTTTGAGAAGGTATCGGTGGTGCGCGGCGTGTACGTGCTGCCCGTGAACTGGGGCGAGGTCGTGCAATCCGGTTATTCTGCGGCCCTGACTGAACGGGCGAAAGGCGCGGCGCAGGGCTCCATGCAGAGCGCGATGGGTTTCCGGGCCAGCACGTCTGTGACCGGAACCCGCGTGGTCGCGTTTTTATCGGGCGCGGGTGGCGCGGGGCGCTCCACGCTGGCAGAGAGTATCGCCTACGAGTTAGCCGTTCACATGGATGTGCGCTCGCTGCTGATGTCCTTTGACCTGCCGGCGGCGGCTACCATGCACCTGAATATGCGTTACTCACCCAATGCCGGCGAGTATTTTGCTCGCCCTGGAGATGGATTTGCCAGTGCGATCCAGAAGAAAGAGGCGTTGGAGGTGATTGTCGCGCCGGAAAACTCGGTGGAATATGCTCGGGCTGCCGAATCCTCGGCGGCTGGAAAATCCGAAGCGAACTCGCTGCACTCGCTGGTCATGGCCAGCTGGACGCGCAGTTACGCGGCGGTGTTGCTGGACCTTCCTCACGGGGAAGGGATTTGGACCTTGCACCCCCTGATGGCGGCGAACACGGCGGTGATCGTGGCGCGGCCTACCCTGGCTGACCTGGCGGCGACGCGGCATTTGCTGGTGCTGCTCATGGAACGGATGCGCAACGAACATCGTATCCCGCAGGAGTCGATCTTCATGGTGCTCAACCAGGTGCATGATCGTTCGCGCCTGACCGCGAATCAGTTCTATCAAGAACTGGTGCAAAGTTACGGTTGGGCGCCGCCTGTGCTGGCGGTGATCCCGTTTGACCTCGAGATTTCCAACGCGCAGGATGATCGGATGGGGGCCTTGAAGGTAGATGGCCTGGCGAAAGGTGTGCGCACGGTGATCAACGGGTTATTCCCTGGGGTGGCCGGCAGCGCCAATAACGGGACTGGGCAGAAGAAAGGGCTGCTGGGCGGTCTGTTGGGAGGCCGGTAGCCTATATGGATACGATCTTACAGATTATGCCGGCAAGCGGCTACAAGGCTGTATTTGACCGGGTAGAGGATGGCGAATACGAGGAAGCGTCTTTCGAGAATATTTTGGAAGAAACGGACGCCAATCTGCTGATCCTGCCGGTGGAATTTTTCGCGCTGGTGAAAGGCAAGAAAGTGGGAACGGGGCTGGAGGAGACGCGGATCGTGGGCGTGTACCTGGACCCTGACTACGGCTATCTGGAATTATGCGAGCGCGGGGATGATCGGGTGGTGTACGCTGGCCGGCTCCTGGGGTACTTACCCCCGGAGCCTGGCTCTGGCTCAGGGTTGTTGGAAAACTACCGCTGGATCACTGCGGCGCGGATCGATGGGCGGTACGTGGATGAGGATGCCTGGAGAGCATTGGCAGGCAGGAAGGTAGGGAAGCTTGAGTCTATTGAGTGTGTTTGATGATCGGTCGGTAGCGCAGCAAGGGGCCAATGCGGACGTGCGCGCGGAAGTGGCGACGGAAGTGATCGATGCGATCAACCGGGAGTACCCCGCGAGCGTGCTGCAGCGCCCTACCGAGGGCGAGCGGCTGCGGGTTTCCGAGCGTGTTGCCTCACTGGTGACGCAAGCCCTGCGCCGGCGGGGGGCCAACCCTGGCATGGGTTTTGAGCAAGACCTGGCCGGGGAGTTGTCCCGCCGGCTGATGGGCCTGGGCTTTTTGGATTTGTTATTGCCGCCGGCGCGGACGGATTTGTCCGAAATTGCCGTGTATTCTTCGGGCCTGGTGCAGGTGATGAAGAAAGGCAGCGTGCGTTGGGAAACCGTGCCGATGAGCCCAGAACCGGAGGAGATCGAGCGGGTGCTGGACCGCCTGTTGGGGCCGCAGAACAAGTCCTTGAATGAGACGAATCCTTCGATCAACGCCAAACTGCCGCGCACGGAAGATAATCCCGGCGGTGGGCGCGTGAAAGCTTTGCACCGGGCGATTGTCCCGCCTGGCAAGAACCATTCGGTCAACATCCGTCTGTACGAGCAGAAGCCGGTGCTGCCGGAGTGGTTGATCGAGCGGCAGGCGCTGAGTGTGGGGATGGTGGACACCTTGCGGTGGGCAATGGAAAACGGCAGCCGCATTTTGATTACCGGGGGAACGCGCACGGGGAAAACCACGATGCTTTCAGCCTTGTGCAACTTCCTGCCGCGTGGGTGGCGGGTGTTGAAGATCGAGGACCCGGAGGAGATCTGGATCGATCGTGAGACGGTGCAGACCATTGAGGCCAGGCCGCAGGCGGTGGGAACGGAAGTGA
>CAZMMI010000389.1:0-3891 GCA_964567255.1 uncultured Anaerolinea sp.
AGATGAAGGCCTATCGGGAAAAACAGCAATTGGCAGAAGGGCGGATGTTCAAGTAATTTCGTGTGTGTTTTCTGAGGGAAGGGAAAAATGAAACGTTTTTTCTCCATGATACTGTTGGTGATTTTGCTTACAACTGCCTTGAGTGGTGTCTCGGCGACTGCCTATGCAGCGGGTACGATCCGTTATCTCTCGCCGACTGGTGTGAACTCGACCGATTGCTCTCTTCCGGCTCAGCCTTGCCAAACCTTGCAGTATGCCATTGGTCAGGCCCAAGCAGGCGATTCGCTCTACCTGGCGGCAGGCACATATACAGGCGTCCAATCGTACAGCGGAAGGAACCAGGTCGCCTATTTCGATAAATCGCTGAGCCTATATGGCGGTTACAACACCGGTTACACCTTGCGCGACCCACAAAACACCCCTTCGGTGCTCGATGCAGCTTTAGGAGGTCGGGTGCTTTACCTGGCGAATGGAGTTGAGCTGACGCTGAATGGCCTTCAGTTAAAAAATGGTGCGCTTTACCGGGACGGCCCTGGTATCTATGCTGGAGATTATGATAATGTGGTGATGATGAGTGATATTAAGATCAGTGGATGCCAGGGGGGATATGATGGTCAGGGACTTGGCATCTACTTGGTGAGGGGCAGTCTCGTAATGGATAACAGCAGCCTGGAAAATAATGCTCCAGCGGATTCCGGTTTTTATGTAACTGGCTCGGGTGTGTTTGCTCAGAGCGCCACGATAAATATCTCAACGACGACTTTTGCAAATAACATAGGGGATCGAGGCACAATTTACCTCAATGAAACCAATTCGGTTTTTGATGGTGTGACGTTCACCGGCAATCACGCAAAGATATATGGGGGAGCCCTATATTCCTATAAAGGCTCGCTTCAGGTTCTCCGGTCTACTTTTTCGGCCAATATCCAGGATCAAGGCGGGGCTATCTGGATTCAAGAGACATTAAATGGCTTGATCGAGGCGAACGCCTTTTCAAACAATCAAGGCACTGCGATCTACCTGTCGTATAATGCCGGTGGGTTGGTCATCCGCCAGAATCGCTTCGAGGGGAACACCAGCCAAAATGGTGGGGCCATTCGGATGGCAGGTATTTTCCCCTTACAGGTAATTGACAACGAATTTATTGGTAACCAGGCAACAAACTATGGGGGGGCGGTTCACTGGGTTGTTGGTGGTGCAATGTCGAATCTTGCCCGGCAGGTTATTTTTGAAGGAAACCTCTTTCAGGGCAACCAGGCCCAGTATGGCGGGGCCGCGCATATTACACACGGGGTCGATTTCCGCAATAACCAGTTCATTGACAACCATGCCACCGTGGAGGGCGGCGCAATTTACCATGAACGAGAGCCTCGCGGAGAGAGTTATTACTCCGTTTTTGAGGGCAATCTGTTGAAGGAGAATACCGCCGGTGGCAACGGTGGAGCTATAGCCGTTTACGCCCCAGACTGCTGTGATGTGAACCAGTTTTACGAAAACAGCGCATTTGTTGACAACCAGGCCGGCGGATTGGGTGGAGCCATCTATATTGATAATCGTGTCGATAACTATGCCCAATTCAAACATGTGACCTTTTCAGGTAATACCGCCAGTGATGGATCTACCTTCTACATTTTCTTTGGCGGAATCGACATTTTTAACAGTTTGTTCAATGATGCCCAAGTCGGCGTCTATAATGCTAACGGCGATTTCTCGCTGAACAGCGTGCTATTTGACGAAACCAGTGTTCCAAGCCCGGTAGTAACCCAATATTCCTGGAGGGCGCCAGACCCGGATATTCGCGTGGAGGGGGACGCCGGACTGGACTTTGACGGTTATCACCTTACTGCCGCTTCGGATGCGATTGATGCCGGAACAGACCTTACGCTGACTTATGACATTGACCGTGAACCGCGCCTATTTGGCACGGCGCCCGACCTCGGCGCAGATGAAAGCCCCTTCAGTGAAACTACGGGCGTCTCGGCTCAATTGTTTGCCGGAACTCCTCAATGGAAAGTGAACTACCTTGCTTCCGGCGCACCGCCCTTGACCACTTTTGAGCAAACTTACCTGATCCCCTATGGTAATTATTTAGACAGCCTGAGTGTTACCAATTACTCGATTGAAAGCTCGTTTCCGGCAGATCTCGCGCTCACCTCGATTACTGCGTACCCCGAAATGAATTATTCCGATGAGGGTGTGCATCATTGGGATTCGATCTCTGGCTTGACCCCGGGTGCTACCGGCTGGGTGGGAATTACCGGGCGGTCGGATACGATCTCTTCGGGAACTGAGCTATTTGCCGGTGGAACAATGGAATACACACTATCAAATTCCAGTACGGGCGAAATTCCCTTATCGGCCACGATCACCGTGCCAGATCGCCCACTCTTTCCTCCGATGCTTGTCACCCCCTGGAACGGTGAAATGTGCCTGGACGAGAGCGGACAGCTCACTGCAACCGGACTATCTAGCACCAATGTTACCGTGCGGCTTTATGAAAACGGTTCGCTGGTGGGCAGCACAGTACCCGATAGTGAAGGAAAATTTTCCATCAGCTGGAATACAAGCATGACCGCCGAGGAAGGCGTCCAACTGTATGCGGTTTCCTGTGAAAGTGCTGACCGGTGCAGCCAACCCTCCAAAAAGGTGACGCTGTCCTACCCGCAGGGTGAGTGGTGTCCGCAACGCTCTTATTGGGAAGGCGAAGTGGACGGAGTGCATTACTCATTCCATTTCCGCAACGAGGGTGGTAATTACACCTCCCATGATTTTCTTGTGCCCGGTTTATACGGCTTTTGGAACACCAAACTGCACCTATACTCCTGCTGCCAATCTGAGCTGAACCCATTTCACGTGATGGCTGACGATGTGGAATACACAACCCCTTCGGGGCACAACGGGCGCGAATGGGTTTTCGATATCGACGGTGCGCACGATGTCATCATTACAGCCAGTTGCAGCGGCTTTGTGAGCGGAGACGATGAAAAAGAAGGTCGTGGCGAGGTGTTGATTGACCCAGACGGATTCGTTTTCGATCAAACGGCTGGTGGCAGTTACGACTCGGCAACCGGAGTGTTCACACCCAACCAGCCTTTGAGCGATGTCACCGTCACAGCCTACTACTGGGTTGATGAGTGGCAGACGTGGATTCCCTGGCCGGCCGAGTTGTACGAAAACCAGATCAACCCCCAAGTGACCGGGCCAAACGGCTACTATGCCTTCTTTACTCCGCCAGGGAAGTATTACCTCCAGGCAACTGGTAAAAATGGTTACCAATCCTGGCGTAGCCCTGAGATAGAGGTCGTTTCAGAAATTGTACATATGAATTCACCGCTGACCGCCTTGAGTGCGTCGGCGCCGAACGAAACGATATTATCCTCACCTGTTGGCCTCAGTCAATTAAGTGTGACGATCCCGGTTGGCAGTAGAGTAACCTGGCAGGCTTCGGTAGGCGCTTCGGCTACAGCGGATACGTTTAGCACGTTGATGCTCAACCCACTTACACGCTTACTCAGCGGGCTTAATCCGTTGTCTGATCCGAAAGGTTGGGACTCGGGTATGCTCCAGCCAGGCAATGAGTTTACCCGTGCTTTTAACCATGCGGGAACCTACACTTATACAGACGGGTTTGGGCACACAGGAACCATCGTTGTGCAAGAGCTTTTCCAGGTGTTCCTGCCTCTACTGATGAGATAATCTGGGGGTGTTTCCGGGCGCAGAGGAGCGAAGATGCCTTCGCTCCCCTGTCGCGTTAATACATCATGCGGATGATCACACTGCCGATGAGGGTGACGATGACGCCGAGCGAGAGGGTGTTGAGTATGTAATCGCGCTCCTCGCTTTCGCCTGCCTTCAAGTAGAAGGGCACGACGAAGGGGGCGGGGAGGATGG
>CAZMMI010000390.1:0-3878 GCA_964567255.1 uncultured Anaerolinea sp.
AGGGAGATGCTGGTTAAGACCAGGGCCATGAGGATGGCGACAGCAATTTGAATCTTGCGAAGGGGGCGAGCGGTTGGGGTGTTCATTGGGTCTCCATAAAACAAGTCTGTGAATAGAATCACCGTACATAGGCTTTGATTTCCTATGTACGGTGGTTGGTATTCCCGTAACGCTGCGATCTACGGGGTAGTGAAGTCGGGCAGGGTCGCATCCTCCTGCAAGTACACCAGGGTGGTGGGCAGTTTGATCTCCCATTCCTCCACCAGGCAGGGATGCTCGCCTTCGGGCGTGCATTCGGCCAACTCGCCGTCAATATCGGCGCCGGTGTCGGATTTGAGCTCGTCCACAATGGAGATGAACAGCGGATCATCCAGGGTGGGAGGCGTGCCGCCGTTCCAGATTTCGTTGGTATTCATGTAATGAAGGACGGTCTCGTTGTAAGCGGGGTGAACGGGGACGATGACCCGGGCGGCTCCGGCGCGGAGGAAGTCGATGAACTGCGGGTCGGTGTCGGTGAGCGGGAAGGTGAGGTTCCAGCGGGCTTTACGACCCCAGAAGTAGGGGTAGAAGCGGTAAGTAAGGTTGTTCCACTCGAAGGCCTGTTCGAAGAACTGCAAGATGCGCCCCTCGACCAGGGCCTCGGCGTTGTTGAACTCGGGATAGCCATATTGCCCATTGGCCTGCATGGCGTTGAACATCTCATTGAAGCGCCAGGTTCCGGCCACGCGGGTGCGAGCGAAGTTGTTGGTGAGCAGGCGCAGCGCGCCCTTCTTCAACTCGTCCTTCTCGATCTTGCGGTTGAATTCAGGGTTGCGCCCCTGGATGTCTACGCCCGCCTGGATTTGGGCGGCGGAAACCTGCTCGTTGTAATCGGCCAGGGCGCGCTGGTAGGCGTCCATGATGGCGGCGTACGTTTTGAGCTGCCAGGCCTTTCTGGTCTCGGGTTTCAACTCGCAGATGGCGACCACGTTGACGTGGAAGGCCTGCATCCAGCCTTTGACCGAAATGGGAATGATGCCTTCCAGGCCGGAGGCAACCACCGAGCCCCAGGGCTCTCCGGCGATGAAGGTCTCGATGAAGAAGCCTGAGCCGGAAATGCCCTGGTAGCCCCGTTGACCGAAGACATCCACGCACTTGTAGCCCGCCGGAACTTGAAGTTTTTCGGCAGTTTTTGCGTAAGAGGCGTTTTCGGTGGTGCCAGTCGATTCGGCGAAAGCTGCCGATACGCGCACGGTTTCAGCCGGGTAAGGTTCGACGTCTTGAACATTGTACTTGGCAACGTAATAGCTGATGTTGGATTTGTTCAGGTCATCGGGTTGCAGCTTGCGCCCGTAAACCATCGGCTCTTCGGGCTTTTCCAGGGTCACGCCTTCGAGAGGTTGGTTGGACTGCAAGTGCAGGTAGAAGGCCGCCGGTTCGGGGACGATGAACTCGATGAGCAGGCGCTTGCCGTAGTTGATCAGGCGCGCTTTGTAGTACTTGTCAACCCAGCGGTAGATGCCAATGACATGACCGCTGCCCAGTTTGTTGTCAAAACCGTGTTCATTGCGCTCTTCGAAGCGCTCCAGGGTGCGGCGGGTGCGCTCTTCGCGGGAGCGCTGCATGATGCGCGAGACCGATTTCTCGGTGATCTCTTTGGCAAAGTCCGAGGCGGTCTTGGAGGATTCGGAGGAGGACTGGTCGAGGGCGAAGTCGGCGTGGGCGGTGACCGAAACAGGCCCGTAGCTGGCGGTGACCGACACCCCGGCATCCAGGCTCATCTTGTTCTCGATGGTGCTTTGAGCCTCTTTGTGCAGTTCGAAGCGCTCGGTGGTTTGCAGATCCTTCTCGCTTTCTTCAATGCGTTCTGTTTCGGTGATGATGATCTCTTCGGTTTCGCGGATGCGGCTGTGCATGCGCGTCTTGAATTCAGATTTGAGCACGTTTTCAATGTGCGCCACCTCGCCCGCAGTGTAGCGCAGCAGCTCCTGGCGCACCACCAACAGGTCGCCAATGCCCAACGGTTGGATGCCACGGGCCGTCGCGGTGGTGGGGTCGATCGCTTCTGCGGCGGGCAGGTAGGGCAGGATATAGAGACCGGGCACGGCCGCTTCTTTGAGCATCATCTCAAATTTGGGGCTGCTGCGCACGTGCTGCACGGCGCCCTGAGGCAGGGTGTTGAGAAAGTTGGAGACCAGGTTGTATTTCTCGACTTCCAATTCGCCAACCAGCTCGCCTAATTCCATCTCGAGCAAATTGGATTTGCGGGCGGAGAGCAGTTTTTGCGTGGCGGCGCTGAGGTTTTTCTTGCCAAATTCCTCAAACACCCAGGGAGACTTCCTGGGCACCAGTTCCTCGCGCTGCTCTAGGAGCACCTTGCGCGGGGCGGCGTTGGCGGCTCGGGAGGCTCCGGCAGGGGTGTCATCTGCCAGGGGGCGTTCCACCAGGGTGGGCGGCAGGGCCACCACCCGCGAGGCGACATGCACTTGCTGGGCCTTATAGAGCCGGTCGTTGTTGCGCAGTTCGGCGGCGGCTTTGTTGAGCGCGGTCACCTGGTTGTGCAGCGTGTCCAGTTTCGCCAGGGTCTCCTTCTTCTCTCGCTCGTCTTTGGGCTGCTGCCGAGAGGGCAATTCGGGCAGCAGGCTGGGGGGGATGAGCAAGCGCACGGCGGCGATTTCGGCAGGGGTGAGGGGCTTCTCTTGGGCGGGCTGTTTGGCCACCAGTTCGAGGAAGTGCAAGGCGCGCAGCCCTTCGTAGACAGTGCCGCGCTCGTCGGGCTTTTCTTCGGGGACCAGGGTGTGGGCATAGAGGCGATCCCACAGGCTGTCCTTCAACTGCCGAAATTCGCGGCTTTTCAGGTATTCATTCAAGCCGCTGTCGAGCAGCGTTTTGAGCTTTGCGCGAGCCTTTTCGGCGGTCGGCTGGTCCTCCACGCCGCGAACCGCATGAAGAACAACCTCCAGGGCTTTGAGGTCCAGGTCATTTTGTGCCAGGCGCTTGCGAGCCAGTTCGGCAGCTTTCTGGCGGGCTTCGGAGCCTTGCACTCGCTCAAGGGCGCGGTGGAAGGGTGATTTCTCGGTTGCGGAGTAAGCGGCAAAGCGGCGCTCAATGCGGCCTGCCGGTGCGCGGTGCACGGGCCGGGCATTGACAAAGCGAAAAACTTCTTCGGGTTTCATACAGACGAACTCCTTATCGAATCAACGGATGCGGTTGATAGAAGCACGGGATTACGGGCCGGGGGCAACGCAGGCGAAGCCGGGTTTGTACAGACCATAGCGGCGGCCTTCGGGATCAAAGCTGAAGCCCATGTAATTTTTGTAAAAGGTGAAATGCGGCCCGAAGTTCTTGTAAACATTCATCAAGGGCAGGGGGCCGGTATCATATTCGGAGTAGGTGCCCATCACGCCGCCGTAAGCCTTGACCCCCGCGGCAACCGCGATGTGATGGGTGTAGGCGGCGGTGGTGACGCGGCAGATGAAGAGTTTGATGAGCTCAAACTTGAGAACGATTTTCTTGCGGTCGGGGAAGGGCCCGCCCAATTCTGGACGCAGGTAGGTTTCCAGGATGTCGGCATGGTTGGCGCCGAAATTCTTGAAGGTGAATTCTTTGTCGTCGGCCAGACCGCGGTTTTTGTAGGAGGGGTGGTTTTCGACCTTGTGAAGGATTTCGTGGACCACGCGCGGGAAGGCGCAGCCCCAGATCCAGACGTAGCCGTCAGTGGCAAAGGCCTTTTTGAATTCGGCCAAAGCAGCGGCGTCCATGGTGGGGGCGGTGAAGTCTTTGAGGCGCGGGTCGAAGTCATCGGGGTCGCGCGCGCCGGCGGGCAGGGGCGTGTCGACGGGAGTGGTGGCGGGGGGAATGATGGTGCTGACCACGCCGTTGTCGTAACTGTTGACCAG
>CAZMMI010000391.1:0-3851 GCA_964567255.1 uncultured Anaerolinea sp.
GTAACTACTCAGCCAGAGGTGGAAGAGGCCCGCATTTGAGGTGTGTGTGGGGTGCTTCACACCCCACACACCTCAAATGCGGGAGCTTTCCTCACCTTCTGAGCAGTTACGTTTTAAGGTTCATTTACCCCAAATATTCACGGAGGTGGCGGCTGCGTGTGGGGTGGCGCAGTTTGCGCAGCGCCTTGGCCTCAATCTGGCGGATGCGTTCGCGGGTTACATTGAAGTAGCGGCTGACCTCTTCAAGGGTGTGGTCTTTGCCGTCGATCAATCCGAAACGCAATTCCAGCACCTGGCGCTCGCGTTCAGAAAGCGCCCCCAGCGCCGACTGCACCTGCTCGCGCAGCATCTCGCGGGCAGCAGCATCCATCGGCTCCAACGCGTCGTCATCTTCGATGAAATCACCCAACTGGCTGCTTTCTTCATCGCCCACCGGGCGCTCCAGAGAAACAGGCTCTTCCGCCGACTGCAAAATGCGCTGAACTTTGGCCGTCGCCCAAATCCAGCGGCGCTGCACCTCGGCATCCACGGGGGTACCGTTCTCACGGGCGGTCAGAATGGCCTTGGTGTCTTCGTCTCCCAACAAACCTGCCTCAAGGGCCAACTCTTCGATGGTTGGCTCGCGACCCAACTGCTGCACCATCGAGCGTTGCACGCGCAGCAAGCGGGTGATGGCCTCAAACAGGTGCACCGGAATGCGGATGGTGCGGGCCTGCTCGGCGATGTAGCGGCTGATCGACTGGCGGATCCACCAGGTGGCGTAGGTGCTGAACTTGAACCCGCGGGTAGTGTCGAACTTGATTACGGCACGCAGCAGGCCCAGGTTCCCTTCCTGGATCAAATCCAGGAACGAGATTCCACGCCCCAGGTAACGCTTGGCGATGCTCACCACCAGGCGCAGATTGGCGCGAATGAGCGTGTTGTTGGCATCTTCCGAGCGGCGGGAAACACCTTCTAGCTCAGCGGCCAATTCAGCTTCGCTGCCCAGTAAATTGCTAAAGAATTCCACTTCAGGCAGTGCGTTACTCTTGCGCAATTCGATCATCAAGCGCTCAGCCAGATCGGGCGGCAAAAGATACAGGCACAGGAATACGACAAAAGCCTGCCGGACCAACCCGTCCCACATCGTGTCCTTGCCCCACTGGCCGTTATCCAGGTAAGTGCGCAAGTAGGAGGGCTCGTCGGCCTGCCACTTTTGGCGCAGCATTTGCGCTTCGGCCAGCACCAGGCTCAAATCCGGCACATCGTTTTGTTGGAGGTTACGGGCATCCTCCAGGAGTCGACCCCACGAGGTGATCATTTCCCGAGCCACCATGCTGTACAGAGCATGATTCCGACCGCTCTGCGAGGTAATGTGTTTCGCCAGGTTTTCAACAAGGCGCTGCGCTTCAATGCGCGCTGCCAGACGGAACTCAGAATCAGCATCCAGAAGGTTGATCTGGCCAATTTCTTTCAAATACAGGCGGACGGGGTCTTCGGAAAGCTCGACGGATACCGATGATGTATCGATCAAATCCAGGGGCTCTTCGAGGTTCAGGTCAACCCATTCTTCCGGGTTCGCTTCCACCACGAGTTCTTCAGGTTCGTCTTTCTCCAGGAAACCATCCTCGTCGGCGGCCATTCGCGGGGCGGATTTGGCTGATTGGGTCGGGGTCTGGCGCGAGCGCGCTGTCCGCGCAGTCCGAGCGGGTTCTTTGGCAGAGGTTCGTCTCGCAGTAGTGGGCGTAGTTTTTGTAGGGGCGGTCTTCTTCGGCGGCATTGGTTAAATATACCACAATTGAAAAATGTCTACTTGTAATGTCAAGGGCTATTTGGGATCTGCCGTGGTAGGTACCGCATTTTGGGGTGTGAGAGCGGTCCTAATCCACCTGGACGGGGGCGCGCAGGGTCTTATCCAGGCGCTGGCGCAGCAGAATATACTGGGCGGTCACTTCCGAGTAGTTCTCTTGAAGCAAATCGCCGCTCTCCAGTTCTTGCTGCAGGTAGCGCAGTTGATCCAGGTTTTCGTTCACCCGCACCAGGCGCAAGCGCAAAAGGGTGTATACCAGGTCTTCCAAGAGCTGCTGTGATTCCGGTTCGCCACCCGCCAACGGCTCCAGATAGTGGCGAACCAGTTCGTTCAGCGATTCGGGTAAATTCTCGAGCAAATACTGGTTGGCCTCCGACTGGTCCTGCTCGAGGGACTGCTGCAAGAGTTTGGACAGCACCTGGTGGTCGACCTGTTCAAAATCCTGCGCCGAAAAGCGTTGCAAGTTTGCCTTTTGCAACTGGCGGTCCAGCAGGTACAGCGCTTCGGGCTGGCGCAGCAAAAGCTGAAGAATGTGCTCTTCCATGGCGCGCACCGGGCGGCCGGCCGCAAAGGGTTGCAATGCCGCGGCTGGTTCAGGGCGGTGCTGCTCGGAGCGGCGGCGAGAGGCTCGCGGGGCCGGGGTGGTGCCCCCTGAAAGCACCAGGGCCCGCTCATCTACGCGCAGCAGGCGCGCCAGGCGCTGGCGATAATCCTCGCGCTCGATGGGGTTGCCCACCTCGTTAATGAGGGGCAGCACCTGGGCGGCGATCTGGCTCTTCACCTTGGGGTCGTCCAGGTTTTGGTCCTGGGCCAGGGTGTTCATCACATGAATGACCACCGGCTTGGCCTCGGCCACAATGCGCACCCATTCCTGTGGGTCGCGCAGCACAATCTCGTCGGGGTCCTCGCCCTCGGGCAGGGTGGTGACGCGCAGGTCGGCCTGCAAGCGGCCTTCCTGTCGCATGAGCCCGCGAGCGTCAAAGACCAACTCAGCGGCGTGATCCATGGTCTGGCGGGCAATTTCCAGGCCGCGCAGCGTGGCACGCTGCCCGGCAGCATCGGGGTCAAGGGCCATGACCATGCGGCGAGTGACGCGCTTGAGCAAGCGCAGTTGATCTTCGGTCAGGGCCGTGCCCATGGGCGAAACCACGTTTTCAAACCCGGCCTGGTGCAAGGCGATCACGTCCAGGTAGCCTTCCACGATCACCACCTGGTCCTGAGCGCGAATGGCCTTGCGGGCGGCGTCCAGGCCATAGAGCAGGCGGCCTTTGTCAAACAGCACCGTCTGCGGTGAGTTGAGGAACTTGGGCTGGTCCTCGGGGTTGAGGATGCGCGCGCCAAACCCGACCGGTTTGCCGGCAATATCGCGGATGGGAATGGTGATGCGGTTGCGGAAACGGTCGTAGACCCCGCCGTTATCCCGCACGGTGACCATGCCGGCCTGGATCAGCTCTTCCTGGCTGTAGCCTTTTTGCGTGAAATGGCGCAGGAGGGTGTCCCAACTTTCGGGGGCATATCCCATTCCAAAACGCTCCATCGTCTCGAGGCTCAGGCCGCGTTTTTCCAGGTAAGCCAGGGCCGGGCGGCCCGCCGGGGTTTGCGTCAGGTGATAGCGGAAGAAAGTCACCGCCTCTTCCAGCAGGGCATACAGGCGCTCGTGCTCTTCCACCTCGGCCTGGCGCTCGGGAGTCATGGGCTGCAGCACCACACCGGCCTTTTCAGCCAGGTGGCGCAGCGCCTCGGGGAAGTCCCAACCTTCCTTCTTCATCACAAAGCGGAAGATATCCCCGCCTTCGTTGCACTGGCCAAAACAGCGCCAGGTGCCGCTCTCGGGGAAGACCACGAAAGCAGGGGTGCGCGAGTTGGCGTGGAACGGGCAGAATCCGACGTAGTTCTTGCCGGAGCGGCGCAGTTGCACCGATTCGGAGACTAGATCGAGGATATCAATGCGCGATTTGATCTCATCGGTCGTGGACATGGTGGATTAATTGTACCGCGTTTGATTGCAGCCGGCGAAAGCTGCGGGCTGAAGCCCTTGCTCAGAACACGGAAGCCATTTGAG
>CAZMMI010000392.1:0-3851 GCA_964567255.1 uncultured Anaerolinea sp.
CAGGTGCGCAACCAGATCTGGCTGCCCCTCATCGCCGCCTTGGTGATTGTTTTGGGGCTGGCGGGCCTGGCCATTTTCGGCACCGTCAACCAAAGCACCGAAGTCAACCGCTGGGGCAGCCTTTCTGCCATCTTGCTCATCATCCCAAACCTTCTCACCAGCCTGGTCAGCATCGTGGCCTTGTTCTACCTCACTCGTGGCGTGCGTTATCTGCTGCGCAAAATGCCTGGTTGGATGGTGCGCTGGCAAGCCTTCATGGCGCGCCTCTCGGCATACATCCATCGCCTTGCCGACCAGACCGTGCGCCCAGTTCTCTCCGTCAACAGCGTTCAGGCCGGGGTGAAAGCCTTTGGCCGCAAACTAGGGCGGAACCGCCCGGCTTGATCCCTAACTTCACGAGGCAAGTATGAAAAATAACTGGCAATCTAAAATTATTGTAACCGGGGCCGTGGTTGGAGCGATTGTCGGCGTTGTCGCAGCAGTCATCATGGTCCAAAATGCCGAGAAAACCGGCACTCGCCCTTCCCTCACCGCCGGAGATGGCGTCAAAGTTGGTCTGGGATTGATGGGCGTTCTCAAAATGCTGGCCGATTTCGGCGCGCGCTAGGCCGTTTCACCAGATCGTATCCAAGGTTTCCGTTCGCACAGCCTGCGGAAACCTTTTTTTCTACCTTCTCCCCTCATCATGGACAGCATCCCCCACCTGCGCTACCTCGTTTCAGGTCGCCTCAGTCGCGAATATACCATTTTGCCCTCCGGCGAAACACTCGAAGATGTCGCCGGGGGAGCTTTGCTCTATGCCGCGGCCGGCCTGGCAGTTTGGGATCGGGGCATTGGATTGGTTGGACGCATCGCGCGCGACTATCCCCAGGAATGGATCGATAAATTGCAGCGCCAGGGTTTTGACTGTCGCGGAATCCGCCGCCTGGACGAGTTGTTCGATCAGCGCCGTTTTGCCGCCTACCCCGACCCGGAGACCGTCATCTACGACAACCCCGTGGCGCAGTATTCTCGCCTGGGCCTACCCTTTCCCAAGAGCCTGCTAGGCTACACACCTCCCGGCCCTCAGGTAGACAGCCGCACCCGCCCTGTCATCACCACCGTGCGCCAAAACGACTTGCCCTCCGACTATCTGGACGCAACCGCCGCCCACATCTGCCCGGCCGACTACCTCAGCCACACCCTCCTGCCGCCCACCTTGCGCCAGGGCCACATCAACACCATCACCCTCGACCCTGGCACAGGCTACATGAACCCCACCTTTTGGGACGATATGCCTGTCATACTGCACGGCCTGACCGGCTTTCTGTGCTCCGAAGAAAAGCTGCGCGCATTATTCACGGGCCGATCTTCCGACCTGTGGGAGATGGCTGAAGCCCTGGCAAACTTAGGCTGCGAAATCGTGGTGGTCAAGCGCGGCCCCAGCGGACAATACGTCTACGAGCGCCCCACCCACACGCGCTGGATCATCCCCGCCTACCCCGCGGCTATTCGCAGCCGCACCGGGGCCGGTGACGCCTTTTGTGGGGGCTTCCTGGCCGGTCTGCGTGCCGCCTACGATCCCCTCCAGGCTGCCCTGCAGGGCAACATCTCCTCCTCCTTCATCTTTGAGGGCACCCATCCCTTCTACGCCATGGATGCCCTCCCCGGGCTGGCCCATGCCCGCCTGGAAGCGCTGCGCGACATGGTGCGCCGGGCATGATCGCTTATACCGCCAGTTTCATTGATCACATTCTGGAGACGGCTTGCCGCATCCAGCAAATCGCCGCTCCCACCTTTGACGAGAGCCGCCGTGCCGCCTGGGTCATGGAGCAGATCCGTGCGCTCAACCTTTCCGATGTGCAAATGGACTCGGCGGGCAACGTCCTGGGCTGCTATCCTGGGTCGGGCAGCGCCGCCCCGCTGGTCATCAGCGCGCACCTGGATACGGTCTTCCCGCTGGAAGTCCCGCTCACCCTCACCCGTCAAGACGACCGCATCAGCGGCCCCGGCATCGGCGACAACTCACTGGGTGTGGCCGCGGTGCTTGGCCTGGCCGAACTCCTCAAAACGCAAGCCCTGCGCTTTCCAGGCGATATCTGGCTGGTGGCTACCACCGGCGAAGAGGGCTTGGGCAACCTGCGCGGCATCCGTGCTGTGGTCGAGCGCTTTGAGAGCCGCCCCCAGGCTTATATCTCCCTGGAAGGTCACGGCCTGGGTACCATCTTGCATCGCGGGCTGGGCGTGGAGCGGCTGCGCGTCACCGCGCGAGCACAGGGCGGGCATTCCTGGGTCGATTACGGTCGCCCCTCCGCCATCCACCAGCTCATGCGCCTGGGCAGCCGCGTGGCTTCCACCCGCGTGCCCGCCGCGCCGCGCACCACGCTCAACATCGGACGGGTGGAAGGCGGCACCTCAATCAACACCATCGCCTCCGAAGCCTGGATGGAAATCGACCTGCGCTCCGAAGGGGCCAAGGCCCTGGAGCGCCTGAAAGCCAGAGTCAACCGTCGTCTGTCATCGCTCGCGGAGGGCGTCGACATTGAAGTGCAGGTGGTGGGCCGCCGCCCCGCGGGCGAAATCCCCGCCACCCACCCGCTGGTCGTTACCTCCCAAACTGTCCTGTCCGAACTGGGCTTCACTGCCCAATTAGATATCGCATCTACCGACGCCAACATTCCTCTCAGCCTGGGTTATCCAGCCGTCACCCTCGGCCTGACCAGCGGCGGGCGCGCCCACACCGTGGATGAATTCATCGATACCACTCCCTTCCAGAAAGGATTCAGGCAAATCGTCAACCTCGTCGAGCGCCTGGCTGCTTAGCGTCTATGTCTCGTCTTTCCCGCGGATACGCCATCGCCCTCGTCGGCACCGTCATTTGGTCCACCACCGGAATCCTCATTCGTTATCTCACCGTCCACTACCACATGCCCCCGCTGATCCTGGCGTTCTGGCGGGATCTGTTCGCCTCGGGCAGTATGGCCCTGGTCTTTTTGCTGTTTGCCCGGCGATTGTTCCGCGTGCCTAAAGAACAGATCGGTTTCCTGCTCTTGTATGGTTTCATCCTGTCGGTCTTCAACAGCCTGTGGACCTTCTCGGTGGCCCTCAACGGCGCTGCTGTATCCACCGTGCTGGCCTATTCCTCCCCGGCTTTCACTGCGCTGCTGGCCTGGCGGCTGCTGGGCGAGAAGCTGGATCGCGCCCGCGCGGGGGTCATCGCCTTGAGTTTCATCGGCTGCATCTTTGTCGCCGGGGCGCACGATCTCCAGGTCTGGCGGCTCAACCCGCTGGGCATCATCACCGGCATCCTCTCGGGGGTGGCTTTTGCCGCCTACAGCTTGATGGGAAAATCCGCATCCAACCGGGGGCTCAACTCCTGGACGGCCCTGTGCTACACCTTCGGCTTCGCCGCGCTGTTTCTGTTGGGCTATAATATTGTCAGCGGGCAGAGCGGAGACCTGTTTTGGCTCAAAGATTCCGCCGAAGGCTGGGGGCTGCTTTTCCTCCTGGCCATCGGCCCCACCCTGGGCGGGTACGGCCTGTATACCCTCAGCCTGAATTACCTTCCCGCGGCAGCGGCCAACTTGATCGCCTCGCTAGAACCCTCCTTCACCGCGGCGCAGTCCTACCTGCTGCTGGACGAGCGCTTCACCCTGGCCCAGGTCGGCGGCGCGCTGCTGGTCATCGCCAGCGTCATTCTGCTGCGCATTATTGAAGACCGCCGCCTTGCTTCCGCATCTTCTCCACAGGAGTAATCCCATGCATCCTCAAGCCGAAAAAATCCAACAAGCCTTGCAAGCCGCCGGCTGCGAGGCGCAGGTGCGCGAAATGCCCGACAGCACCCGCACCGCCGTCGAGGCCGCCCAGGCGGT
>CAZMMI010000393.1:0-3825 GCA_964567255.1 uncultured Anaerolinea sp.
ATCAGGAACAACTGGAAGCGATTTACGACAACACAACCATCCAGGGATACTATACAGATATCAACGGCAAGCAGATCGGCAATCAAGTTCTAGACGCCTATGATGTGAGCAGCCTGTACCGAACGGGGGCAGTCGACGATCTGTTCATTTCGATTGGCGAGCCGTATTACTACCTCGGTATCCGCAAGTCCGCCGATGGAACAGACAGGGACTTAGGTCCTTTATTCGTTCCTTCCAATTATTTTGCGTTCGAATCTTTGGAAGCAACCATCCTGCGCGGCCCCAACCTGACGGCCACCAATAATATCCGCACTGCCCCGGAATTCTACTACGCCAATTCCATCTTCATGAGCTTCATGGATGGTTATGACGAATCGATCCTGACGGTCCCGCTGGACGATCCGCGAGTGAGCAGTTGTATTGTTCCAACTTCATTCCTGGCGGAGAAAGGCATCTCGCTTGGCGATACGATACGCGTGGCAATTAGCTCCACTTACAAAAGCCCGGAATATAACGAACGAATTTTTCGCCACTTCGATCTGCTGGTTGTAGGCGAATACGAAAAACAAGGTGTTGAGGATACGATCTATGCGCCGCTGGCACTGTTTTTTGATCCGGGGTTGGTTTGGGGGGCCGGGCAGGCCGCGGCGGGCGCTCCGTCTGAGACCTTTGCTTCGGGGTTTTCGATTTCAACCGAGGAGGAATCCAAACTGCGCAGGATCGTGTTAAACAGCGCCAATTTCAGACTCTCAGAGCCGCGGGATTTGAGCCTGTTCAAAGATTATCTAACCGATTATGGTTACTCGCAGGTAAAAAATGTAGGGCGGGTGCGAGAGTTTATCGTCTTGGAAGATGCCATTTTCAATAATGCGGTAGCCAGCGTTAAGCAGCAGATACGGTACATCAACACGCTATATCCATTCCTGTATGTGCTGGTCGGTATCATTTCTGTGGTGGCTTCCTATCTGCTGGTGGTTAGCCGCAAAAGAGAATTCGCAACCATGCGCGGCCTGGGTGTTCCTCGAATGCACTCATTCTTCAGTTTCTTTTTTGAACAGTCCATCCTGTGTTTGCTGGGCGCGGCGGCTGGCCTATTAATATGGCATCTGGCCTGGGGACAGCCATCCCTATTCCACCTTGTGTTAACCGCGGGCTTCCTGGTTTGCTATTTCCTGGGCTGCGCAATATCGGTCACGATCATGAATTACACCAATGTGTTGACAATCCTGCTGGACAAGGATTGAGGAGGACGGTTTGAACATTCTTGAGTTGCGGGATGTCGCCTACAGTTACAACAGCCAATTTCAGCGGGTTAACGTTATTGAAAAGGTGAATTGCAGCTTTGAGCAGGGCAAGGTGTATGCCATTGTCGGCAAGTCGGGCAGCGGCAAGAGCACCTTGCTTTCGCTGTTAGCAGGGCTTGACGTGCCCAGGTCGGGGGAAGTGCTTTATGAAGGGAAACCCACCTCTGAGATGGATCTGGCAAAATACCGGCGGGAGTGCGCGGCGATGATTTACCAGAGTTTTCGCCTATTCCCGCTGTTGACGGTGTCTGAAAACATCACTTATCCGATGGAGTTGCGCGGGTTTAGAGGGAAAAAGGCTCGCGACCGCGCCAGGACGCTTGCTTTGCGGGTTGCATTGCCTGAAGCACTGCTAGACCGTTTTCCCAACATGCTGTCGGGGGGCGAGCAGCAGCGTGTGGGGATTGCTCGGGCGTTGTCGATGGATACAAAACTGCTTCTTGCCGACGAGCCGACGGGAAACCTGGACGAAGAGAACAGTCGCAACATTATCGATATTCTTGTCCAGCTGGCCCACTCGGACGGGTACTGCGTGATCATCGCCACACATGATCTGAGCATTCTGCCGAAGATGGATGTCGTTTTCCGCATGAGCAGCGGTGTGCTGCGCCAGGAAGCATAGCGCTATCACCGCTCAATAGCTCATATACAGCCGGACGATTTCCCAAACGCATCCAGCATAGAGCCAAACGATCTCAATTCATTAATGCTCAGGGCTCTTTTCCAAAGACCTTTTCAATCCGGCTGAGAAGCCCGAGTGTATTATAGACGTACTGCTCGCCGGTGAGTGGATTTACCGTGCCTCGCACGTTGTACATCAGTTCCAACTTGCGCATGCGCTCTGCGGGATCGATAACCATTGCCTCTTCGTCCATGCCGAGGTGGACGACCCGCCCTGCAAACAGATGCCAATGGCTGGCCACATAAAGTGGTCGATGCCACTCCAGCCGACACTCCAGGTTGATCATGCACTCGGCAATACGCGGAGCTTGCACGATCTTTGGCGGTTCGATCGTGAATCCGCAATCGGTTATTTCGTCGTTGGTTGGGGCATTCTGACGAATGGTCTCGAAGCACTGATCATACTGTTCGAAGGATGGGAAACACACGCACCACTCGCCTTCCCGGAGAATGTTTTCGTAGGTGTGCGAGTTGTCCAGTAGCGCCAACAGGGACGAATAATTCCCCTTTTCACCAATTAGCAGCCCCCACGAACTTAAATTGGCATTCGGCGCGCCGTTTGCTTTGCGAGTCGTAATGAAAAAGATGGGATTGGGAACAGTGACAACGTATTCAAGCCAAGAGAACACATCATACTTCCCTGGCCAATCTTCGGCCAGATACTCGGGTTGAGTGATAGAGATTTCTTTTTTCATGCCCGAACTCCTTGCATCACGGCAATTACAAAATATTACTGTTGGCTCATGATCCGATTGTATCAAATCAAGAAATTGTCTGTACGAACATTTGCTAAAACGGCATTCCAAAATACCTACCCGGAACGCTTAATCAACGCCTGCCAACTCGGCCGCCTCATCCTCCAACACCGTCACCACCCCGCTGGAACCGTCCACGCGCACGCGCTGCCCGTTTTTGAGCACCGTGGTACAGCCCACCACACCCACCACCGCCGGGATACCATATTCCCGCGCCACCACCGAGCCGTGGGTCATCATCCCGCCTACTTCCATAACCAGCCCGCCCGCCGAGAGGAACAGCGGCGTCCAGGCCGGGTCCGTAGCGGGGCAGACCAGGATTTCCCCATGCTTCAGGTGATCTTGATGCGGGTCTATAACAACGTGTACCACCCCCTCTACGGTTCCGGGTGAGACCGGTGAACCGCTGAGTGTGTTCTCGCCCGCCGCGTCCGAGCTGTCCGCCCCGTCAAAATAGGCCGTACCATCGCTCAGCAGCACCCGCGGGATGCGCTTGCGCGCCTGCTCCTGAGCGTAGATGCTCCTGCGCTCGCGAATTAACTGCTTTGCATTGGGCAAAGCTCCATCGGCCAGCAGTTCCGTCTCCCACAGGTGCAGGAAGAAGAGATCATCGCGCTGCTCCAGTTCTCCCCGGGCAACCATCTCATCGCCGATGCGCAAGATTCCTTTCCGCAGTTCTGCCAGAAAGTTTACAATGGCAAACTTGGGCGTCTCGCGCAGCCCAGCCAGTTCAAAGGCCCGATCGGCCAGGAAGCCGATAAAAGCGGCCTTAATTGAGCCACTCTTCCGTCGATAAATATCCACCAACTCCCGCCTGGCCTCCACCGCTCTTTCCCTGCCCTTGCGGAATGCGATCTCCGGGGAAGCGGTTTGCGGATCAATTTGCAGGTAGTTCTTGATCATCTGCATGACATGGCTTGGGTCTTCATACCAGCGAGTCTTGTATATATCGATCTCCCCAACGCCACGGCAGCCGTAGATGTCGAGAAATTGCTTCACCACATCTTGGGCAGCCACAGGAAGCGTTCCGGCCAAATAATCTCCCGCCAGTTCACCCGCAGAACGGGACTCGAAGTGCGCCCTGG
>CAZMMI010000394.1:0-2523 GCA_964567255.1 uncultured Anaerolinea sp.
CTGGTGACATGGTTGAACCTGGATGAAAACCTGGGCGCGTGGATGGCTGCCCTACAAATCGTGGTCGTGCTGGCGGTCTTCGGCGGGATGCGCTTCGGCGTTCCCAAACTCAAAGAGCGCTTCACCTACCCGCGCACCGGCTACGCCACCTTCCGCCGCCCCGAGCGATCGGAACGCCGCCGCAAGGCCTTCTGGCGCGGCCTGCTCAGCGGAGGCATCGCTGCCGCCGTCGCCACCATCGTCAGCCTGGCCAACGCCGTCAACCTGGCTGCCGGCCTCACCGCGCTCGTCCTCGCAGCCATGTGCTTTTACCTTTCCATCCGCATAGGCATCCTGCGCCTTGCCATTCTCGGCCTGCTCACCCTCCTGGCCGGCTTCGTCCTCAGCCAACTCTCTCTGAGCGTTGAAATGAGCATGGCCGCGCTGTTCATCGCCTTTGGCACGCTTTGCACCCTGCTGGGCGTCATCGCGCTGATCACCTTCCTGCGCCGCACCCGCCCAGTCACCGAGGAGGAATTGTGAGCAACCAGGACCTGCGCCGCCTGACCGAAGTGGACCGCCTGATTCACGAGCCGGCCCGCCTGCTCATCGTAACCACGCTCTATATGGTGGAACAGGCCGACTTCCTCTTCGTGCTCACCAACACCGGCCTGACCAAGGGCAACCTCTCGGCGCATCTCTCCAAGCTGGAAGGGGCCGGGTACGTGGAAATCCAAAAGACTTACCGCGGGAAGGTGCCGCAAACCTTGCTGGCCCTCACCCCCGCCGGGCGGACGGCCTTCGAGGCCTACCGCAAACAACTAAAAGATTTAGCCAATCGTCTACCGGAGGAACCTGCATGAACGACGACATCGCTATTGTGACCGAGGGACTATCGCGCGACTTCAAAACTGTTCGCGCCCTGGACGATCTGACCCTGGAGATCCCCCGCGGGATCGTGTTCGGCTTCCTCGGGCCGAACGGGGCCGGAAAAACCACCACCATCCGCCTGCTGCTGGGGCTGCTCGAGCCCAGCCAGGGCCGCGCCCAGGTGCTGGGCCTCGATACCCGCACCCAGGCCCAAAGCATCCGCGAGCAAACCGGCGCGCTCCTCGAGCACACCGGCCTGTACGAGCGCCTGTCCGTCGAAGACAACCTGGACTTCTACGGGCGCGTCTATCACATGGACACCGCCCACCGCCGGGCGCGCATTAAAGAACTACTGGAGCACCTGGGTCTGTGGAACCGGCGCGCGGAACCGTTGGCCGGGTGGAGCCGGGGCATGAAGCAAAAGGCCGCCGTGGCGCGCGCCTTGCTGCACAGCCCGCGCCTGCTCTTCCTGGACGAGCCCACCGCCGGGCTGGACCCGGTGGCGGCCGCCGCCCTGCGCGAAGATCTGGCCCGCCTGGCCGAAACCGAGCGCGTCACGGTCTTCCTCACCACCCACAACCTGACCGACGCCGAGCGCCTATGCCGACAGGTGGCCATCATCCGCGCGGGCAAACTCCTGGCTCAGGGCAGCCCCGAAGAGCTGCGCAAGCGCTCCGGCGGCGAGCGCGTCGAGGTATTCGGCAGCGGCTTCACCCCCGAGCTGGTCGCACGCCTCAAGACTCTCCCCGAGGTGCGCGAGGCCGAGTTGGTCAACGAACACCTGCTGGTCACCGTGCAGCCCGGCGCACAGTTCTCAGGCATCACCGCCCTGTTGGTGGGCGCGGGCGCCGCCGTCGAAGACATTCGCCGCGGCAAAACCAGCCTGGAAGACGCCTTCCTCGATTTGGTGGAAGATAAAGATTGAGGAAAATCGGGGCTTTTTTGAAGTTACCTGAATAAACATAAAACGGAGTAACCGGAATGCTACAAGACATTTTTACCATCGTACGCAAAGAATTTAAGGAGATCATCCACCAGCGCGGTTCTCGCCGGGCCGGTTGGCTGAACATCGTCATCGTGGTCGGTCTGCTGGGCATCTACATGCCCATTACCAGCGGGCGCACCTGGGTCACCAACCCCATCGGCCTGGTCAGCTTTGCCTGGCTGCCGTTGTTCCTGGTCATGGGCATTGTCGCCGACGGGTTCGCTGGAGAACGCGAGCGCCACACCCTGGAGACCCTGCTGGCCTCGCGCCTGAGCGACAGCGCCATCCTGGCGGGCAAGATCACCGCCGCGGTGCTGTACGCCTGGGGCATCGCCATGGCCAGCACCTTGATCGGCGGCGTGGTGGCCAACTTTGGCAGCGACAAGGCCCCCGGCTTCGTCTTCTACCCCGCCTCCTGGCTGGCCATCATGGCCTCCTTCTGCTTGCTCCTGGCCATCCTGGTCGCCACGCTGGGTACGCTGGTCTCGCTCCGCGCGGGCACCGTCCGCCAGGCCTACCAGCAACTGAGCATCGGCTTCATGGTGTTGTGGTTCGGCTTCTTCATCGGCCTCCAGTTACTGCCCGATACAGCCAAGCAATGGCTGTCGGCCAAACTCGACACGCTCAACCTGGTAGGGGTAGGTATCGGCATATTCGCCATACTGGTAATCGCCAACCTCGCCCTGATC
>CAZMMI010000394.1:2623-3825 GCA_964567255.1 uncultured Anaerolinea sp.
GCCAACGCCGCGTCGGCCTTCCCGCGCATCTTGCGCATCACCTGCCCCACAAACCAGCCCATCAGCGTCTCTTTCCCGCCGCGGAAGCTCTCCACTTCCTTGGGGTTCTCCGCCAGCACCTCCTGGCACGCCGCGCGGATGGCCGCGTCGTCGCTGACCTTGGCCAGCCCTTCGGCCTGCACAATGACCGCCGGAGATTGCCCGCTTTCTTCCACCTTCACCAGCAAGGCCTTGCCCGTCGAGTTGTTGATCGTGCCGGCATCCACCAGCTTGAGGATTTCCGCCAGGAACCCGGCGCTCAGCTTCATCTGGTCGGGAGCCAGCCCGCGCTCATTGATCATGCGCAGCACGTCGTTCATCAGCCAGTTGGAAACCTTCTTGGGGTCGCCGCCATAAGCCTTGACCGCATTCTCGAAGTAATCGGACAGCTTGCGCTCGGCGGTCAAAATCTCGGCGTCGTACTCCGGCAGCCCGTACTGCTCGATGAAGCGCGCCCGCCGCTCGAGGGGCAGTTCGGGGAAATCGGCCAGGATGGCGGCTTTCCACTCGTCTGTCAGATTCACGGGCAGCAAATCCGGCTCGCGGAAGTAGCGGTAGTCGGCCTCCGTCTCCTTCGAGCGCATCTTGCGCAGCACGCCGGTGTCCTCGTCCCAATCCAGCGTCCAGGCCTCCACGCGCCGCCCCGCCTCCACCTCGCGGATCTGGCGCTCCACCTCGCTGTTGATGGCGTTGCGCACCGCGTCGATCGAGTTGACGTTCTTGATCTCCGTCTTCGGGTTGAGGTAGTCAGCGCCCTTGGGCCGGATGGACACGTTGGCGTCGCAGCGCAAATGGGCCTTTTCCATGTCGGCTTCCGAGACGCCCAGCCAGCGCAGCAGTTGGCGCAGGCGAATCAGGTATTGGGCGGCCTCGTCGGCGCTGCGCAAGTCCGGCCCGGTCACCATTTCCACCAGGGGCACCCCGCAGCGGTTGAAATCGATCAGGCGCTGGTTGCGTTCGTTCCGGGTCTTGCCCGCGTCTTCCTCGAGGTGCAGCTTCCAAATGCCCACCCGGCGGGTGTAGCCTTGCGGCATGGGCACATCCAAATAGCCCCCGTGGGCCAGGGCCATATCGTACTGCGAAATCTGGTAACCCTTGGGCAGGTCGGGGTAGAAGTAATTCTTGCGGTCAAAGAACGAGACCGGGCGCAGTTCGGCGTGCAT
>CAZMMI010000395.1:0-2296 GCA_964567255.1 uncultured Anaerolinea sp.
AGCTGATAACACAGGTGCGCCTGGGAATAGGACGGGGTGGTTTCTATCTTTTGCAAGCGAATTTCGATCCCGTTGGACGTGATAGCCTGGTTGACGAGGCGCGTGGTGACAGGGTATAGGGGCAAATCTAACTTGAAGGTGAAGGATTGGCTGTCTGCCCCCCAGGGGTCGGTTTTGACCACCAGATTGCCCACGAAACGCCCTTCCGGCATACTGTTCAGATCGGCAAAGGAACCATTGTAGGAATCGCCAAAGGTGAATGAAGCGGTGAGCAGGTTGGGGTCGGCGGGATCTACATCGACGCCGTAACTGGTGTTGAATTGCAGGCCTTGCGGATCGGTCAGTACCAACTCGGGGTAAGCACCCGGCTGCCCGCCTTCGATACGCAGCACGGCAGCTGCGCGGAGGGTGTCTGCATAAGCCTGGAGTAGGGTGACCCGAATGTCACCATTTTCTTGAGACGCCAGCGGGGTGGGCTGGGCTGATGCGGCGCTTTCGGGGGAAATGGGCGCAATTCCCGGAATTTCGAGGCTGTGGGGAAGTGTTGACCAGGCAAATTCCCAGGTGGTAGGGGGTTCTGCTCCGGTGGTGGTCAAGACCAGGCGAAACGCTTTGAGATCCTGGGGAGCAGGGTCGCCTGGGAAAAGCACTTCTGTGCATTCCCAGCCGTCTTTTGCCGTTCTCTCGGCACCCATGTGCCCGGTGAGGGACGGGGGTTGATCGGGCAGGAGGATTTCGTCCGGCTGGCGGGCCCACTGGAGCGCGGCATTTTCCAGGCGCAGCGGGGTGTTTGAGCAGAATTGGGCGCGCGTTTCTTGAGGGGTGATGCTGATCGATTCGAGGCGGATTTCCTGGCCTGTGGCGCGGACGGCGTAGGTGTTTCCACTGGCGAACTGCCCTTGATGAACCGGAACCTGGGAGGAAGCAAAGCGGAAGGTATCGATTTCCTTCTCGGATGCGTCGAGCAATGGAATTTCCACGGCTACGTCTGCAAAGGTTTCGGTAATTCCGTAGGTTTTTTCGTCGCGGAGAATTTGAGCCACAAGGTACCTGCCCGCCAGGCCGTTTTCGACCTGGGTGATGGTCAGGCCTGCCCCTCTGTACTGTTGGGGGAGAAGGTCGCCAAAGGTCATGCGGGGTTGGCCGAGGCGTTGTCCTTGGGGCAGTGTGTTGGCGGAAAAGCCAAGCGACTGCCAGGCGTCGTCGAGGTAGACCCAATCGAGGGTTAAGGTGATGCCTTGCCGGGTTTGCGCCGCGCCAATCTGCGCGGCGGGCGGCAGGGCGGTGGGGGTTGCAGCGGGGGTGGGCACGGCTGTCATTTCGAGGTCCGTCACCAATCCGGCCTGACTGACCGATTCCATGCCTGGATCGTTACGAAAATAGGTGAATAGCGCATATGCGATGGTTGTGACCAATGCGGTTGCCAGAACAACCAGAAGGGTTGCCCAGGCGAATTTCCATTTTGTGTTCATTGAAACCGTTTCCTTTGTTTGGATCTGGTCCGCGATTTGCGGCCACAGATCGAAGGGTTCATCGACTTCGCGGTTGACAATGGACTTTACAGCGTCTTTAAGACGATCGTTTGCGTTCATTTGACGCTCCTTCCGGCAAGCAAGGCGCGCAGGCGGGACCGGGCGGTGTTCAAGAGCCATTTTACGCTTCCGGGAGCTATGGATAGTTCGGCAACCATCTCTTTTTCGCTCCAGCCGAGGTAATAACGTTGAATGACCACGGCGCGTTGGCGAGGAGAAAGCTTTTCGATGGCCTGGGCGATTTCGTTCTGGGCGGCCCGGTTTTCGATCTGTGCTTCGATGGGTGGTTCGCCGGAGAGGAGAGTTTCGAACCAGGCTTCATCTGCTTCGGTTTCGATGGGCACCTTGCGAGCGGATTTTTGCGCGGTTTTTACTGCGGCGCGGGTGACCATACGCAGAAACCACGGCTCAAAGGGGCGGCGCGAATCAAAGCCGCCGATTGCCCGAAAGACTTGCAAAAAACAATCCTGAACCACGTCCTCTGCCAGGGCCAGGTCGCGGGTGATGAACTTGGCCACCCGCACGGCTTTTAGCTGGTGCGTGCGGACGAGGTATTCCAGGCCTGCTATGTCGCCTTCTTTGAGAAGTTTGATCGCTGTCTGTTCGTCCATGCATCTCCGCAAAACAATGGTTGAGAGCTCTCTCATACTGTATAGCTTGCGAGGGGTGAAAAGGTTGGGGGGATTGGATAAATTGCCCTGATGCGTTGCTGCGCATGACGGGGTGAGATGATTATACCTTTTGAGTCTCTACCTATTTTGGGG
>CAZMMI010000395.1:2396-3810 GCA_964567255.1 uncultured Anaerolinea sp.
TGCTGCTGGAGCCGAAATCGACGCTGAACACGGGGAATGTGGTCAACGAGAGGACGGTGGAGGCGGGGTGGATTTGAGCAATCGGGGAGGGCGATGCTCTGAGACCGTGAAATGAAGAGAAAGATGCGGGGTAGGGATACCCCGCCTACGGGGAGTGATGAATGTTGTCTAAACAACATCATTTTTGATTGACATCTTGTATGATACGAATAAAATAATAGTGGACTTTATCCATTCCCGATTCAAAAAGGAGGCCGAACAAGTTTCGGCCTCTCTTTATATTTTTTTTCAAGGAGCATCTCATGGATTCGTCGTCTGACTCGCAGTTATCTAACGCCGCAGTATCCAAGGCCCCGGAAAAGCGCGGGCCGGCTATGCGGATTCATCCCGTGCTGGCTATCCTGGTAGCCGTTGCCTGGTCGGGAGTGGGTTTTTGGTTGTGCAAGGTCATCGAAATGGCCCTGGATATTAAAATTTCCAAGCTGGTAAGCTCGCTGGTGAACCTGCCCATCGGATTTTTGGGTGTGTATTACATTCTGCCGATCGTCAACGACATTCCTTTTGGACGGGTTCCGTTGAAAGATTATCTCAAGCGGATTGGCTTTTACCTGCCGGCGCGCTGGTGGCAGCACGCCCTGTTGGGTGTGGCGCTGGCGGTTTGCACCCTCTCGGCGATGCTGGTGGCATCGCTGCTCACGGGCCGCTATGTGCTGGATTGGAGTCAGATCAACCTGAGCCACATCGTGTTCAGCTTGAATCCTGGTATTTTTGAAGAGATCTTCTACCGCGGCATCCTGGTGATGCTGCTGCTGCCGCTGGTGAAATCAGTACGTAAAGCGCTGATCCTACAGATTGTCATTTTTGGGATCCTTCATGTTTCCAACCTGGAGCTGCTGCAGGTGATCGACAGTTTCTCGGTGATGATCATCGCGATTGCGTTCACTTATGCGGCGTATAAAACGCGCACGTTACTGGCGGGTATTGTTTTTCATTTTCTGCATGACGTGCTGTTGTTCTTCGTGCAGGTGCCAGACGGCGTGTTTATCGGTGTGCGCGAGAATGTCATCTTCTACGGCATCTTGTGGCCGATGGTGGGGGTGGCGTGCCTGGTGATCTGGTTTGCCGCCGAAAAGCTGAATGTGCGGGCCGAAAGGGAGTTGTACACGCCGGATGCGGTGTGAGAGTTACTACCCTTGGCATGAATGAGAAGAGGATAAGAAATTCATCCGCGAATGGGAAGAGAAGAATTATTATCCGCGAATTTACGCCAATTTACGCGAATGGATGCTTTACCGCAGAGACGCGGAGAGCGCAGAGGAACGTAGAGGGAAAGAGGAAGAAAGAAATTACACTTTTAATGGCTGACGGCTGACGGCTGACGGCTGACGGCTGACGGCTGACGGCTGACGGCTGA
>CAZMMI010000396.1:0-3800 GCA_964567255.1 uncultured Anaerolinea sp.
AGCCTCCCGAGGAAACAGAGCCACCAAGTGAAGAGACTCCTCCTCCCGAGGAAACGGAGCCTCCTGCTGACCCACCCCCATCAGATCCTGGAAGTTAGGGGAGCAGTATACAACAATGATTCTTGGCTGCCTTTCAAACAGGCAGCCAAGAATCATTAAGAATAGTTCTTCAAACGTATCATAAGTACTGCTGTAGCACATCACCAAGAACGGCTTTATATTAGGTGGTCAGCAACACCTTTGAAGACCTCACGTAAAAGTTCGTTGTCTTCAATTAGGGCAGGCTGGGTGCGGTCCAAGCCCTGGTCAGCCTTTTGATTCGCCTTCTCCATCGTGAAACCATCACCCAGACAGAGAAACTTACAATAATCCATACTGATCAATGAACAGTTGGATTTTCTCTTGGTCTTTCTCCTCTGCTTGTGCCTTTGCATCCGACAAGAAAAGCCCCAGGGGATGGGGGCCGTTTTTGGAGCGCTTTAGCTGTTCCAGAAACGCAAATATGCGTGGAATTGCCTCAGTGGGGGTGCCGCTGAGATCAATCTTTGACCCATATTCCTGAAGGGAAGCTCGCGTGAACGCCGCTTCCCTTTTGCTTTCATTTTGAAGGCAAGGTAGCAAGATGATCTGTTCTAAAATTTGTTTCCTGCGCAATAAGTAGACCTCGGCGGACTCTGGCTCGACCAAGGTGTTGGTGAGTGTTACTGACATCGCTTCTGGCCTGGCCGCTGGGAAATGTTGTTCCACCCCTAAGTTTGCCTGGTCACGACCGACGAACGAGCCGCCCGCTTTGACATTGCCAATCACTACGGCGCCCCCCTCGGAATTGATCTTAATGACAGTTTCAACTTTGCCCTTCGCCTTACCAGAAGCTGCCGCCACCTTTTTCTGTGAAGCCGATTGGAGCCGTTCTACCAAGACTCGGCCCAGCAGAGGGGTTGAAATATCGACTGTCCCTCCATCGACCCTCACCACACCTAGCAGGAGCAGTTTGGACCAGTCCTCCATCAGCGAGGAATAGGCTGGATGATCGAAGGCTTTCTTGCACGCTTTCTGTAATTGGTAGCGCTCAACCATCCGGTAGGTGTGGTCAATGAATGGGTCGCCCAACAACAGTCTGCCAATGGAATTCACCAGCTTTTCCATTTCGTCCGGCGGCAGGCTCAAATCCTTGCTATCCAGCTCTTCACCAAAGCGCTGGCTCAGATAAGGCTGACCGGCGGTATGGCTGAACACCCACTGCGACAAATTACCGAAATCCACGTTTTTTGGGGGTGTTTTGTAGTGTGCGAGGCCAACCTCCAGCAGGGTTTGTGTGGCTTGGGCGGTAAGGTTGGCAAGGATATACTCTTTGCAGATATTCTTTAAGGGTGACACCTCTTCGACGGCCATGCGATTCATTTCAATTCCACCGAAGAAAAAGATCATCACCTTTTCCAGACGGGTATTATGGCGTCCGGTGAAGACACTTCGTAAAACCGTTCCCAACGCCTGGCGTGATTTTAAGGGCAGCGCTCCTAATTCCTCCATAAAAATTACCAGCGGTTTCTCAAACGGCAAATCTGCCAGCCAGTGATCAAATTCAAGGCCACCTAGCGCGAATTTCTTGGGTGGTGTTAGCCCCTTCAATTCTGGCACCTGCTCAATGATCTGCCGGGCGACGAATAATAAAGCTTGCTCAGAAGAAGCGCCGTAAATGCGCTGGAAGTCCATCCAACAAGGCCAGGCCACCTCCCGATCCAAAATCTCTTGCCTCAAGTGCATGATCAGGCTGGTTTTGCCTGCCTGCCGCCCGGCATAAACGATGGCATACTTCTTCACCTTATCGCCCACCAGGCTCAGAAGGTGCTCGGTTTCAAACAGTTCCCCCTCATGAATTTTTAGCAATTCAAATACCTGGCGAGGTTGGTACAGAGAATTTCCCGCCTCCAGGTGCCCATAACAATCGAAGCCCATAACGATAGCCCCCTAGTTCTTTTCCGGCTTGGTCAGTTTATTTTTTTCATTCCGGACGTGGTACAGAATATCTGTTTCCGGTAGGCGGTGCAAAATGTCTGGGAACGAGCGTGGAATGAACTGGTAAACCCCATCTTTTTCTTCCAGGATCGAGAACAGATCTAACATGCGGAAGGCGTTCTTAACCATCTCTCGGGAGATAAATACTTGCCCACCCACAATTCGGGCTTTTTCTGCCGACTCTTCCTGAATGCAAATCCCGTTCTTACCAAGCGTCTCCTCAATTTCACTCAGCTCAAAGGACACACCCGGGGCCAGCAAGGTAATCAAGCGCTCCAGCGGTCCAGCATCTCCCCAAATTCGCTTGAGGTATTCATCCCGGAAATACGCGGACTTGCCAACTTCCTCCACGTCATCCGGCAAGATGATCCGTTCCTGGCGACGGTTGGCCGCCTCTACCAGTTGGTCACCCATCAACTGAACCAAATTGGGATGCCCTGAGGTATATCGGAACACCTCGCTCGCGATCTCATCGGCTTTGATCAAATCAACTTCCAGCCGTTCCAACGGTTGGGTGAGCACCAGACGGGTGGTTTCTTCGTCCAGGTAGTGTAGATCAATTGGCTTGGGGAAGTTATATAGATCCGATTGTGGATTGTCAATCTGCTGGGCCAGGATCTTACTTCCGAAGAATATAAACTTGCAAATCCCCTCTTGCGACAGCAGTCGCCACGTTCGAGTTAGCGGCTCGCCTTTTCCAGCGTCAGACATCAATACGCGGTCGATTTCGTCGATCAACAGCACTGGGAAACGACCTTTTTGGCGCAGATCACGCATGGCTTGCTCAAAGGCCTGCGGGCTATTGATCGGAACAGTCGTTTGCATCTCAGCCATATAGCGCTTATAAAAATCCGAGGTGTTCTTCGCCGCATTGCAGTTGATGAAGATGGGCAAGATGGCGTTGCTGCGCTTTAGTAGCTCCTGCACTCGTTTGAGCAGCGAAGTTTTACCAATCTTGCGGTTCCCGATTACCGCATAATCGTGCGCGTCGGGGGCATGAGTGAGCGTCTTGATTTCCTGGTCGCGACCAAAGAACAGATTGGGCGGCACGTCCCCTTCGGTGCGGAATGGGCTGACGATGGTAACCTGGCGCAAAACCAATTTGCGGAAATAGCTTTTCGCTTTGGCCGGGTCAAGCAGGTGCGGCAGGTCAACCATCTGAGCAAAGACCACATTTAACTTGCGCACTTTAATGAGCGGTGTTTCTTTGAACCGCGAGCGCAACTCGTTAATTTGCTGCGAGTCCAGGCTCGTGTTCCACAGGAAAATGAGTAACGTCGGGTAAATATTTCCCTTGTTCTGCTTTACCAGGTCATCCAGATCCATCTGGCCAATATCATCCAGGTTCACGGTGCGTTGGAACAACATCAACAGATTCTTCACCTGTTCGCCAAACACGCCCTCCGAATCTATGATGGCTTGAAACCAGGTTTGCCTTGACTCGGATGGATCGACGTGTAATGTGAGTGGTCGTTCATCGTTGCTAAGATCCTGGTTTACATTTTCTACAATACGCTCGACTAATTTGGCAGCGGCCTTGTTGAACTCAACCCCGTTGCCCAAATGATCCTTTAAATCCAGCCAGGGTCGGGCAGACGAATCCAGGTCGGTCCAGGTTCGATATTTCTCCGGGTTTGAGCGCCAAATAGTGTTATACAAACTAAACTGCCATTCAGCCCGCTCGTACTTCATAAACCTGGCCCAACTGGCAATGCGGTTAAACAGGTCGGCGCGCAGGTCAGTGTCCAGCTGTTTGCGAGCCTCAAAAATCAGCCGGGCTTCGG
>CAZMMI010000397.1:0-3797 GCA_964567255.1 uncultured Anaerolinea sp.
ATCAACGCCATCTTGCGCTCCGCCGATGCTTTCATCCGCAGCCGCGGCTTTCACCTGCCTCCCTTCGCCTACTGGACGCCCGATGATTGGGCCCGCAAAGGGCCCGAAGTGCGTGAAATCGTCGAGCACATGCTCGGCTGGGACATCACCGACTTTGGAAAGGGCAACTTCACCCAAACCGGCCTGTTCCTCTTCACCGTGCGCAACGGCAGCCCCGAGGCCCTGCGCATCGGCAAAGGCAAACCCTACGCCGAAAAGATCATGATCGTCAACGAAAACCAACTCACCCCCATGCACTTTCACTGGAGCAAAACCGAAGACATCATCAACCGCGGCGGCGGTCGCCTGGCCATTCAAGTCTATAACGCCACCCCCGCCGAAGACCTCGACCGCGACAACCCTGTGACCCTCTCCGTGGACGGCGTGGAACGTGTCCTGCCCGCCGGCGGCATGCTCTACCTGCACCCCGGCGAAAGCGTCACCTTGTTACCCTACAACTATCACAGCTTTTGGGCCGCAAGCGAACGCACCCTGGTCGGCGAGGTCTCCGTGGTCAACGACGACACCCGCGACAACCGCTTCCTCGAGCCGCTGGGCCGCTTTCCCGCCATCGAAGAAGACGAAGAACCGCTTTATCCTCTGTGTAACGAATACCGCAAATACTGGCAGCACGGAGCGCACTGATCCATGTCTCCCACCGCCGCCCCCTTCGACGCCGTAGTCGCCGGGCACATCTGCCTGGACATGATCCCCGATCTCAGCCGCGTGCCCTCCGGCAAGCTGTTCGAGGTGCTCGTCCCCGGCCACACCCTGCTCATCGGCCCGGCCGGATTCATGACCGGCGGCCCGGTCTCCAACACCGGCCTGGCCTTGCACCGTCTGGGCATCGCCACCCGCCTGATCGCCAAAACCGGCGCTGACCCCTTTGGGCAGGTGGTCGGCGGAATCGTCGAGAAAATCGACCCCGGCCTGGTCTCGGGCCTGGTACGCGACCCCCAGGCCTCCACCGCCTACACCATCATCCTCAGCCCGCCCGGCCTCGACCGCATCTTCATCCACTCCACCGGCGCCAACGATTCGTTCGACGCCGCCGATATCGATTTTGAATTAGTCCGCCAGGCTCGCCTGTTTCATTTCGGCTACCCCCCGGTCATGCGCCGCATGTACATCGAAGGCGGGTGCGGCCTGGTCGAGGTGTTCCGCAAGGCCAAAGAAACCGGCGTCACCACCTCGCTGGATATGACCTACCCCGATCCGGCCTCCGAAAGCGGCCGGCTCGACTGGGTGCCCATCCTGCACGACACGCTGCCCCATGTGGATGTGTTCCTGCCCAGCTTCGAGGAACTAACCTTCTTCCTGCGCCGCAGCCCTGATGGGAAACCTATGGAGTTAGAGGCCGCCACCCCCGAACTGCTTTATGACCTCGGCTCGCAATTACTGGAAATGGGCGTCAAGATTGCCGTCATCAAACTCGGCAATCGCGGCCTGTATGTGCGCACCGCCTCAGAAGCGAAGCTGGCGAGCATGGGCCGCGGCGCGCCCGCCGACCCCGCCGCCTGGGCGGACCGGGAACTGCGCTCTGGCTGTTTCCAGGTGCAGGTGGTGGGCACCACCGGCTCCGGCGACGCCACCATCGCCGGGTTCCTGGCGGCCCTGCTGCGCGGCATGGACGCTCGCCAATCCGCCACCCTGGCCAACGCGGTGGGCGCTTGCAACGTGGAGGCCGCCGACGCCCTCAGCGGCCTGCGATCCTGGGATGAAACCCTGGCGCGCATCGAAAGCGGCTGGCAGCGCTGCCCGCTGGAAGCACCCGCCCCCGGTTGGCAGCCCGTGGCCCCAGGCCTGTGGGAAAAGCGCCTCCCCTGAAGCACCCCCGCTGCTCCGTGCTACAACCCCTTCCCTCTCGCCATATCTGCCTGAAGCAAATACAGGCTTTGATATTTCATCGCTTGTAGCCATACCTCGACAGGCAGGTCATTGCACAAAATCACTACCACGCGAGTCTTCCCCACCCACGCCTTTCCCTTTGGCTGCGCATAAGACACCAGGTTCAACACCCCAGCCGTCACCCCGTCTTTGCTTCCGTAGCGCTGGTGGAAGATTACCCGCATCGGGTCATCCGCCGGTGCAGTCTCCAGTTTTTGCTGCAGCCGAGCGCTCACAGCCGGAGAAATGAATTGTCCGCTAACAATTTGAGCCATCAGATGCGCATACTCTCGTGCCGTTCCCTTGGGGAACAATTGGCTGCATTCCACCTGCCCCGCCCAACCCATCTGGTTGGCAGCCTCAAGAAACGCATCCGACTTCATGAAAACCAGTTGCGCCGACCGCCACGCTGGATCATGCCGGTATAAATCCGCCAGCTTTTCCAGAGCGCTGAAATCACCGGAAGTCACTTCCACCACCAGCGCCTGCCGCTGGGCGGCGTCCGTGAGGGGAGCCTCATGATTCATCATCGCCAAACTGATGCCCAGCAGCGAATGAAACGGACTGTGCTGCTCGAAACCAGCCGCCTTTAGGGTCGCGGCAATCCGTTCTTCGGTCAAGCGAGATAGCAAGTAGTCTGTTTCAGCGTTCCCGCTATTGTGGATCACTATCCGGGCGATGTCGTCCAGCAGAATCTTGAGCGATGGATCATTCGCAAAGCCGTCGACGTCCGTGGCCTGCCCCAGCTTCGCCAGGCCGGTCGCGTGCGCTCCGCCATCGGTCTTGGGCAGGTAAAACTGCTCCACATCAGCGATCGGTACCAGTTCATTCGGGTTCAATTCCCCAACCTCTACGGCTGCCTCATAAGCCGCCACCACCATCGTCTTCATGGTGGAGGCCAGCACCAGCGGCGCATCGGCATTCAAAAACACCTCGCTCCCATCCGCCACCGGCTGCCCGTTTTCGTCCACCGTAAAAGCCACCACGGCTGTGCTGTCCGGGTGAGCGCGAATATACTCTGCCAGGCCCTTCTTGTTCTGGTTCACCCGGTATAGAAAAAACGCCCCGGCAGCGACGGCGATACCTAACCCGATTCCAAAAATCCATTGCACCATTTTCTTAACAGCTTTTTTTGACATCTAAAGATCCTTTATTATACAGATTTAATGAACGCAAACACCGATCGAGCGAATGTTCACGCTCAACCTTTGCCGCCTCAATTTCTCAACCGTCTATTCCTTCGACTCTGCTCCCGGCCGAAGGATAATTTCACGCGCAGGAGCGCTGCCTGCCTCGGTGGGATACAGGCTGACGTTCAGGCTGTAGACCTCCCCCGTATCGGCGGCGTGGCCAACAAATTCGTCCGCCAATTGTTGCAGCCTGGCCCCGAACAACTCCACATCCTCGGGCCTCAGGCGCACACTTTTCAGAACACCCAACACCGGTCGTTCATCCTCAGGATCCGTCAGGCTTTGCACAGCGGCGGTCAGATTGTCGCGCAGAATGGACAACGCCAGCAGCTTTTGTCCGCTCGCTCCCCCACCCGCGCTGACGATGAACTGGTAGGCTTTGGCCCTGTACAATTTCTCCAGGTTTTTCCCGGTCTCGCGCCTTTCAACCAGATCTATCAATCCGGTCTTTTCCAGCAATTTGAAATGATGAGTTAAATTGGCCGGATGTACGCCCAGTTGTCGGGCAACTCCAGAGACAGAGCTTTTTTCTTGGGCCAGCAGCGCCAAAATGGTCATCCGCGTGGGGTTTACATACGCTCGGATCTGTTCGTCTGAGGTGAGCGTCAACAGGGGGGAGGGAACAAAATCATTATTAGACATAATTCTAATTATATAAATATTTCTACTTTTGTCAAGAGA
>CAZMMI010000398.1:0-3793 GCA_964567255.1 uncultured Anaerolinea sp.
AGTCCCAGCAGAGTAGTCACCTGTCTAAACTTGGCAGGTAAACGTTAGTAACCAGTAGCAAAGGGATTGCTCCGTCCAGGTCACCGGTCGACAAGGCTGAGAACTCGTCCCACCTGTCAGGCAGGATGCGGACCAGTTCTTTGAGCCCCGCGGCAGGGATTTTGGTACCATGATCGGGGCTACAAGCAAGCAGTAGACTCCAGCGGCAAATTGCGCATAGGCTAGTCGACGCGCAAGATGAGAAGATCTCGCCTCGCCGGCGAGGAAGTATGGGGTTTAGTGGTGTTATAATCGTTTCGGTTTTAGGTACGCTGCGTTTACAGTAGTTTTTCAGAGCATGAAACGAATTACGCCGGTCCAAACCAGGGTTTGGGCGCGTTGCTGAGGTTATAGATTATTCTTTCTGAGGCCAGGAATATAATCAATATGCTCTCCTTTCTAAAGAAAATTTCATCAAATGGATGGTTACCGGCGGTTGTGATGGTCAGCGTGACTGCAGCGCTGACTTTTGGACTGTTGATTCCGCGCCTGGGCTATTACCACGATGACTGGTTTATGATCTGGTCGGGGGTTTCGCGGGGTGCGGGCAGCTTATTCTCACTGTTCAGTTCGGACCGGCCATTTATGGGGTTTATTTATGTACGTCTGTTTGGCATCATTGGAGAAAGCATTCCGGGTTGGCATCTGGCGGCACTGGCGGCACGCATCGCGGGGGCAATGGCCTTCTATTGGATTCTGCGCCTGAGCTGGCCAAAACTAAAAAATGTGTTTGTTCTGGCCGCGCTGTTGTTTATCACCTTTCCCGGGTTCTTGTCGCAGCCGAATGCGGCGACCAAGATTAACCACCTGATCGGATACGGCGCGGCGCTGTTTTCCATTGCCTTCGCCCTGCAAGCCGCGGTGACGGATCGCAAGGTGTGGAAAGTCCTCTTCACCGGTGCGGCGATGCTCTCGACGGCCTTCTATCTATGGATTTATGAGTACATGGTCGGGCTCGAGTTAATGCGCGCCGCGCTGTTGTTCTGGCTCTATTGGCAGAGGGAGAGGGGAAGAGCGCTGGCGGCGGTGAAGAAAGCTGCCCTGGCGTACCTGCCCTACGTTCCGGTGGTTCTGGCGTTCCTGTACTGGCGCATCTTTGTCTTTGAGAGTACGCGCGTCTCCACCAATGTGACGAGGTTGATGACGCAGTATCAAGGTGATGCGGCCAATATAGTGATACGGCTGGGCTTACAGGGGGTGAAGGATTTCATCGACGTATCGGTATCAGCCTGGTTCGTACAGTCATATCACCTGCTTGCCAAAGCGGATTTTGGCAGCGTTGCAACAGCGCTCCTGACCGCCGCCGGAGTAGTTTTGTGCGCAGTGGGGTATGTTGCCTGGTCGCGCAAGCGTGAAGATGGCGAAGATAATTCTGCCTCTCCGCGCTCTTTGATTCTGCTCGGCAGCCTGATAACGCTGGGGGCGGTTTTTCCGGTGGTGCTGGCCAACCGTTCACTTGATTTGATGGACCCGTATAAAAGCTATGGGCTGCACCCTTCCGCAGGGGCAATCCTCATCCTGCTGGGGGTGGCGATGGCGATCCAACCGAAATACCGCAAGGTGCTGTTGATCGCCGTGCTGGGACTGTCGGTGGCTACGCAGTCGTTGAACACGCAGGATTGGGCCAATTACTGGGATCAGCAGAAGAATTTCTGGTGGCAGCTTACCTGGCGCGCCCCGGACATCCGCGACAATACGCTGGTGATGGGCCTGGCGCAGGAGGGGTACAGCTTCCAGCAAGATTACGAGGTGTGGGGGCCGATCAACCTGATTTACCGCCAGGATCGCGCTCTGGCGCCGATGATCCATTCGGAAGTGCTCAATACAGACACCATCCTGGAGGTGTTCGAGAAGAACAGCTACCCCACGCTCTACGTGCGGGATATCTTCATCCCCAGAGATTACCAAAACCTGTTGGTGATCAGCCAGCCTGGCGCCGGGGCGTGCATCCATGTGATCGACGGCAGCATGCCAACGTATTCGTCCAACGAACGGCTGATTGTTCAGAAGGTGGGGGAATATTCCAACCTGGACCTGATCGATACCTCTGTGGCGCAGCCCATGCCGCCGGCGGTGATCTTTGGCGCCGAGCCGGAGCACGGCTGGTGCTACTATTACCAGCAGGCCGCTCTGGCCAGGCAGAAAGGGGATTGGAGCCGTATCGGGGAGTTGTACGACGCGGTGAAATCAGTAGGGCTAGAGCCCGGGGACAGGTATGAATATCTGGTGTTCATCGAAGGGCTGGCGAACCTGGGGCGGGAGGATGACGCGAAGACAGTGGCAAACACGGCGATGGGGGGGAATGCGTATCTGAAATTCTCGCTCTGCGAGAGCCTCTCGGCGGCGCCGGTGAAGCCACAGCCGGATGGCTACCGCCAGGACGCAATCGCGAAGATTGTGTGCGAGGCGCCGGTGGAATAAGACAGGCGAGAGAAGAGAAACACTTAGTTCTACGCATCCTTCTCCGCTGTGGATTTTCTTCCTCCTGTCGACTTATCTAAGATTCTTCGAACCACGGGCAGTAGCCAACTCTATTCATGCTGTCACTACCAAAGGATTTGAGATAAAAGTTGTTCTGGCTGCCAGCCTCAACCTCTTTGGGTAGCAGCTTTGGTGCTTTAACCGGGTCGATGGAAAATAACCATTCCCAGCTATAATTATAGTAATCCCCAGTCAACAATGGACGGAGGCACCAATAAGCGCATGTTCAGGAAAAATCTCCTCATGGTGGTCTTAGCCATCCTTGCGGTGGGAATTGCTACTGCTGTGGGTGCTTTTACCTACATCATCCTGGCGCTGATTACCCCCTCACCATTCATTGACTTTACCCTGCCCGTGCTGGTGTTCGCCGCAATTTGCTACGGGGGGTTGAAGATCGCGTTGAAAATTGGTTCTCATCGCTACCTTCGAGCAGCAGCGCCTCTCAGCCTGGTGCTTACACTGGTTGCTGTTGGATTGGTTGCCTATCCAACCATTCGCGAAGCGTTGCAACCGCATCCTGATCTCGCCACGGATGAAGTTCTTGAGGCCCTGCGGGAGAACACCTTTCCGCTTGCATCGGTGGATGCCGGGCAGGGCTTTGACGATTTGCAGCCGATGGCGCCTCTCCTGGCTGGAAAGCGCATTGTAGCCTTGGGCGAAGCCACGCATGGAACCAGTGAGTTTTTTAGGATGAAGCATCGCTTGGTGGAATTCCTGGTCAAAGAGCTGGGATTCCGCCATTTCGGAATGGAACTCAGCCGGCAAGACGGCAATCTGATCAATAACTACATCCAGGGCAATGGAGCTACTCCCAAGCGGGTGCTGTATTGGCCCTGGGCAACCCAGGAAGTAATGCAAATGCTGGATTGGATGCGCGAGTACAACGCCGGCGTCGCGCCAGATCAGCGCATCACTTTTCATGGGATTGATCCTATTATGGGTGAGCGGGATGTTGTTATGGCGCAGAATGTTGGTCGCATTCTCGAAGAATCTGGCCCGGAGAGCAAAATTGTGCTCTGGGCGCACAATGCCCATATCTCGAACGGCAGCGGCTGGATGGGGAGCTACCTGAAACAAACCTGGGGTGACCAGGCTTATCTGCTGGGGTTCGAATTTGACCACGGGTCTTTCACGTCTCGGATGACCACTATACATACCTACGCTGTCGGGCCGGCCGCCCCGGATTTCTATGCTCATGCCCTGGCTCGCATGAACGAGCCGCTGCTGTACCTGGATTTCCAGACCTTATCGCGGGCGCCGGTCTTGCGCTCGT
>CAZMMI010000399.1:0-3791 GCA_964567255.1 uncultured Anaerolinea sp.
GACGAGTGCGAGGTGGAATACACGCTGGACACCCTGATGGGCGGCGGTATTCTGGGAAGTTTTGTGGCAGGCGGCAACCCCAAGGACGCGATGCGCGTCAAGAAGGCCATGCACCTGCTGCGAAAAATTTGTGAAAGCGTCTAAATTCGGAGTTTCTAGGAGGATAACATGGGTATAATTTCAATGATCGTGGTGGGTTTGATTGCGGGCCTGGTGGCATCCTGGCTGATGAAAGCCAGAACCGGCATGCTGGTGGACTTGATCCTGGGAGTCGTCGGCAGTGTTGTCGGCGGCTGGGTGGCCAGCCTGATCACTGGGCTCGATTTGGTCACCGGAGTCAATCTGACCAGCATCATCGTGTCGATCATCGGCGCGGTGATTGTGATTGGTATCTATCGCCTGATCAAGCGCGGACGCTAGAAATCGATAGAAGATCGATGAACAGCCCCGCCTGATGTTGGCGGGGCTGTTCTTTTAATTTAACAAAAGAGGGGAAATTATGGAACGACAGCAACTCAATCGAATTTTAAAGGCTCATCTCAAATACTTGAACGGAGAAGAAGGGGGTGTGCGCGCCAGCTTGAGTAGCGAGCGGCTGCAAAAAGCAAAGCTGGTGGGGGTAAACCTGAAGAACGCGCTGCTTCGACGGGCGAATCTTGAATGGGCTGACTTTTCTGGGGCGGACCTTTCGGGCGCAGATTTGCGTTACGCGAACCTGCTTGCTGTCAATTTTACAGACGCCAACTTGCGCGGGGCAGACTTGCGGAATGCGTGCCTGTGTGGGGCGATGATGGATGGAGCCGATTTAACCGGCGCAAACCTCAAAGGCGCGGACCTGTGTTTGTACCATTTGGATCAAATATTTATCGATGGTGCGATCATGCCGGATGGGAAGCTGTATGATCATCAAATTCATCGGCTGGCTACATTTGTAGAGTGAGCAGGTGGCTTAGAACCTATCCCAAAATGATTGGGGAGGTTTGCGATTTTGAGGTTTTTGCGGGTGCGAAGCGCCCATAAAAACCTCCAAATCGCGTCACTTCCGAATTTTGGGATAGGCGGCTTAATATTCTCCCAGGATGCGCTTGATGCGCCGGCGCAGCCAGTGAATGGCGACCGGTTCGTAGTGACGGGTTAGCAGCACCGAACAATTTTCGACGTGCTCGATGATCCAATCATCCACGGAGCCAAACAGGCGCGTTCCAGTGCCGTATTCTTCTGACGCGCCCATGACCAGGAGATCGTAGGGCTGGCGTTTTGTTTCATCCAGAACGCCGGCCACTACAGATTTTGCCGAAGCGAGACGGGTTGAAACACGCAGGGGGAATTCACCGAGTTCTTCGCTCACAACCTGGCGCAGATCGAGCATCTGGTCTTCGATGTCTTCGGTCTCGATCGGCTCGGCGTAGGTCCGAAATGCGGTTACGCGGGCGTTTTCTTGTTCGGCAATTTCGTAGGCCAGGCGCAGCGCCAGGCGAGAATGAGGGCCGCCGCCCACCGGGACGAGGATGTTGCGTATCGGACCCAGGTTGGGGCCGAGCAGAACCGCCACGTTGGTTTGGGCTTTCTCTAGCAAGGTTTGGATCGGGTTTTCGACGCCTGCGGTAGGGTTGAGTGGGCCGGGCCACCCGGCCAGAAGGAGCTTGATATTCTGGGAATCCTCAACTTCTTCCAGGATTCCTTTGGCAATGCTGGGATTACTGCGCGTTTTGGTGTAGAGGGGCACATTCCGGTTGCGCGCTTCCTGGACGATCTGATCTGGAATCGAGGAGGTCAGGTTGGAGGCAATTCGCCGCTCGATGGATTTGCTGGTCGAAGCGGTATGGTTGTGGTTGGGACGAGCCACGTGGTAGACGCAGATACTGGTGTCTTCGATGGACTGCGCCAGGATGGCTGCCAGGCGCACCATATTCACGCCGGTCTGTGGGTTGGCCACGGGAACCAGAATGCGGCTGCGCAGCTTCTCTGCCGTACGGATTTGCCGGGTGTATATTTGTTTTATGACCGGTGAAATGTAATATGTTAGAGTGAGAAAGGCGAGTAACCCTGCTCCAAAAGCCAGCGCACGCGCTTCGGTGAAGGCAACGATGAACACGCAGGTAGCCATTGCAAGGATGGAGGTAAGCGGAAAGAAGGGCGCCTTAAAAGGTCTGCGCATGTCTGGATACCGTTTCCGTAAGCGGATGAGCGCAAGGTTAGACCAGAATAATACAAACAGGTAACCAGAGCTTGATATGTAGCTCAGGAACTCGACAACGCCGATAGCGGCTATGCCACAAACAATCGCGCCAATCACCAGGGTTGCGGCATACGGCGTGCGGAAGCGACTCAGGCGCGAAAGGAAACGGGGCCACATGCCGTCGCGGCTCATGGTAAACGCTTCGCGTGTTGCGCTCAGGAGGGCGGTATTAAGGGAAGTGATGGTTGCAATAATTCCTGTGACTGCAAGGACTAACGGGCCGATGCCGGGCATAAATTTGGCGGCCGCATCGGTGAGCGCTACATCGGAGCCGGCCAGTTGAGTCCAGGGAACGGTGCCAAGAGTAACCATGCCAATTAAGGGATAGAGGACAATAAGTGCCGTTAAGCTCAGCAATATTCCAACAGGAATAGTACGATCAGGATGCTTTATTTCTTCGGCATCGTCGGCAATCACTTCAAAGCCAATGAATGCCACATAGGATAACGCAACCGTGGAGATTAACGAGTTGAAATTTGACCAACCATCGTTATGAATGAAAAAACGCCCGTCCAGCATGAAGGTGTTCCACTTGAATCCGCCGGGAAGAACGAGTCCTAAAACAACATAGGCAATAAGGGTAAGAAGCAGGAAGCCCCCAAACAGGATTTGAATGTTCCCCACATTGCTGACACCCAAGATGTTCAAAACAACAAAAATCACGATTATGCAAACGGCGGTTGGAACGATTGGCAAAAATGGGAAGAAAATTTGAAGAGAATAGGAAAAGCCCACTGCGGAAAGGGCCGCATAGAATGTACTGGAGAGACAGTCGAGCGATCCTACAAGGTAGAAGAGAAGGTTTCTGCCCCAGGCTTCTTTGACATAAGTCATAGCTCCGCCCGTCACCGGGAAAGAAGAAGCTAACTCGCCGTAGTTTAAGGCAATGCTGTAGCTTAAAAAGCCTCCAATCAGCAAGGCTAAAATGAACGCTGGTCCAGCCATACCTGCTGCGTGTCCGGTTAGGACGAAAATTTGGGCGCCAATTGCACCTGCAGTGCCTAGCATGACAACTTGAGCCAGTCCCAACTGCCGTTTAAGCTTGCGCGTACTCATGTCTCAACCTCGGTTCAAGATATGTAAAGAGAATTTGAGGTCCATGCGGTTGCTTTGCAATCGCACAAACCTCAATTTTGGAAACCTTCCTCACTTGTGAGCAGTTACCATATAATTTAGTGTACTCCTGTTTGTGTCAATAGAACCGGGGCTACGCGTCAATGTTTTGGCAAGATAGGCTCCAATTTCTGAGCGAACAAGCTCGGAGAAAATGGCGAGAACCGCTGCCGATGAAAAGAGGAAGAGAGATGGCCCTACGCAGAGATGCCCACCTGGTTGAAGTGTGCCGAATGTTAGAGCGGGAATTTGCTGGCCGCACCTGGGAATTAAGCCTGCCCCCACAGGGGACGGGGAACGAGACCTATTTTGGGCGCTGCGCAGAACGATCATGCTTCATCAAGCTGGGGGTTGAGGTTGAACGATATCGCATCATGGATTCGTTGGGGCTTGCGCCGCACATCATCATGACAGGTTGTCTGGAAGATGGCACTGCACT
>CAZMMI010000400.1:0-1739 GCA_964567255.1 uncultured Anaerolinea sp.
CCTCTTTCCCAAAAGGGCTGAGCAGTAACGTCCTTTCAGAGAGATCTACGATAAATTATAGTCCACAACCCATTTTTCGCTCTTGTTAGAAGCGTACTTGCCCGAGAACCTTCCTGTAAGGGCGCACGGCGTGCGCCCACCCTCATCCCAACCGGAAACTTGTCTACAAGGAATAACTACTCCCCCAAAATTGGAGCAACGCCTCCGAATTGTCTGGTACAATCCCCCCTTATGGACGCATTCCTGCAAGGTATCATCGCTGGTTACGGCATCGCCATCCCTGTGGGGGCCATCGCCATCCTCATCGTGGAAGCCGGGCTGCGGCGCGGATTTGCCTCGGGCTTTGCCGCCGGGGCCGGAGCCGCCACCGCCGACCTGGTCTACGCCGCCCTGGCAGCCATCGCCGGGCAGGCCCTGGCCGCGATCCTGGCCCCCTACGCCGGCATTCTGCGCCTGGTCAGCGGGCTGGTGCTGGTTGTCCTCGGCGCGTACGGCATCTGGCAGTTGCGCCGCGAGCAGACTACCGCCGCCAGCAGCACTGATCCCACCGTTCCCGCCCCCCCCTGGCAGACCTACACCCGCTTCGTCGGGCTCACCCTGCTCAACCCACTCACCATCACTTATTTCGCCGCACTCATCTTAGGCGGGAACACCCTCGCCCCCACCTGGAGCGCCCGCCTGTTGTTCGTGTTGGGCGCAGCCCTGGCATCGCTCTCTTGGCAGAGCCTGCTCGCCGGGGTGGGCGCGCTGGCCCACCGCCATCTCTCCCCGCAGTTCCGCGTCATCACCAGCCTGCTCGGCAACTTGATCGTCATCGGGCTGGGCGTGCGCCTGTTCTTCTAGGAGACCCCATGAGCCAATTTACCGTAGCCATTTTGCAACTGGCCTCCGCCGGGGCCGATCAACAGGCCAACCTGAGCAAAGGCGATTTCTACTGCCGCCATGCCGCGGCCAAAGGCGCCGACCTGGCCCTCTTCCCCGAGATGTGGAACATCGGCTATACATTCTTCGACCCCGCCCAACCCGGCGCGCGGGAAGCCTGGGCCGAGCAGGCTGTGCCCCTCGACGGCCCCTTCGTGCGCCACTTCCAAGGCCTGGCCCGTGAATTGAACATGGCCATCGGCCTGACCCTGCTGGAAAAGACCGACCTCGGCCCGCGCAACACCCTGGCCCTCATCGACCGCTCCGGCGAGATCGTCCTGACCTATGCCAAGGTGCATACCTGCGACTTCGGGCCCGAAGTCGCCGTCACCCGCGGCGAAGACTTCTTTGTCTGCACCCTCGATACCGCCGCCGGGCCGGTGCAAATCGGGGCCATGATCTGCTATGACCGCGAGGCCCCCGAATCGGCTCGCATTCTCATGCTCAAAGGCGCCGAGATCATCCTCGTCCCCAACGCCTGCGAGATGGAACAACTGCGCCAGGGCCAACTCCAGGCGCGCGCCTTCGAAAATATGGTCGGCATGGCACTGGCCAATTACGCTGCCCCGCAAGAGAACGGCCACTCCATCGCCTACGACGGCATCGCTTTTGACGAGAACGGCTCGCGGGATATGATCCTCGTCCAGGCCGGGCAGGTGGAGGGCATCTACCTGGCCCATTTTGACCTGGACGCGCTGCGCGCTTTCCGCCAACACGAAATCTGGGGCAACACCTACCGCCGCCCCGACCGCTATGCCCAACTGCTCGACCCGGCGGTGCAGCCGCCCTTCCAACGCAAAGACGCCCGGCGTTAATCC
>CAZMMI010000400.1:1839-3784 GCA_964567255.1 uncultured Anaerolinea sp.
CCGCCGCGACACAATCCGCAGCGCATTTTCGATCGGGTGATCGGCCACCAGGATCAGATAGCCGCCCCCGCCCGCCCCCGAAACCTTCCAGCCCAGGGCCTGATCGCGGTATTTCTCGATCAGCTCTTCCATCACCGGGCTGACCATGTTGGGGAACATAACTATTTGCGCATCATAGGACATGCGCACAGCCCGGCCAAAGCCCACCAAATCCCGCTCCTTGATCGCCTTCCAGCAGTCATCCGTCGCCACTGAAAGCGCCCTGGCCCCGGCTTCGTCAATATGCGTATTTTCCAAAACGTGGTAATCATGCTGACGCTGGCCGAGTGGCACCAGGTAAAAGGCTCGCTCAATGAATTGGAGTGTCTGCTCGTCATGGATCGATTCGATCCGCGAAGGCCAGTACTCCCCCTCGAAATAAGCATAATTGACGCCGGGCATCATTAACCCAATCGAATCTTGCGCCCCAGAGATTTCTTGGGTGCCCGGCGGGTTGTCGTAGCAAAACAGAATCTTGGCCAGCTTGGCCGGGTCTTCCACCGGCAAGCGCGGCCCCCACAGCTCGATGGCCTTGCGCCGGGTGCTGGTGGCCATGCCGCTGCGCTCGTTGAACTCGATGGTCGGCTCGATGCCCAAGGTGATCACCGCGCCCGGGTAGAATTTTGAGACAAAGGGCTGATCCAGCCAGCCGCCCGCCACATCGATGCGGTACGGAATGTTCACCAGCGTGCGCAGCGCGGTGGTTGAGCGTGCTGAAAGGCCGTCATGCGGGTCACGTTTGAGCACCAGGTACTCGATACCCATCTCGGCGCACAGCTTCTGCTTGTCGGGGGTGTTGCCGTCCTCGTTGACGATGAAGTAATCCGGGCGAACTTCCTGCAGCTCGGCCACAAAATCCAGCATGCCCGAACCGCGCGAGATCATGGCCTGTTTTACCGCGGCCACCGACTGCACCATGAACAGGCGTTCCTGCTCGTTGTTCACCGGCGGCCTGCCCTTCAGTTCGAACACCGTCCGGTCAGAGCCCAGGGCCACATAGAGGTCGCCGTAGCGTGCCGCAGCCTGAAAAAACTCCACATGCCCACTGTGCAGCAGGTCAAAACACCCGCTCACGAAAGCCTTCTTGGTCATGCCGTCTCCTCCGCATAGGGTTGGGGTCAAGGCCAATTATGCGTTGAAACCCGGCAGATGGCAAGCCAATCCGCGTGTTGGCGAAAGCGCCTCGTAGCGGCGAGGCGAGATTCGGCACAAGAATTTTTCGGGTTCTGATAGCCTCGCCGAAAGCACAAGACGATAAGATCGTGGCCCGAATATCCATACCTGGGGCCATCCACAAGTAGTAAGATGCGGGGTAAGGATACCCCGCCTACTAGACTACTCCATCTCCATGCGCTCGAAGGCCAGTTCCACAATCTCCGTCAACACGTCCGGCGCACAGGCGTTCAAGGGAGAATAGGTGATCGAAACAATACGCGCATTGGTGAACTTCCAGGTCAGCACGGTTTGAGTCAAATCCTCGCTCAACAGGTGCACTCGGATGTTCCGCAGCGAGCCCTGGTCGCCGTTTCGCACCGCGTTCCACCAATCGTACAACGACAAAGATCCGATGGCTCCGCGTTTGAGAATCAAGTTGCCGTACTCGGTCGTCAGCGTGATCTTGCGCTTGTTGTTCTCGCGCTCATTCCCGCTGCGGTATTCCCCCACCTGCACCCGCGCATCAGGGAAAATCACCTCGCTGAAACCCGCCTCCACGCCGCTGGTATCACCCGTGCCCATGTCTACCAGGAAATTCTGAGAACTATACGGACGCTCACGCAATACTGCCATTCGAATGCTCCTGAAAAAAGATTATGTCCATTATAAACTTATTTGATCAAATATATCAAATAAAAGGTTCATTGGGAATCGGCGTGGCGAGACCCGCATTTTGGGGTGTGAAGGCGGC
>CAZMMI010000401.1:0-3783 GCA_964567255.1 uncultured Anaerolinea sp.
GCTGGACCCTGGTGTGCCTGTATACCTGGGTCACCGCGCCGCCGCAGTGTATCAGCCTGGACGAGTAGCGCCATCCAGCATTTCAAAATACCCTAATCTTCGGCTTGCCAATTGGCCAGCTTGGTCAGGGCGTGGAAGTTGCTTGAAGAAGATGGCAATCTCTATTCGATATCTGTCCATCAGGTAGAATTGTTCTACACAATATTGTAGTCTCTAACTGCTCTTCTGTGACCACAGAGTCTTGTAAATTGGCATCCACAAGGGAAGTGTTAACCATACGAGCCCCCGTAAAGTTTGCCTGTTGCAAGTTGGAGCCGGTAAAAATCGTTCTCGCTAATTGTGCATCGGAAAAATTCGCCTTAGAAAGGTTCAACCATTTCAACTCATATCCATTTATGCAAACACCGCTCAAGTCTCGGCCTGCTAAATCTGTGGTAATCTGGTACCCTTCCGCAAACAAGCCCACCATCTCAGACCAATGAGGATCGAGCTTTGCATCCGTGAATGTTGCGTCCATAAAGCAAAGCCGATCCAGTTTTGCTCCTCGCAAATCCGCTCCATTAAAGATCGCACGATACGCAATGACATCGGATAGATCGGCGTTTCTGAGATCTGCGTTGGTGAAGTTCGACTCTATGAGCTCGGATCCTATCAATATCACTTCTCGCATATCTTTTCCAGAAAAATCAACCCCTCCCATATTCTTGTAACTAAGATCCTGCTTTGACAGATCCATTGGCGCCAGTAGTGTTGGATCAATCTTACGTCTGGGATTATTGCAAGCCAAAGTCACGATTAGCAGCACCGAGAGGCAAATAGTTATTTGGATCGACAGAGCTTTTTTGCGAAAATGATCATTCTTCATTCCACATACTCTTTCACCATACGGGTCACTGCAAGTTGGACTCACCTCTCTTAATTCTAAGCCCAACCTCTCGATTCGCCCGTCCAATCAGCCCCGCCCTCATCGATCTTCACGTACAATCATCCCATGCTTGCTCGCATCTTCCCCTGCGACACCAGCCTGGACGGAGGGCGTCCTATCGGTTATCATCCAGCGTTTGTCTTTTATTAATTGCAAGAAAGGCTTTTCCAGAGATGTTCAAAGACCGCGCCTACTACCGTACGATGATGACCATCGCCATTCCAATAATCATACAACAGTTTATCGCCTCCGCCCTCAACATGATCGATGTGGTCATGATCGGCCAACTGGGCGACGTGAATGTGGCCTCGGTGTCGCTGGCCAACCAGTTCGGCTTCATCCTGTTCTTCGTTTTGTTCGGCGTGAGCAGCGGCTCGGCGGCCTTCACCGCCCAGTACTGGGGCAAGAACGATATTCCCAGCATCCACAAAGTTGTCGGCATCGGCCTCTCACTGGGGCTGGCCGCCGCCGTCGTGTTCACCGTGGTCGCGCTGGCCGCCCCCGGCGTCATCATGCGCATCTACTCCAACGACCCGCAGGTGGTGGCCAACGGCTCGGGCTTCTTGCGCATCGTAGCCTTCAGCTATGTGGCCACGGCGTTGACCTTCGTGTTCGCGGCGGCCTTGCGCTCCACGGGCAACACGCGCCTGCCCATGTTCACCAGCGTGCTGGCCATCTCGCTCAAGACCGCTTTCAGCTTCCTGCTCATCTTCGGCAACCTGGGCCTGCCCGAAATGGGCATCCGCGGGGCGGCGCTGGCCACGGTCATCGCCAGGGCCATCGAATGCGCGGTGCTGCTGTTCCTCATCTACAAACTGCGCACGCCGGTGGCGGCGCGCCTGAACACCATGTTTGCCTTCAACCGCGAGTTCATCAACCGCTTCCTCAAAACCAGCCTGCCGGTGGTGTTCAATGAAAGCCTGTGGTCGCTGGGCATGACCACCTACAACGCCATCTATGCCCGCATTGGCACCGACGCCGTGGCGGCGGTGAACATCGCCAGCACCTTCGAGAACCTGGGCTTTGTCCTCTTCATCGGCATCTCCGAGGCGGGCGGCATCATGATTGGCAACAAGATTGGCGCGGGCGACACCGAAACCGCCCGCGTCTACGGTCGCCGCTCGCTGATCCTGGGCGTTTCGGGGGCGGTGGTAGTGGGCCTGATTTTGGTGGCCTCCACCGGGCTGCTGCCGGTGCTGTACAAGCTCTCGCCGGTGGCGATTGCCAATGCCAAAAACCTGATGACCATCATGGGGCTGACGCTGTGGACACGGGTGGCCAACATGACCACCGTGGTGGGGGTGCTGCGCCCCGGCGGCGACACGCGCTTTGGGCTGCTGCTGGAAGGCGGCTCGATGTGGATTGTGGGCGTGCCCACCGCCCTGCTGGGGGCTTTCGTCTTCCACCTGCCCATTTATTGGGTATATTTAATGATCGTCACCGAGGAGCTGGTGCGGCTGGGCTTCGGCCTGTGGCGCTTCCGCTCGGGCAAATGGATTCACAACCTGACCCAACCGGCGGCGGTCGTGGCCGAAGCATAACGGACAGGGCATCCTCTCTCTATCCACGAAAGGCGCGCGCATGAATACGATGATGGCCTGGATCAAAAAACAATCCGCCGAGCGGCCCATTTGGGTCTTCTTTACCCTCACTTACCTGCTGGCGTGGCTGCTGTGGCTCATTGCCGGGTTGATCGGGACCGCCGACCGCATCTTCTTTCGACATTTGTGCACCTTGGCGGCTTTTGCCCCGGCCTTTGCCGCCGTGCTCACCCTGCTGCTGCGCGCCGGGCAGACCGGCGAGGCCCAACCCCGCCTGCGCTGGGACGTGCTGCTGGGCGGCTGGCTGGTGACGGGCATCCTGTACTTCGTGGCCCTGCCCTATGCCTCCGCCACGCCCGTGGAGGCTACCGTCCCCGGTTGGATCGCGCGCGGCTTGATGTGGCTGGGCCCAGCCTGGGTGGCGGCCTGGGCTGCCGGCGGGTCAGCGGAGATGCGCCGCCTGCTGCTGCCCCCGGCGGGCGCTTCCACCGCGCCGGGTTGGTACGTGCTGGCCCTGCTGGGGCTGCCCGCGCTCATCCTGGCGGGCAACCTGCTGGGGCAGGCGGCGGGGCTGTCGGAGTTGGGCGTCGAGATCCACGGGGCGTGGTGGCAGGTGGCGCTCACGGTGGTGCTGACCTTCGTGTATCTGCTGCTGTTCGGCGGCGCGCTCAGCGAGGAGCCCGCGCTGCGCGGCTTTGCCCTGCCCCTGCTGCAAAAGCGCTTTTCTCCGCTGGTGGCAACGCTCATCCTGGGGGCGCTGACCACGGTGTGGTATGTGCCCATGCACCTGAACGGGTTTTACCCATCCACGCCCCAAAGCCTGCCCGTCGACCTGCTCAGCCGTTTGGTGGGCATCCTGCTGATGGCGATTCTGTGCGCCTGGGCTTACAACCGCACCCGCGGCAACGTGCTGGTGTGCGTGCTGATGCACGCCTCCTTCACCACCGCCGCCGCCTTCCTGCCGCAAACCGGGCTGACCCTGGGCCTGCTCACCGCCACGGCCCTGTTTGCCATCGCAGATGGGAAGATGTGGGAGCGGATCGGTAGGTCGGATTGAGCGAATCTATTCGCATCTTCCACCACCCCGGCACAAGCGAAACCCGACACAGCCCAGTAGATGTCGGGTTTCGCTTCGATCCGGGTTGTTATTTGCCTGAATAGAACCGCTCAACCCGACCTACGAGCTTTTTAATGAAATCCATCAAAAAAACAGCAGAGTAAGATTGATCAATATATGGACAATGAGAAGCCCTAAAATATTTTTATATTTGATAACAATATAACCTGCTATTGTTCCAAATAGACCGGCATAAATGA
>CAZMMI010000402.1:0-3778 GCA_964567255.1 uncultured Anaerolinea sp.
GTGCGCCAGCAGGTAGTCCGCTTCGCTGCTGTGATATTCCGATTTTTGGATAGGCATCTCCCGCTCAACCTCCAACATGATCATCTTCCGCTTGATAAGACGGGCGCAGTTCTCCACGTTCAACCAGTTCAGCTTGTTTCCTGGCTCCCGCTTCCCAATCGACATTTCTCAGAAATTGGCATTCCTCGACCACGAATTCTGTGAACAGCTTATCCTCTACCTGGCGCTGCTGCACATGGCTGATCACGAAGAGGCGAGAGCCTTTCTGGACGTGGGCATAGATCAGCTCGGCCAGCGGGCCGTAGGCCACAAACCGGAGTCCATCTACTCGTGATGCGCCGTGAGTGGCTTTCACCAAGCCAAATAAACGCAGAAATGCCACCGGTTTGCCGTTCAACCTGATCATATTGAACAGGATGTCCCCCGTGAGATCAATGACGTGCTGGCAGCTGTTGTTCCGAGTCATAAGTTAAGTCTCCTCATCAAGTAGTATTGCTTGTTCACATATTGCAAAACAGAAATAACGCCTGCTCACCACGGGTTCATGGAACCCGAAGCGCTGCTACTCTGCTTAACCAAGGTCCAGATCCCGGACAGGTCACAGGCGCTTTCCAGCCCAGGGCAGCCTCAAGCCGTTTCCTCGTTCCAGACGATCCGCGTGTTCCCTTGGTGCCCATGAACAGCCAGTACAGCCTCAGGGGATGGAAAGACGGACACGGTAAAGGGCGGACAGGTCCAGCAAATCACGGTTTGTCCGCCCTGAAAAACGATCCCTTCGGCCACAACTCCTGTTCCCGAAATTCCCGTGACATCACGATCTCGAACCAGGTTGAATGTTTTTGTCATATGTTTCCATTTCCTCCAGGTATCGATGGAACGCAAGAACATCTTTCGGGCAACCCGATTGGCGTCCATGCCTAGAGAACCGGCATACAAGAGAAATTCATCAGACATGAGCCATTCGATGGCCGAACAACACATCAAGGGCTTGTTTAAGTCCTTTGCAGCCTGGGTAATGATCGCCAGGGCAAGGTCACCGTACCCGTCCCGACGACCGGGGATTGTCTGGATCATCTCAAACATTGGCAATGTGGAATGGACACGACCATGTTTCGCCCACAATGCGGATATTGCGGGCCGTGCGCGTATCGCGTTCAATCCATCCCGCAGCCTGCAGGCGAGTCAGATGGTGCTGCACAACACTGGTGGAGTGCAGGTCGCAGGCATCCCGAATTTCCCGGATGCTGGGGGATGCGCCGCAATTCATGGTCTTGTACTTCAGGATGAAATCCATTACCTCCCGAGTCGCATTGGAGATGGATTGTTTTTTGTTGGACATGATTTCAATGCTCCTTTCGTTCAATAGGTTCATGGACGGATTCCGCGAACAGGTGGACAAGAAACAGGCCATGGTGAACCGTGAGATTCAGCCGCACTTGCGGCGCGATATCGAGTTGGGCCCTTGAAATTGGCACAGGCGTGTGCACATTACCACCAATTAGATTAGCTGCGTGAGGTTATGTTCAGGCCACCGTTTCCTCCTTTCCCTGAAGCGTTCATGTCAGAGAACATGCTCCTTGCCGGATCGACCATCACAGGCACGGCATCGATCGTCGCCCTCATTTTTTGCTTTGGCAAACCCGCCAGCAGCAGATTGGAGCCGACCTTCCATTCTTCTATACTCACTTGGGGACTGGAATACGCCCCATTGTCCTTCCGCGGAGCGTATCGGGTGGTCTGAACTACGGATCCGGCCTGTTCTGTTTTGTGAGGGCACCACAGGGTAGTCGCCTTATCAGATGTCTGTTCGACATTTGACGATTCCTGAGCATCATCCTGCCGAGGCATTTTGTTCTGTCGCTCGGCGACTTCTCGGCGAGATTGCACCCCCATCAAAACCGGGCAGCCAAAGGCTTTCTGCAGGTTCTCGCTCGTCTCGATCACCCTCCATTCCTCCCAATCGAGGGTGAACGGGGCAGCAAGTTGGTTGAAGAGATCTTCAGTGAACTGGTTGGCAATCATAATTTATGCTCCTGCCGCAAAGAAATATTGTTGGGCATCTTCTTCTCTTGTCTCTTGTAGAAAATATTTTCTAGTAATAGGCGCGACAATGAACTTCCTCTTTGAAACCGGGTTCAGATTAGAAACCGGAAGCGGTTCGTGAAAAACTTGAGGGCGAGGTCAACCTCGGAAAATTTTGGTCACGGCTGGCAAAGAAGGGGAATCGGGTTCAAAAAACAAACCATCTGGATGGCGGCGCAGAAACTCAGCCTGGATAAACGAAAGGATGGTGTTGGGCCGGGATCGCAGGTCTTCCTGCGTGAGAACAGCGAGTATTCCCCGATAAGGGAAAGGGATTTGCTTGCTCATATAATTTGTTTCGGGTGCTTTTTGATCGGTTTGTTTTGGCATGGGATTATGACTTTGTCTGCGTTTATAAGTTTTTTTATATTATACAATAAAACATTTAGCATTCAATTTGCAGGCGATTTATTTATATTTATTGTAGAATTTATTTTCTATTGAATATTTACAAGTTTTCTGCTATCATCCCTTTTAGTCGGATGCCTCAAATACATTTCTCGGACGCCCATTTTCCAACCCAAGGAGAACAGATGAATGTAGCAGATTGGCTGAATCTACGATTTTTGGACTGGCAACGCGCTGAGGGTCGCCGTAAAACTATTTCGGAATTTGCCACCTACCTGGACGTCTCACAGGCGTCCCTGTCAGACTGGCTGCACGGAAAGTACGACCCAAAAGGCAAGAATATTGCCAGGATCGCGGAAGTATTGGGCTACGAGATCTACGATATTTTAGGCATCCCTCGCCCCCTCCCCGCAGAACTGGACGAAAAGATCAGTCAGATGGTTCAGGCGGCCCGGCAACTCTCTCCCGAAATTCAATCCTACGTTGTTGAGGCACTCCACGAGATCGTGCCCATTCTGGCCAAACAGCAACATGTCGATAAAGAGCAGGTCATGTGGATGTTGGCGGACATGCTTCGCAAGCGCATGAACCCCTCTTTGGATTCTGAAAAACTGGCATCCCTGGTCACGGGTCACCCGAGAATTGCTTATCCCATCGGCATTGGTTTCACCTTCGAACACACACCCGAAAATATCCGGCGCTTCAAGCAAACGGGAATCGATGCCGCAAAGAAAATTGATCAGCTCGGATTGGATGAAGATAGCGAAGAGGGTCAGGCCGCCATCCTTGAAATCTTTATCAATTCGGGTTTCCCCCTGCTGGATACAGCCGGCATGGATTTCAATGTCCCGCATGAATGAAAACTCCCCTAAGTTGCAAAAAAGAATAGGGACCCATTCCACCTGGCTGAAGAGACTCCAATCTGCAGCATTGCGGGGTACCTTCATAGCACTGGGCAAACTCGCCCGATTTGAGTTTCGAAACCTTTAAAAACCACATGGAATAAGCGTATCAGAAAGGCTATGCAAAATACAACTGTCAAAATGTGCAAAAATAGTGGCAAAACTTGCACTTTTGGCCATTTTCTCTTTCCTGAACGTAACTTTTGTGCAACCAGCGCACAAAATGCTTTAGCAACCATGACTCGGCTGTCGCTGAAGATGGCAACCTCGGTTACCTGGTCAGGCCCCAAAAAATGAAGCGTTTGATCTAGAGCAAAGATCGCCGCAGCATACTCCGCTTCGTTGCAGGTTAATAGCCCCAGTTTACACCTAATTTTTACTTGTTTTCGTGTCCAATTTTTATTAGCCACCCCAGCAATCTTCACAGGTTCCTTGAGGTTTGCCGG
>CAZMMI010000403.1:0-3759 GCA_964567255.1 uncultured Anaerolinea sp.
CGTTGTATAATAATTAAGTTCGGAATTCAACTTCATCCTCCGCCATTCCCCATCTGAAAGGAAGCCCTATGGAATTCCATGTTTCCCGCCAGGCTCGCGACCGATACCAGTTTGACCAGAGTCTCTTCTCCCTCACTGGCAACGTGATTTTCGCCAACTTCCACGCTGTGCGGACGTTTGCCCAAAAAATGAACACCCGCCGCGACCTGGTCCGCTTCCCCGAAGAAACCATCAAGGCTGGGCAGCTCAACGCGCTCGGCCTGATCGACGAAATCCTGCACCTGGTCATTGCCACCTACCGCAAGCAGGTCAATCCCCAGGCCATGACCCTGGCCCTCCAATTCCTCTATACGGGAATCGGCGAAAAAACCGTGAACCAGACCCTGGCTCAGTTCGCCGAAGCCTTCCCGCCCCTGGCTGTCTACCGCGGAGAGCAAACCCTGACCGATTACCTGGAGGACGAAACCGAAGGCGTCCCCAACCGTCAGGTGCTCCTCGAAGAACTGCTCATGCTGTGGATTGCCAACAAGAACCCCGCAGCCCAACCCTTCTCAGAATTATTCGACGACAGCGACCTGGCGGCTGGGATTGGTTACCGCCGCATCATCAGCGGCCTGCAAACCTTCTTCGAGAGCCAACCGCCCTTTGGCCCCGAGCGCGACAGCCTGGTCGAAATGCTGCGCAGCCCGGCCATTGCCGTGCCTTACTCCCTCACCGGGCAGCTCGAATATATCCGCGAGCGCTGGGGCGATCTTCTCGGTCGTTATCTCTACCGCCTGCTCAGCAGCCTGGATTTGATCAAGGAAGAAGAGAAACTGCCCTTCATGGGCCCCGGCCCAACCGTCATCCCCACCTTTGACCGCGGCGCCGCCGAACTGGAAGTGGAGGCCTTCAGCCCCGACCAGGAATGGATGCCCCGCCTGGTGCTCATCGCCAAAAACACCTACGTCTGGCTGGATCAACTCACCCGCCAGTACGACCGCCCCATCACCCGCCTCGACCAGATTCCAGATGAAGAACTGGCCGACCTGGCCCGCCGCGGATTTAGCGGCCTGTGGCTCATCGGTTTGTGGGAGCGCAGCAAGGCCTCGGCCAAAATCAAGCAATTGATGGGCAACCAGGAAGCCATCGCCTCGGCCTATTCCCTGCACAGCTACGATGTGGCCTGGGATATGGGCGGCGATGAAGCTTACCGCAACCTGCGTGACCGGGCCTGGCAGCACGGCATCCGTCTGGCCTCCGACATGGTGCCCAACCACATGGGCATCGACTCGAGCTGGGTGGTTCACCATCCCGATTGGTTCCTGTCCCTCTCCTATCCCCCCTACCCGGCGTATTCCTTCACCGGACCCGATCTATCCAACGACCCGTCGGTCAGCATCCGCATCGAGGACCATTACTTCTCGCGCAGCGACGCTGCCGTGGTCTTCGAGTACCAGGATCACCGCAACGGGCAGACCCGTTACATCTACCACGGTAACGACGGCACCACCATGCCCTGGAACGACACCGCCCAACTCAATTACCTCAACGCTGCCGTGCGCGAAGCAGTCATCCAAACCATCCTGGGCGTGGCCCGGCGCTTCCCCATCATCCGCTTCGACGCCGCCATGACCCTGGCCAAAAAGCACTACCAGCGCCTGTGGTTCCCCGAGCCGGGCGGCGGCGGGGCCATTCCCTCCCGTGCCGAAAACGGCATCCCCCGCTCCGATTTTGAAGCGGCCTTCCCCGTGGAGTTCTGGCGCGAGGTCGTGGACCGCGTGGCCCGCGAAGCCCCCGACACCCTCCTGCTGGCCGAAGCCTTCTGGCTGATGGAAGGTTACTTTGTGCGCACCCTGGGCATGCACCGCGTCTACAACAGCGCCTTCATGAATATGCTGCGCAACGAAGAAAACGACAAGTACCGCACCCTGATTAAGAACACCCTCGAATTCGAGCCGGAAATTCTCAAGCGCTACGTCAACTTCATGAACAACCCCGACGAGCGCACCGCCGTGGACCAGTTCGGCAAGGGCGACAAGTACTTCGGCATCTGCGTGCTCATGGCCACCATGCCCGGCCTGCCCATGTTTGGGCATGGGCAGTTTGAGGGTTATTCCGAGAAATATGGAATGGAATTCCGCAAGGCGCTGTGGGATGAACACCCCGACGGCTACTTGATCGACCGGCACGCCCGCGAAATCTCCCCCCTGCTGCACCGCCGCGCCCTGTTCGCGGGGGTAGAAAATTTCCTCCTGTACGACTTCTTCACCGGCGGCGGCGTTGATGAAAACGTCTTCGCCTATTCCAACGGCATCGGCTCAGAGCGCGCCCTGGTAGTCGTCCACAACCGCTACGGCAGCACGCAAGGCTGGATTCGCACTTCGGCGGGTTTCCTCGTCAAGGGCACGGGCGGCGAGCGGCACATGACTCAGCGCACCCTGGCCGAAGGTCTCAACATCCAGGCCGAGCCGGATGGATTCATCTTGGCCCGCGACCAGGTCAGCGGCCTGGAGTTCCTCTTCTCCAGCCAGGACATGAAAGAAAAAGGCGTCTTCCTGGCCTTGAATGCCTACGAGTACCATGTGTTCCTCGATTTCCGCGCCGTGCGCGACGATGAGTGGGGTTCGTACCGCAAGCTGTATGAGTATCTCAACGGGCGCGGCGTGCCGGATGTGCGCGAGGCCCTGCGTGAACTGACCCTGCAACCCGTGCTGGGGCCTTTGCGCGAGCTGTTCAACCCCGGATACTTCAACTATCTTGCCCAGCAGCGCCTGACTTCCGCCGGGCAAGTGCTGCCCGAGCACTTGCTGCCCGAAGCTCAAGGCAAACTGGGCGCGCTGCTGCACGGAATCAACGATCTCAACGACCTCGCCGGTGACCCTGCTCCCATCCTGGATCAATTGAGCATCGAGTTGGAGGCCAGCCTCAAGCTGCGCCTGATCAACGAGCGCTTCCCCCTGCCCGGCTCCACCGCCTACCACGAAGCCCTGGCAAACATACTGAAACGCCTGGATGACGATCACTTCCCCGAGTGGGTCGCCTGGATCAGCTTCCTCTTCCTGCGCAACATGGGTCGCCTGAGTGGAGATGCGCAGCCTGCCGCCGTGACCCGCAGTTGGATCGACGAATGGCAGCTCGGCAAATCTCTGCACGAAACCGCGCTGGGCCTGGGCCTGGACGTCCCCACCGCCGACCGCGTGGTGGCTCGCCTCAAACTGCTCTGCGCCACGCAAGACACCTTCAGCCAATGCGGCAAGCAGCCCCTGGCCGAAATGGTCCTGTCCTGGCTGGCCGATGGCGAAGTGCGTACCTTCCTGGGTGTCAACCGCTACAAAGATATCCTCTGGTTCAACCGCGAAGCCTTTGAGGAATGGGTCGGCTGGGTAGAGTTATTGTCCGCCTTCGATTCCCTCGCCGACCCCAACGCCAGCGCATCCTTGTTCGTTGAGCGTCTGCTCATCTGCCAGGAAATGCGCAAAAAGCTGCTCAAAGCCTCTCGCGCCTCCGGCTATCAGGTCGAAAAGCTGCTGGCAGGGTTGTAGATTATTTATATCAAAAACAGATCCATACGGCGCGAGGTAGCACCACAGCTAACCGCGAAGAAGGTATCGCGCCCTTCAGGCGCCTAAAAAAAGGCAACAGGGAGTTTTGGTCGCACTTTGTGCGACCAAAACTCCCTATATCTTATTTCTTAGGCGGGCAAAGCCCGCCATTCACAACTGACCACGGTTTAGTGCAGTGCTACGCGGCACAAACGCGCCGTAAGGATCCGTTTTT
>CAZMMI010000404.1:0-3737 GCA_964567255.1 uncultured Anaerolinea sp.
GTCAATAGATAAAAATCACGGTTATTACTCAGCCAGAGGCGGAAGAAACCTGAAATTTCCCCACCTTTGAGCAGTTACAAATCACGTTGCTCAGTGAGTGAGAAAAGTTCTGAATAAATAATTCAAAGGCAGGTTAAACGCCTGGGGGAAGTTGGAAGGTGCCGTCGGCTTGCAAGGGAAACCCGAGGACGCGCTCCACGGCTTCTAGGTTGAGGGGGCCGTAGATGTGGGGCCAGAGTCGTTCGCCTTCCAGCCGCAGGGCCGAGACGAGCACGCCGCTTTGAATGCACAGCAGGAGGAGATCGGCGCGCCCGGCGAAGTGATTTTGGGCCGAGTCGACCACCTGTTCACGGGTGGAGCAGTGGATGAAACCTTCTGTATCCAGCGAAGGAGCGCGGTACACACCGGCAGCCTTAGCCGCTTGCCATTCTTTTTCAGAGGTGATGTGGTAAATATTCATACTAAAAGTATACCTTCTCGGGGGCATCCTCAGAAGGCACGTAGGCCAATTCGCGGCGGCGAAGGTGCTCAAAGTACAGCACGGCAACCAGGATGGCCAGAAGCAGCGGCGCCTGTACCCAGGCAAGTGGAATCCAGCCCAGGTGGTTGAGGACGATACCGGAGTTCGTCAGGGCATGCAGCCCCATTGCCACAAGCAGATTAAAAATTGCCCGCCGCCAACCCAGGGCAAGCCCCGCCGCAGCGATGGCAGTGAGAAAACCGTGCAAAAAGACCACCATGAGACGCTCAAAGAGGTAGCCGGTGAACAAATAAGAAGGCATGGATTGATATTGGGGTGCTTGAGAGATGCCGTAGGCAATGTAGGCGGCTTCGCCCAACCCAAAGCTCATCCCCAAAGCCAGGCCTGCCCACAGCCCCGACCAGGGCCGGGCCAGGTGGCGGCGAGCAACCGGCAGGACAAAAGGCAGCAGCTTGACCAGCTCTTCGAAGAAGGGCGCGGTCATTAAAACGAGCATAGCAAACCACAACGGAGAATCCGCATTCAGCGCAGGAGAGACCCCGGTAGAGGTGATTACGGCCTGGATGAGCGGGCCCTTGACTAAGCGATTGACGAGAAAAGAAAGCGGGAGGCCCAACAACAGCAGCGGCCAGTATTTGCGCCCATCTTTCGAGCCGGTAGCCAGGTAAGCCATAGCGCAAGCCGCCCCGATGAGCAGAGTCAGGGCGGCCATGGGATAGATACCGGTCATGTTATTTCCCGGTCCGCGCGCGCACGGCTGCCACCAGGCCCTCCTCGTCGGCGGGGGTGATGCCGTACAGACCATGCTCGGTCTCGATTAACAAGATGCCTTTGAGGGCGGCGGTGGAGCACATCTTGACCTTGCCCACATCGCCGTAGGTGACTTCAAACAGAGCAAGACCCGGCAGTCGCATGCTGGAGAGCATGGATAGGCGCAAGTCACGGCGGCGCATTCCACGGATCTCAGCCAGGGGAATTTTGTAGCGCAGCAAGGGGCCGTAGATAAGTTCGAGGGTGTCATCGTGCAACACGTAACGCATGGTGGGGAACCAGGCGGCGATAAAGACAAAAACAGCGCCAATTCCAACCATGAGTAGAATCGGCCAGAGGAAGCCCATGCTTGTGTTGGCGCTGATGGAGGATGCAAGGATAGCCACTGAGTAAACCAGCAGCACGAACCCAATGCCACCCAGCGATAACCAACCGGAGGATGGGCGCGGTTTGAAGATGATTGGTGTCATAGAAACCTCCGTGTGTAACTGCTCAGAGGGTGAGGAAAGTTCCCGAAATTGAGGTGTGTGGCACACCTCAATTTCGGACCTCTTCCACCTCTGGCTGAATAGTTACCTCTGTTTTCAAATTGTACAACGAGGCGGCGACAGAGGAGGTCAAGGCAGCGTCAAGAATTTTACAAATCATTGAATAATCATCGAGTGAGGGCTATACTGCAAAAGAAGGTAAACATGAAAGTCCGTCGCGCCACCGGCAGCGGCTCGCGGCGAGATTCACTCTCGGCATGAGAGGAGTAAACCATGAAAATTCTCGTCATCGGCGCGGGGGTGCTGGGCAGCCTATATGCGGGGCAATTGCAACGAGCCGGGCACCAGGTGACGCTGCTGGCTCGGGGGCAGCGCCTGGCGGATTTGCGCGAACGCGGCATCGAGTTGATCGATGATATCACCGGGATTCTCAACACCGTGCAGACACGCATTAGCGAGCGGTTGGACCCCGAAGAGGCCTTTGATTGGGTGTTGGTGGTCGTTCGGAAAAACCAGGTGGGCGGGGTGCTGCCGGTGTTGGCAGCCAACCGCCACACGCCCAACGTGCTGTTCCTGGTAAACAATGCGTCCGGACCAGCGGAAATGGTCCAGGCTCTCGGGCGCGAGCGGGTGGTGCTGGGCTTTCCCGGCGCAGGCGGGCGGCGCGAAGGCAGCGCCATTCGCTATGTTCTGGCATCAAAGGTCCAACCGACCACGCTGGGCGAATTGGACGGGCGCATCACCCCGCGCCTGGAACAGATCAGCCGGGCCTTGCAGGAGGCGGGACTGCCCACCCGCTATTGCGACAACATGGACGCCTGGCTCAAAACTCACGCGGTGCTGGTGGCGCCGCTGGCTGCGGGCGTGTATCTGGCAGGCGGGGATATCTACAGGCTGGCGCGTACCCGCGACGGCTTGACGTTGATCGTGCGGGCGGTGCGCGAGGGGATGAAAGCGTTGGATGCCCTGCACATTCCGGTCACCCCGCGAGGATACCAGGTTTTGCGCTGGATTCCCGAGCCGCTGCTGGTGGCCGTTTTGCAAAAACGCATGCCTAATCCGCGCACCGAGCTGGCTTTGGCTCGCCACGCCAATGCGGCCCGAGACGAGATGTGCCGGCTGATGGTGGAAGTGCGTGACCTGACCCGTTCAGCCCGCGTCCCCACACCGGCCCTGGATTGGCTGGCAGAATTCTGCGACCCAGCCGTACCGGCGATGCGCGAGGGCGAGAGCAGCCTGGCGCTGGACTGGCGCGGAGTGTGGGCAGCCCTGGGCGCGATAGCAGGAATTGGGCTGGTGATTGGGCTGCTCTGGAGACAAAAAAGGCGCTAGAAACCGCTATCCGCGGGCGTAGCGCTCTTCTTTCCAAACGTCGGCTTCGTTATGGTAACCGGCCTCTTCCCAGAAGCCGAGTTTATCTTCCGTGAGGAATTCCAGCCCGCGCAGCCACTTCGCGCCCTTCCACAAATAGGGGGTGACCAGATCATCGCGTTCGGGGATGGCGCCGATCACGCCGCGCAGAGGGTAGCCGTGCTCGGGGTCGATGGGCTTGCCGTCGTAGTGGGTGGCGAGAAGGAAGTTGTCCTGCAAGGCCACTTCGAGGGGCAGGTTGGTGGTGTAGCCGTACTCGGCGTGCTGGAGAATATGGCGCGCGGTGGGTTTGATCTTGAGCAGGCCCTGCTCGACCAGGGACCGCAAAGTCACACCTTCCCAGAGCATATCGAACTGGCTCCAGCGGGTGACGCAGTGCAGGTCCATTTTCACCTGCACGCGAGGAAGCTGGTTGAACTCGGTCCATGAGAAGCGCAGGGGTTGCTCCACCTCGCCCCAAACCTTGAAATCCCATGTGGTGGGATTGAAGGATGGCACGGGGCCGTAATGCAGAACGGGAAAGCGTTGAGTGAGGGATTGACCGGGGGGCAAGCGCCCGGCAGAGCGCATGGTTTGTTCGTCTTTTTTGCGGCGGAAGATGCTGTCTAGCATAATAGTCTCCTGAT
>CAZMMI010000405.1:0-2228 GCA_964567255.1 uncultured Anaerolinea sp.
ATTCGCGCACATTCGCGTTCATTCGCGGATCAATAGTAAAATTACCCCATGCCCCCCCAACCCTGGCTGAACCACTACGACCCCGGCGTGCCCCCCTCCCTCACCTACCCGCCCCGCCGGGTCTTTGACTTCCTCGACGAGGCCGCCCGGCGCTACCCCGAACAGACCTGCGCCGTTTTCCACGATCAGGTCATCACCTACGCCCAAATGGCCGCCCTCACCGACCGCCTGGCAGCCGGGTTGCTCGCCCGCGGTCTGCAACGAGGCCAACGCGTGGCCCTCATGCTGCCCAACTCGCCCCACTTCCTCCTGGCCTACTACGCCGTGCTCAAGGCGGGCGGGGTCGTCTCTGCGCTCAACCCCAACTCGCCCGCCCCCGAAACTCTGCACCAGCTCAACGACGCCGGGGCCACCTGGTGGATCGGCCTGCACAGCCTGTACCCCATGCTGCAATCCATCCGCGCCCAAAGCGGCTTGCAAGGCTGCTTCCCCGTCTCGCTCGAAGACGACCTCCCCGGCTGGCTGGACAGCACCCTGGTGCGCAGGCAAAGCCTGCCCGACGGCGATGCCTGGCTGGAATCGCTCGTGAGAACCTTCCGGGCCGACCCTGCCCTCTCAGGGCAGGTTTCGCCCGATGACCCGGCCATCTTCCAATACAGCGGCGGCACCACCGGCACCCCCAAAGCCGCCATCGGCCTGCACCGCAACCTGGCCGCCAACACCCTGCAATTTCGTCACTGGCTGGCCGGGCTGCAAGATGGGCGCGAGACGGTTCTGCTCGCCATCCCCCTCTACCACGTCTACGGCATGGTGGTGGGCATGAGCGTGGGGGTCATGTTGGGCGCGCGCCTGGTGCTGGTCGACGACCCGCGCAACCTGCCCGCCCTGCTGGATTCCATTCAAACCTACCAGGCCAGTTTTTACCCCGGCGTGCCGTCCATGTACGCCGCCATCAACCGCCATCCCGATGTGGCCGCCGGGAAATACGAACTGCATTCCATTCGCGCCTGCATCTCCGGCTCGGCCCCCCTGCTGGCTGAGGTGCGCGAGCGCTTTGAGGCCCTCACCGGGGCCAGCCTGATGGAAGGCTACGGCCTCTCCGAAGCCCCCACCGCCACGCACTGCAACCCCATGCTGGGCGAGAAGCGCGCCGGTTCCATCGGCCTGCCCCTGCCCGACGTGAATTGCCGCATCGTCAGCCTGGAGGACGGGCGCAGCGAACTGCCCCCCAACCAGCCCGGCGAACTGCTCATCCGCGGGCCGCAGGTCATGCAGGGCTACCACAACCAGCCCGAAGAGACCGCCCAAACGCTGCAAGACGGCTGGCTGCACACCGGCGACATTGCCCGCATGGACGAAGACGGTTACTTTTACATCATCGACCGCAGAAAAGACCTCATCAAGGTCAGCGGATTCTCGGTGTGGCCCCGCGAGGTCGAAGAAGTGCTGGCCCGCCATCCCGGCGTGCTGGAAGCCGCCGCCGCGGGCGTGCCTCATCCCCTGCGTGGCGAGGTGGTCAAAGCCTGGGTGGTGGTCCGCCCTGGCGAAAAACTGGATGCCGCCGAGATCATTGCCTGGTGCCGCCAGGAGCTGGTCTACTACAAAGTCCCCGCCGAGGTGGAGTTCATCGACAGGCTCCCCCGCACCCCCGTGGGCAAGCTCCTGCGCCGTGAATTAATCCGCCGGGCCTAGCCCTCCTCGGGCGGCTCCCCAGGTTCGTCGCCATCCTCGAACTTATCCAAAATCTTGCGCAGGTTCTCTTCCCACACATCATCCAACGGAATGAAATGCTTTTCGTCGTAATCCTCCGCCAGCTTGCGGAAGTATTCCTTCACGCCTGCATCGGGAGCCTGCTTGTCAAACTCATCGATGCGCTTGGCCAGTTCATAAGTCAGCGCTTTGCTCTGAGTCGATAGTTCGCCCAGGTCAAAGCTGGTTTTGAACATGTAATTGATCCGCCGCAGAATGCTCAGCCAGGCCACATAATCATTCTCAATACGCACGGTATGGCCAATTTGCGCCAGGTTGGAAAAATCGTACAGCGGCACCAGCCCATACATGCCGGCAAATTCGATGCCCTGCTCGCCCGCCCTTTTGCAAATGTACGAACTGATGCTCGAGCCGCCCTGGTATTCGGTCAGGCTCAAGGCCAGCCCCTTCATCTCTTCTTTCATCGCGCGCAGGCTGTAACTTCCCGAAACCGTGCGTTCTTTTTCATAGGGCAGCTC
>CAZMMI010000405.1:2328-3731 GCA_964567255.1 uncultured Anaerolinea sp.
TGGAACAGGTAATACCCTTCCGGCGGAATCGAGCCGATCAGCCGCGCCCCGCTCAACTCGACCAGGTACTCCGGCAACCCGGAGGATACCGCCCCGGCATCCGCCCACTGCCGCCACCCGGCAATCATATACATTTCATCGGCTTGAGGTTTTTCCAGCAGCTCGTACAGGCTTGACATAGGCGCCTCCGCTTCTGATATCAGTATACCATCACCCCTAAAACGCCAACCCCGGAGTCCTTATACAGTCAAAGTTTTCCTCCTCCCCTAAATCCGGCCTGCGGATTTGGGGGAGGGCAGGGAGGGGGTCTCCTCACGCATTGAACTCAAAGCGCCGCTTCCAACTCATCGCCTGCCCCGGCTGGAGGTCGATTTCCACGAACACTTCCACGCTGATCACATGCGCCTCGCCCCACATCGCCACGCGGCAGGGAGCAAAATCATCATACTCGCGCATGCTCACTCCGCTGGACAGATGGCGCAGTTCCCACTGCGGCTGCTCGCTGCGCTCATACCCCACCGTGCGGCAGTAAAACGACCGCTGCGGCATTTGCTTGACGCGGATGCTATTCCCCTGCATTTCCAAGGGCTCGATAGACTTCTCAGCATAAGCCTTGTCGATCCGTGCGCGCAGGAAACCCGGCAGCAGTTTCATCATGCCCACCACCGGCGCCTGCGTTTTTTCCAAAGTCACTTCATAGGGAAACGTCACCTGGTAGTCCGGCCCCAAGCGCAAATCATCGATTGCGACAAAATTGTGCACATACTCGTTCGTCTTGATCGGCTTGCTGCCGGTGTTTTCCATGCGGTAAGCGATTTCAAGCTGGTTCTCCAGCACCGTCAGCGTCTTGGTTTGCCGGGCGGCGTAGCCCATGCAGTCCACCGGCTCGATTGTAAACGTGACGCTGGTCTCCGTGCTGCTCATCTCAATCGAGAAAGGCTGCACAATGGGGCGCGGATCCCAAAAACTGTACTTCTCTTTCGGCCCGCGCCGCAGCAGCCCCACCCCAAACTTGGGAAACGAGTCGGCCTCCCCCGCTTCGGCGTAGCCTGTGCCAATGTCAATGCCAAACTCGTTGCAAATGCCAATCCCCCCCGTGCCCTGACCAGGCGTCAGCGATTCCGGAATACAAAAAGTATGCTTGCCATCCAGCACAACCTGCGTGACAAAGCCGGTCCAGTCAAAACGAGTACCCTGATAAATCGTTCCAGGCTGGGCAACTTCAACCGACAGGCGGCGGCTGTTCAAGCAAATAGGTTTAAACGCTTCAGTCGGCATAAGTTGCATGATCTCCCGGAAATTCGATAATGGGGCGCTGACAGGTAAAGCAAAGCACCGGTCAGAACAAGCCAAAAAGCCCGACCATGCCAAACCCCACCAGCCCCCCCATTATACCGGAGATT
>CAZMMI010000406.1:0-3714 GCA_964567255.1 uncultured Anaerolinea sp.
AGTAGCGCGGGTTTCTTACCCGCGGAAATTTCCGCTATCCCCACTTGAGGATGGCGAAGCCGGCCAGGAAGCGCACGGCCACGGCCAGCAGCATGGCCCCAAACAGGCCCAGGGAGTTGCCGACGGGTGCGGCGATTAAGCCGCAGATGAGCACGGCCAGGTTGGCCACCAGGTTGAACCAGGCCAGGTGAGCGGGGCGGTCATCGGGCGGAGCGAACTCCAGGACGTAATTGATCAAGCCGCTGCCGACAATGGCCCAACCAATGCCGTTGAAGGTCTGCATAGAGTAGTACAGCCAGGGTTCGTAGCTGAAGGTGAATAGCAGCGTGGCGGCGGCGACCATGACCACGCCCACGCCGGTCATACGCTTGAAGCCCAGGCGGCGGGAAATGCTCCCGCCCTGGGTGGAGCCGATGAAGTAAAAAATCCAGAAGATGCTCCCGCCATAGCTAATGACCTGATCGGTCATGAGCAGTTCGTTGACCTGGTAAAGCGGGAAGATGGGGTTGGGCAGGAACACGGCCAGGTGATAGGCGAACATGGCCAGCAAGACGCGGTTGTAGCGAGTTTTGAGGATGTCGAGGCGCAGGCCGGTTTTGGGCAATGGGGCAGGCGGCGCGCCGGAATCGACGGGGCGGACGAGGAACAACATGGCTACGCTGGCCATGGCGCCGAGGAAGCCGAGCAGGAAAATGACCTGGTAGCCTTGCTCGAAGGACATCAATTTGAGAATTTGCCCCACGGTGAAGGTGGTGACCATGGTGGTGAGGGCCAGCAGTGCGTTGCGGTTGCCCACCACCTGTCCGCGCACTTCAACCGGGACGGTTTCGGCAAAGAAGACGTTGCCAATGACCGCCGCGACGGTGCCTGTGACGTTCATCGCCAGGCTGAGGACGATGATGGTCCATATCTTGGCTTGATCGTCCATTATTAAGAGCGGCAGTGGCACCAACAAGCCGTAGAATGCGCGCGTGATCAACGCCGACCAGCGGTTGACCTTGTGGCTGGGGCGACCGCGCGAGAAGTTGCTGGCGGGGAAGGTGAAGATGAGGTTCATCAACGCCGGAGAGGCGGTGAGCAGCCCGGTTTGCAGCGGAGATGCGCCCAGACGCGAGGCGTACACCGCCAAAAAGACGATAATGCTGCCGTTGAGGATGCCCCAAAAGGCGATGTCCGCGTACAGCAGCCGGATGTTGCGACGGTGCTCGATGGGGATGGGGACCGGTTGGCGGAAAAGAGCGCGGATGGATGTTAGCATGATGGGTCGGTTGTTCGATGGAAGGCGGGCTTAACGGGTTTCTACCGGTTCCAGCCCATCCAGAATTTCCTGCAAAGGCACCTCGGCGTAGGCCATGTATTCGTCGGCGGCGCCGTAGTAGATCTTGACGATGCCATCTTCATAGAGCACGCCGCAGGTAAAGACCACGTTGCCGAAGAAGCCTTTGAGTTCGTATTTGGTTTCGGGCTGCATGAAGGGCTGCGCCGAGCGCGCCAACACCTTCCAGGGTTGTTCGGCGTCCAGCAGCAATGCGCCCAGGCAGTAGCGGTTGCCGGGACCCGCGCCGTGGTAAATTTCCAGCCAGCCCTGGGGCACGCGGAAGGGCGGCGCGGAGCCGCCAATGCGCAGGTCTTCCCAGCCGTTGAGGCGCAGCCCGGCGATCATGCGGTGCCGGCCCCAGTTGAGCAGGTCGGGTGATTCGGCCAGCCAGATTTGGGGCTTGCCCAAACCGGAAATGCACGGGCGGTGCAGGGCGTAGTACCTGCCGTTGATTTTTTCGGGGAACAACATGCAGTCTTTGTTGTCGGGGGCAAAGATGATGCCCAGGCGCTCGTAGGTGACGAAATCTTGGGTGGAGGCCAGAGCGGTGACGATGCCGTTGGGCGAGACGGCTACGTAGTCGATGTAGTATGTATCGCCGATTTTGCTAATGCGCGGGTCTTCGATGCCGAAGGTTTCGTATTCGGTGGCGGGGAAGAGGGCGGGCTGATCTTCGACGGTGAAGTGGATGCCGTCCTTGCTGCGAGCCAGGCGCAGGTAGGAGAGGGTGGTGAGGTAGTGGCCTTCGGGGCCGCTGATGCCGCGCGGGTCGGAGAAGTTGTAGTGCGGGTCGGCGTGGGAGAATTCGCGCAGGACCAGTTCGCCTTTGGCTGGGTCGAAAATGGGTACGCGGCTGATTTGGGGGTCATCCACGATGGGGCGTTCGGCCACACGCAGGAGGAGGATGATTTCATCGCCCAGGCGGGTCACGGCGGCGTTGAGCACGCAGGTGACCTCGAAATCGGGGCGGGAAGGTTTGACATCCTGCGGGCGCAGGATGGGATTGTGCTCGGAACGTTGGACGGGCATGGGCATCACCTCGGGTTGGATTTGAGATGCCTACTCAGTGGATGAAGAAAGTTCGGACATCTTCCTCTCCAGCTGGGCAGTTTCAATTTGAGGTGATTCTACTCTAACCGGTGGAAATAAGGAGAGATTGGGATGAGGTGATAGGTGTTTGTAGGTGGGGGACATGCTGGGAGGCAGTAGGGGCGAGGCGGAATCACGGTTGAAGTTTGAGACCGTGCCTTATAGCCTCGCCCTGAGCAGCGATGGGCGAGGCTAATGGTTGGTTGGAAGATGTGGTTGCCGAATCCCGCCTCGCCCCTACCAAATACGGGCGCGGATGGTTAATACCGCCCGCGTTTAAGGCCGGCCTGCGGGTCGGGCAGGTTTTCCTCGCGGGCGGGAACCACGCGCACGGTGCAGGCTTTGTATTCGGGAATTTTGGCCTGCGGGTCGAGGGCGTCGATGGTGAGCAGGTTGGCGGCGGCTTCGGCAAAGTGGAAGGGGATGAACACCACGCCGGGGTTGACTTTGGGGGTGACACGGGCGCGCAGCACCAGCGATCCGCGCCGCGAGGTGACCCGCGCGGGGCCGCCGTCAGAGATGCCCAGGCGGGCGGCATCGGCGGGGTTGATCTCCATCAGCGCTTCGGGGTAGACCTCGTTGAGCGAGGCGTGGCGGGTCAGGCTGCCGCCGTGCCAGTGCTCCAGCACGCGCCCGGTAGACAGGTAGAAGGGGTACTCCTCGTCGGGCATTTCGGCGTTGGGCTGGTATTCCAAAGGATGGAACTTGCCGCGCCCGCGCGGGAAGGTTTCGCCGAACAAGAGGGGCGTGCCGGGATGGTGTTCGTCCCATACCGGGGTTTGCAACCCTTCGCGCTCCAGGCGCTCATAGCGCACCCCGGCGTATTCGGGCACGCCGCGGCCCATCTTCTCCAGAACTTCGGAAGGATGGGCATATTGCCAGCCCGCGCTGGAGGGTCGCGCCAGGCGCTCTTCGATGCGCTGGGCCAGCTCGCAGAGAATGACCCAATCGGGGCGAGCCTGTCCGCGGGCGGGCAGGGCCTGTCGCACGCGTTGCTTCACATCCGCTCGCGGGCGATGGTGCAGCATTTCTTTTGCGTTTCGTACGATTGGGATGAAACGGAGCTGCGTTTGCGCAAACAGGCTGAACGTGATCGCAAACTGGCGGGTTTACGAAGTGCCATGACTTGCGCATAGCCATTACGGCTTGGGGTTATCGCCGGACGGCAGGCAGGTACACCCGGTGGATGGTGGAGACTACGATCAGGTTCACCGTGGCTGTTTGGGGGCTTTCGTTGAGGATGCTGTTCGTTGGCGCGACCTGCACGGTGGTGGAGTATTTGCCGAGCGCCTTCCCACCGGCGATTT
>CAZMMI010000407.1:0-3712 GCA_964567255.1 uncultured Anaerolinea sp.
ACCACGAATCGCGATCCGCACGTCGATGGCTGATTACAAACCAGAGGATTGGCTGGTTAATTTGCCTCTCTATGCGATTGAGTATCTACCTCAAAGTTTCTCAAATGAGGTCTAATTGCAACGCAGTCAATCAGATAGATGGATAAAGAGTCAGATTGACCAGCAACGCATTATGTGAACAATCCCGAAGTTCTTTCTGGTTTTTCTGGGACGGTTGCATCGACTTTTCTGGCGCTTGGGGAACACCTCCCCCAAGAAATGTTCCTTTGCAGGAATCTACCATTTCTTCGGTGTGCTTTGAAAGAAACTTTATCGGGCGGCTTTTTGTCTACGATAAAGTGATGTAAATTAAATCCGACCCATTTCCTTGAGCAGTGGTCGAGGGCGTTAATTGTCGCCACTCTTGAAAACTCATTCCCAACCGATGGATCGCGTCTACTTCTGATTCATACATCGCTAAGCGGTTATCATTTTCAACCATCGTCTCCATTAAGTCCATCATTGTTGGTAAACGACCACAAGCCTCTGTTTCGGGAGATGGCGTTACCGCATTTGAAGAACCAGTTTTCATTTTTGACATTGAGGGCAAAGCCTCAATAAACTTTTTCGATTGTTTGGCCAAATCATTAAACACAGTGGTTGACTTGGCAGTACCGCTTTTCGGTATTCGTATCGCTTGTGGGAGTGAATTTGTCCACTCTTCGGGGTTTTGAGCAAATTTAAACAAGTTTTCTCGTTGCATTTCAAAAACATCGCTCTCATCTACCCCTGGTTCAAGCCATTGATAGACTTTCGTCAGGCGTTTCAACCCCACCTCTTCTTTTATGGTTGGGTGTAAATAGGCGGCTGGATTTGAGGTCAATAAAGTTTTAATATGCTTTTCAAAACGTGGACGAAGTATAGCTGCGCCTTCTTTCAAACGACGATGGGCGGTATCGATTTCCTCTAACTCCAAATAACAACGCACTTCAGTAACGTAGGCCAAACACAATGTTGATAAGTATTCATCGGCCACCTGACTGCCGTTGCCAATTTCTGTATCTGTGAGTTTAGTGTAGTGATGTTCTGCTTCAAGAAAACGATTAATGGCTTGCATCGCACTCATTTTGCGGGTTTCAGAGTTAGACATTGTGAAAGCATTAATCGCTAAATCAAGCGCCGCCCGAAAGTTGGCATAAAAAGATAGATCAATCTTGTAATCAATCGTTTTGAGGACTTCTTGAGCTTTTTCGAGTTGTTTCTCGATGACCCCTAAACGTTTTAGAACGATAATAAAGCCCGTTGTTGAAACTGCCAGATTCAAGACACTGGATATAGCGCCCACTGAGGTAAGGGATAAAACATTTGATACGATAGGTTCTCCTATCTCGCGTGCCTCACGTAGCCAGGTAACAACATGTTTGGACCCCGCTTCACGGACTACCCCACCTACCCGTTCATAAGTTCCCTTTAATAAACCTTGCGCAATATGGTCTGGAATTTGAAGAGTTACCGCGACTGTGTTCATTGGTTCTCCATTAATTTAGGAATCAACATAAATCAGCAGTATGAAAGAATTCAGCCGCCCAACAGTTTGCAGTGCCTGCCTGTGAGTGGGTGTGATTTCCTGCCACATATTTCGATTATACATGTTCCCTTATCCGTACAACACAAAAAGCGCCTTCCAAATCTGGAAGGCGCTCTGTTGGTAAGCACCTATCCTAAAAATGTTGGGGGAGGTTACAATTTCAGGATAGGTTCTAAAGGATTTCAAATCGCCCTTCAGGCAATCCATACTATAATCATCCTATGCCTACCCCCGAAGCCCTGGCCCGCCAAAACATTGATACGCTCCTCGCCGCCTGCGGCTGGATCGTCCAGGACCGTCCCAGCATGAATCTCTTCGCCGGGCGGGGCGTGGCGGTGCGCGAGTTTCCGCTCACCTCCGGCTTCGCCGACTACCTGCTCTTCGTGGACCGCAAGGCGGTGGGGGTGATTGAGGCCAAGGCCGAAGGCCACACCCTCTCGCACGTGGCCGACCAGGCCGGCAGCTACACCACCGGCGTACCCGAGCGCCTGCCCCACGTGGGCGAGCCGCTGCCCTTCCAGTACGAATCCACCGGCGTGGAGACTCTCTTCCGCGACAACCGCGACCCCGACTCGCGCTCGCGGCGCGTGTTCGCCTTCCACCGCCCCGAGACGCTGGCCGAATGGATTGCCCAACCCGACACGCTGCGCGCCCGCTTGCAGGACCTGCCCGCCCGCGCCCCGCTCATCGCCCGCGACCTGTGGCCTGCCCAAACCGAGGCCATCACCAACCTGGAGCAGTCCTTTGCCGCCGGCCACCCCCGCGCCTTGATTCAAATGGCCACCGGCAGCGGCAAGACCTTCACCGCCGTCAACTTCGTCTACCGCCTGATCAAGCACGCCAAGGCCCGCCGCGTGCTGTTCCTGGTGGACCGCAACAACCTGGGGCGGCAGACCCTCAAGGAGTTCGAGCAGTTCATCACCCCCGACGACGGGCGCAAGTTCACCGAGCTATATAACGTCCAGCACCTGCAATCCAACGTGCTCGACGGCGTCAGCAAGGTGCACATCACCACCATCCAGCGGCTGTACTCGATGCTCGCCGGCGAGGCCGAGTTTGACCCCCGCGCCGAAGAGACCTCGCTGTGGGAGGCCGCCCCCGCTCTGCGCGATCAGGCCCCCAAAGAGGTGCGCTACAACCCCGCCCTGCCCATCGAATACTACGACTTCATCGTCACCGACGAGTGCCACCGCTCCATCTACAACCTGTGGCGGCAGGTGCTGGAATACTTCGACGCCTTCCTCATCGGCCTGACCGCCACCCCCTCGGCGCAGACCTTTGGCTTTTTCAAAGAGAACCTGGTCATGGAATACTCCCGCGCCCGGGCTGTGGCCGACGGCGTGAACGTGGACGGCGAGGTGTACCGCATTCGCACGCGCATCACCGAGCAGGGCAGCACGGTAGAGCAGGGCTGGTGGGTGGGCCGCCGCGACCGCCGCACCCGCCGCGAGCGCTGGGCGCAGATGGACGAGGACCTGACCTACGACGCCGACGAGCTGGACCGCCACGTGACCTCCACCAGCCAGATCCGCACCATCCTCAGCGCCTACCGCGACGCGCTGCCCGAGTTGTTCCCTGGGCGCGAAGAGACCCCCAAGACGCTCATCTTTGCCAAAGACGACTCGCACGCCGAAGACATCGTCCACATGGCCCGCGAGGTGTTCGGCAAGGGCGACCAGTTCTGCAAGAAGATCACCTACCGCACCGAGGACGACCGCCCCGAAACGCTGATCAGCGACTTCCGCAACTCCTACTACCCGCGCATCGCCGTGACGGTGGACATGATCGCCACGGGCACCGACATCAAGCCCCTCGAGGCGCTGGTCTTCATGCGGGCTGTGCGCTCGCGGCTGCTCTTCGAGCAGATGCTGGGGCGCGGCACGCGGGTCATCTCCGACACCGATTTTCAGTCCGTCACCACGACTCCCGGCGCGCGCAAAACCCGCTTTCTCATCGTGGACGCGGTGGGGGTGACCGAGCAGGAGCTGGTGGACCCGCAGACCGTGGACCGCAAGCGCTCGGTGCCGCTCAAGGCCTTGCTGGAGGCCGCCGCTTTGGGCGCTGTCGATGAGGAAACCCTCTACTCGCTCTCCCGCCGCCTGGGGCTGATTGCCCGCCGCCTGACCCCCGCCCAGCGCGAGCAGG
>CAZMMI010000408.1:0-3678 GCA_964567255.1 uncultured Anaerolinea sp.
CGGGCCTCTTCCACCTCTGGCTGAGTAGTTACCATTATTGTACAAAAGAACCTGGGTGAATTCAACACTTCATCGATCAAAGCGCCGCAGGATCAACGCGCCAGCGACCCCCATGAACAAACCCACCCCTGCGGCAATTCGCCAACCCAGCGGGTTGCGCACGGGAATTTGCACCGGGCGCGCCAACACGGCAATCTCCTGCCCGGGCAGTTCTCCCCCCTCCACCCAAATCGATAACCACAGCAGCCCTTTTTGCTCTCCCGTCTCGCTGGCAAGCACGTCCCATGCAAAACGCACCGGCTGCCCGTCCATCAACATCCCCCCCGCCTCGGCGGGCTGCCCCGCCAGGGCGGGCAAATCCAACCTCGCCGCTGCCGTCATAGCCAGTCCCTCAGGCTGCCCCCCAGGCGTGATGTCCACTTCTACCGGGCCGCTCTCGCCGACGCGTAAAAATGCCGGCCACTTGACTTCCAGCGTCCGCCCCGGCATCTCGAACGAGCGCCCATCCAATGCTTGCAGCGGCCCAAACGGGAGAACAATCGACTCCGTGCGAGGCGGCACAAAGGTTGCGGCCAGCAACCCAAGCATGCCCAATCCCCAGAACAGAAGCAGCCAAAGCCGCCGTGATTGATGATGTTTTTGTTGGCGTTTTTTCATGCGCCCCATTATAACGGCAAAGCCTCTGCGGTTTTCCCTTTCTCGGTAACACGCCTGCTCCAAAAGACCCGACAGGTTTTAAAAACCTGTCGGGTCTGCATGTTCCATCGGGGCCATTTCTGGCTACGCTTCTTTCCCCTCCAGAGCAGCCAGCAACTGCTCGGCCTCTTCCACACTGATTCTGTGATCTTGTAACATTCGCAAGATCATCAAGCGCTCCTCCACCGACACCACCGGTTTGGGCGGGCGTGGCGGAACAGGAGACACCGGGGGAACCGGAGGCACCGGCGGCATTGGCGCTTTCGGCCATTGCATGTCGTCCCAGGCGTGCCCGATGTGCCCAAAGTGTCCCGTCTGCTGCTCAATGCGCTCCATCGCCGCGCGCACGCGCTCTTCCGCCCGCCGGACTGCCTCCTCCGACCGCTGGCGAATGCGTTCCTCATACGAAGTCTGCCATTCATTCCACGGCTCAAACCGCCCCGTTTCCCAGCGGCTCCAGCGCTCCTGCAATCGGTTGAAGAACGACTCCAGTTGATCGCTCTTCCAGGCCTCGTCGCTGATGCGCACATCTCCACCCGAGCGCAGCTTGATGGGCGTCACGCCGGCCCCCAACGTCAGCAAGTAGTCTTTCTCATCAATGCGCGACACCTGCCCTCCCAGCGAAACGCGCACCGAAGCCCCCCCGCTAGAGGCCTCGATCCGGGCGTCAGCATCCGGCGCCACAAATAAGAAGATATCCCCGCCCGCGCGAAGATTCACTTCTTCGCCGTTGGTTTTTTTTAGCCCCAGGTGCAAGTCGCCGCCAGAACGCGCCTGCACCACCCCACTGTTCACACCCAGCAGGCATTCTCCGCCCGCCGATTCGCATACCACCGGCCCGGCCAGGTCCACGCCCTCAAAGCTGCCCCCCACGCGCTTCACGGTCAGATCAGCTAAAATCCCGCGCGCATACACCTCGCCGCCTACTTTCTCAATCAGCACCGACTCGCAAGCCTGGATGCCCAAATTGCCGCCCACCTTGATCACCTCAAGTCTGGCAGTCAAATCGCTCACCAATCCATCGCCACCCACCTTTTCCAACTGCACCCGCAAACCCAAGGGAACACTGACGATGGCGTTGTCTTTGATCACCACCCAAACGCCGCTCGCTTCGTTGTCAATGCGCACCAGACGCCGGTCGCGGATAGCCACCTGGATCTCGCTGCCCTCATACCCCCTCACATACACATCCCCGCCCGAGCGAATGCCGACCAGGGGATTTGCCGCCATATCCACAGGATAACTGATGAGTTCCATATCTACCTCCCAAAATGTCAATAACCTGATTGAACCGAGCCTTCTCACTGGCTACACTCAATCTGTTTTATTTTCTAAAAACATAATATCATAATTTTTAAAAATGTCAAGAGGATATATTGACTTTTTCAAAACAATATCTTTAATTTTCTGGATATTACCTCAATAATGTTGATTGTATTGTTTAATTTTATTAAGTAGCGAATCCGTCAGAGGCGGAGGAATCCTTAAAAAAGAAGTGCGTGGGGCCCTTTGCGCCTCACGCACCTCTCTTTTTGTGAATTTTGACAATTACTTCCCGGCGCGCTTGGCCTGCTGCCAGAGCGTTTCCATCTCATCCATCGACAAATCCGACAGCGTCCGCCCGCTGGTTTTCGCGCCCCGCTCAATGTGTTTGAAACGCTCGTAAAAGCGCTGGCTGGCCTTACGCAGCGCCGTCTCCGCGTCCACCTTGTACCAGCGCACCAGGTTCACCACCGAGAAGAGCAGATCACCCAGCTCCTTCTCCAGCTCCTCCCCTTGCGCCTCGCTCACCTCGCGCCATTCTTCCATCACCTTCTCGCGCACCCCCTCGATTTCCGTCCAATCGAAGCCCACGTGCGCCGCGCGGCTCTGGTACGCCTGGGCCCGCTTCAATGCCGGCATAGCCTTATTGACCCCGTCCAGAATGCCTTTCTCGGCGGCTTCCTTGCCGTTCTGCTTGCGCTCCTCTTCCTTGATCTTTTCCCAGTTGCGCAGCACGCCGCTGGTGCCGTCCACGTTCACCTCGCCGAACACGTGCGGGTGCCGGCGTACGATCTTGCGGTGAATACCCTGAATGACCTCGGCCATATTAAAGAGGCCTTCTTCGTTGCCAATCTGGCTCAGCATGGTGATCAGCAAGAGCACATCCCCCAGCTCCTCACGCACCCCGTCGGCGTCCTCCTCGTCCAAAGCTTCCAGCGCCTCGTACACTTCGTCCAAAAGCTGCGCGCCCATGCTTTGCAGGGTCTGCTCTCGGTCCCACGGGCAGCCGTCCGGCGCGCGCAGGTGGGCCACAATCTCCTGAAAACCCTCCAGCGAGGTATCGCTGTCCAGCGGCGGCACGTACAGCGCCGTCAGCAGCCCAATGTGCTGGCTGCGATCAATCTCGAACAAAGCCATCTCCTCCACCCGCTCCTCCGCCGTCCCTGCCGCGTGCACCAGCCGCACCGGGTGCTGGTCGGGGTACACCGCATTGAGGGTCAGTTTCACATCCGAAGCGATCGAGCGCGAATAAATCTGTGCCACCAGGACCGCCGAATCGGGCGGGAAGTTAGGCATGTGCAGGCTGCCCAACTCCAACGCATCCACCAGCGTCAGCCGCGGATAGGGGTCCAGACCCAGCGCGGTGAAGGTCGGCTCGAGGAAGCTGATCCCCTCGATCACCTTCACTGGCAGCCCTTCGGCCTTCGCCCGCCGGGCAATCTCCGGCGCGGTCGATTCGGCCACAAAAGGATGCCCCGGCACGGCGTAAGTTACGCCCTGCTCCCGGCGGCCCAAATCCAGCACGCGCTCCACGATCTGCGCATACACCGCCTCAAACTGCTCACCATGCTCATAAAGGTCGTCAAAAGAGTGCAAGGTCAGCGCCGCCGGGAAGCCCGCCACGGTGGGATGCTGCCTCGTGCGCAGATATATCTCATCCAACCCTGCCAGCCAATCCCAGGCCTGGCGCGTCAACTGCCCCGCGTCGCCCGGCCCCAA
>CAZMMI010000409.1:0-3673 GCA_964567255.1 uncultured Anaerolinea sp.
ACTCGTCATACACTTTCCCTCCGCTGCCATCGGAAGCCGTGACGCGGATGGTGATGGTGCCGACTGCACTCTCGGGGGCTGTGCCGGTAAATTCCCCGGTGGCAGAGTTAAAGACCAGCCAGGCAGGTAAGGGTTCATCAGGCGAGACTTTGGGGGTCAGGGTGAGGGTGGAGTCGACATCGGTGAAGGCGTCCGCCGGAAGGGTGAAGGTGAAGGCGAAGTTGGCCAGGAATTCCTGGTTATCCAATGAAATGGCGACGATGGGATCATCGTTGACCGGGTTCACTGTAACCGTGACCGTGGCGGTATCGGAGCCACCCAGGCCATCGGAGATGGTGTATTCAAAGGTATCGGTGCCGCTCCAGTTGGTGTTAGGAGTGTAGGTCACCATGCTACCAGCGATGACGGCTGTACCGTTGCCCGGAGTGGTAACGCTTGTAATGCTCAATGTGCCGCCTTCTACAACCCGGTCGTTGGCAAGCACATTGATATTAACGGGCGTGTCTTCATTCGTTTCCGCATTCGCATCATCGTTGGCGGTGGTGCTTTCTGTCAACGACAGGCCAATCAGAACCGGGTCGTGATCGGAGGATCGGTAGGGATTGGGCTGGTATAGATCGGGGGACAGTGAATAGGGCGCGGTGGAGTCTTTGAATTCGGTGTTGTAATCAATGACTGCGGGTTCGTCGGAATTGATGTGCCAGTAATTGACGCCCGTGATGTAATTGCTCAGGCTGGCGGTACTGAGGGCATGGTCCAGGTATCCCACCGTGCCATCAAAGACGTAGGAATAGCGATTGGTGGACGTGAGGTGGGCCGCCACCTGGTCGATCAGCCCGCCGCCGGTGAGGGTTTCGATGGGGTCTTCTCCGCCATAAGCGTTGAGGTCGCCAATGACTAAGACGTCGGGGTCTACTGGGAGGAGGGTGCTGTTGATCCAGCCTAAAAGTGTGTTGGCCATCGCCACGCGAGTGGCATTGAAACAACCACCCTCCATACCCAAATCGGCGTCTCCGCCGGAGGGGCTGCCGGAGCAGCGCTTGGATTTGAAGTGGTTGACGACCACGGAGAAGGTTTCGTCGCTGGAAATTTCGCGGAAGGTCTGGGCCACAGGGTAACGATATTCGTCGAAGGGATCCGCGTTGGTGCTGATCGATCCACCAACCGTTTGAACGGTTGTAGTACGATAGATGAAGGTGGTCTTGATCTCATCTGGGCCATAACCCAGGGGCGGGTCGGCTATGACGGCGTAAGGACCACAATTGGCAACCTCGTTCAGACCGTCATAAGTTGAATAGCCATTCAAGAGGGTATTCACCGCCGTGGTACCGTTGTTCTCGATCTCGATCAAGCCGACCACATCGGCATCCAGGGCGCAGATAGCGTTGACCAGCTTCTGATGCTGGCGGATGAATTCAGTTGCGTTATTTGCCCCGCGAGAGCCGAAGGTGGTGAAGTAGTTCAATACGTTGTAACTGGCAACCTTGATTTGGCCGCCGACCTGCGGCGGGGCAGCCGGGCGTCCAACGGCGGTGAACACCGGCGCAACCGTGGGGTGCAGGCGGTAGAAGATATCGGGGAAGGCGTCCGAGGGGGTGGGGTTGCTGTTGATTTCACCCTGGTCGAGCACGCCGGTCACACCGGCCACGGTATCGCCGGCGCGTAGGGCGCCGTCCGCGGCGTAGTAGGGGATGGGAGCGGGATTTTGGGTGGTGGAACCGTCATCAAGGATGATCATGCGGCGTAAATTATTGGCAAAGGTTAAGCCGGTGTCTTCGTTGATGTGGTTGACGATGCGACCGCCCGAGCCGAGGGTGAGATGCCCGAAGCGGCCCTGGAAAAAGTTCTGCTGGACGGTGAGCGTTTGAGGAATGGTGATGAGCATGCCCTCGTAGCGCTCGAGATAGGTGGCCGGGTTTTCGCTTTCAGGAACCGGTAAATTGACCACCGTGGGCGCAACGCTCTGGCCCGTAGCGCATACCACGGGATTTGAGACGCTGGTCAACTGTGTTTGGCGGTTCATGTGACCATAATCGTTGGTACCGCCCCCCATGTACTCTTGAACCGTTCCGGTCAGACGCACGGTATCGCCCGGCCCGGTTGGGAAGGAGGTGTTGTAGACAAAGATGGCTTCGCTGGTCAGCGGGTCGGCGTCGGGCGCGGTGGATTGAACAAAGAACCCGCCCAGCTGGCTGCTCGACTGATAATCGCCGGTGACAATGCCTTCGATGGTCACGCTTTGGCCAGTCAATGGGCTGGAGCCGGTTGAGCCTTGAATGGTCGAAATAGGTGTCGTTGCGCCCCCGCTGCAGGCGCTGGTGGCGAATTGCCAGGAATAGTCGGCTGCCATCGCATCGATCGTGCCATCCAGATCGCTAACCTGGGCGGCGTGAACGGTGGCGCGACAGGTTGTGTTGCCAGGTAAGTTTGTGGTTGGGTCGATGGCGCGCGTGCTGCCCGTGCCGCTGAGATCGCCAGGAATGTTTGTTCCAACCGGGCATTCCAGGGTGAACCACCCGGAAGCGGTGGTGACAGCCTCATTGAAATTAACGGTCAGGTTAACCGCCGGGCTGACTCCGTTCGCGCCGTTCAACGGGACTACGGAAACGACAGCGGGAGGTGTATCGACAAGTGGAATGCTGAAACTGAAAACATAGTCCGAAGTCATCGCGTTTGGCGGAGTACTGGTGTCGGTGATGTTGGCGGCGGTGACCGTTACCGTGCAGACATCGTCTGCGTTGAAAGGATCTGTAGGATCAAGGGTGAACGCTGCCGAGGGATTGCTTCCGACGATAGAAAAGTTGCGCGCGCTGCCGTTGCAGGAGATTGAAAAAGCATTCGGGGCAGCGTTGACCGGCTGGTTGAAGTTGATCACCACATTGGCGGTGGTGCTTACGCCGGATGCTCCATCCGCGGGGACGGTGCTGGTCACGGTGGGATTCGACGCGCAGGAATTGGGAGCGGTGCTGCTGTTGCGCGGTGCAGGGGTGTCAACCGTGAAGTCTGTCCCATTGTCGTCCTCATCCACACAGCCGCCCGAATTGCGCAGGGCGGCTGTGGTGACTGAGAGCGCAGGCACGCTTGCAGTGCCTTCTTTGCAGTTAGCCGAACCGTACCCGACGAAATCGAGTACAGTTCCTCCCAGCGGGCAAGCGCCGGACAATGCGGTGGTGGAGTTTACCAGCGCTACCTTTCCGTTTGCGCCAGCCATGTCGATCGTGCCAGTTATGTCTGGAGTTGGGAGATCAGTCCCATTGGCTCCCCCTGATTGAAGCTGAACCAAGTAATAGCTGAATGGTTGGATGTTTCCAGATAAGTTAAGTCGATTCCCCCAGGTAGTACCGCTGGCAGAGCCATATTGAATGGAAAGGCCAGAGAGAGAAACAACCGAATTGGTTGGATTGAAAAGCTCTACGAAATCGTTTTTCAGCACTGCGCCAGCGTTTCCCCCGCCGCCATATACCTGGCTGATGCGTATATTGGTGGCGCCGGCTTCCACGGATGCTGATGGGGAAGCCGTGAATACCCCACCCAGCGCAATGATGAAAGCAATGAATAAGTTGAAAAGTTTACCTGACCGCATTGTGTTCCTCCTGAAAGATGCGTGATTGTAACATGCAATGCGCCCCAGATTGTGACGACTCTTTGGAGGGTCATTGGGAATCGGCGTGGT
>CAZMMI010000410.1:0-2087 GCA_964567255.1 uncultured Anaerolinea sp.
ACCATCTCCAGATCGTGCTCGATGACCAGCACGGTGTTGCCCAGGTCGCGCAGTTGGCGCAGCACCTCGATCAGGCGGGTGGTGTCACGCTGGTGCAGCCCAATGGTCGGCTCGTCCAGCACGTACAGCACCCCCGTGAGGCCCGATCCCAGCAGCGCAGCCAGCCGCAAGCGCTGGGCCTCTCCCGCCGACAGGCTGGGCGTGGCGCGCTCCATACTCAGATACCCCACCCCAATGCGTACCAGCCGCCGGATGCGCTCGCGCACGTCCGTAATCACCGGCCCGGCGATTTGGGTTTGATCCTCGTCCAGCGTGCCCGGCAGCGCGTCCAGCCATTCGGACACATCCTCCAACGGCATCTGCGACAGCTCAATGATCGTGCGCCCGTTGACGCGCACGGCACGGCTTTCGGCTCGCAGGCGCGTGCCCTGGCAATCGGGGCAGGTCTGCCGCGCATAGACCGGTTCGCCTTTCACCTTAAGGTAGGCATCCGACTGACCCTCGGTGTAGCGCCGCCGCAAGGTGGTGAGCACACCCTCAAAATAGCCTTTGACCACCGAAGAGGGCGCGGGCTTTTTGGGGAAACGCTGCTTGACCAGTTCGCCGTTCACGCCGTAGTAAAGAAAGTCGCGCTGCAGCTCGCCCAGTTCACCAATCGGCTGGTGAAGGTCAAAATCGAAACCGTAATACTGCCCGGCGCGCTGCAAAGTAATACAGAGACGTTCAGCATTGAACGCATCCCACACCAGCACGCCCCCGTCGGCCACCCCGCGGGCGGGGTCAATGATGCGCTCCATGAGCAGATCCATGGTCACGCCCAGGCCGGTGCAGGTGGGGCAGGCTCCGGCGGGCTTATTGAATGAAAAGCTGGACATGCCTAGCTCGGGCAGGCGCGCGCCGCAGTGCGGGCAGACCACGCTGGGGCCTTCGCCCGGGCTGCTTTCATCTTCCTCAAACAGGTCGCCGCTCACCTCGGTCGAGGGAGGAACATCTCCGCCGCAAGTTGGGCAGATGCGGTGGCCCAGCCGGGCAAACAGCACTCGCAGGTAGGTGAAAATCTCGGTGGCGGTGCCCACCGTGGAGCGCGGGCTGCGGTTGGACAGGTACTGGTCCACGCTGATCGACGGCGACAACCCCGTGATGGATTCAACCGGGGCGCGAGTCATGCCGTCGGTGACCAGCCCCAACGATTCCATATACTGGCGCGCGCCCTCCTTCTGCAGAATATCGAATGCCAGGGTCGATTTACCTGATCCGGACAGGCCGGTGAAGACAATGAGCTTGTTTTTGGGAAGGGTCAGGTTGATATTTTTGAGGTTGTGCAGCTTTGCGCCGCGGATCACGAGGGTATCTTGAAACATGCCGATCTCCAGATGAAAAGATATGCGAATTTTCACAGCATAAAAACACCCCGATGCTCGGAATCGGGGTGTTTTCGGTTTGCTAATTAAATTGTACAACCCTGGTGCGCAAGTGGAGGGTTAGAGTCGCTTCTTCACAGACATGGCTTCATTGATGTGTACCAGGCAGTGGCGGGTAGGCGGCATGAGCAGCAGTCCGCCCAGGGTCAGCCCACCCCAGTAATCCAGCAGCCAGCGTGAACCTTCGTTCACCGCCCCTTCTGCCAGCAGTTGTTCCAGGCCCGCCGGGGTCACCTTGTTCTTGAAGGCTCCCGCCGCCAGCACGCGCACGTTCTCCCTGGTGCGCCGCCCCACCGCCACGCGATAGGCGCGCAAAGCCTGAATGTCCAGCGCCACGCTCAAAGCCGCCATCTCCGCGGGGCTCATGGCGTTGCCCACCTCGCTGACCGTGACGCCCAGCCGCGCCTGCCAGCCATCGGCAATGAACATTTGCGGTTTTCCGGCCAGCAGCACATTCATGGTGGCATCTTCAATGCGCGTCAGATGCCAGAACAGCCAGGCAATGGAATGCTCTTCTTTCTCCGGAACAACCCGCGCACCGTCCTCGCTCAAGCCCTGCCAGACCTCGTCTTCAAAGGTGGCTTCCCCCGCCCCACTCACTTCGGCGCAATGCACCTGGGCATGCTGCTGCATGAACAAAGCCACGGCTTGCTCGTGCGCGCTCTT
>CAZMMI010000410.1:2187-3661 GCA_964567255.1 uncultured Anaerolinea sp.
CTGGCTGTAGGGGCGGGTCTTTAATGCCGGCTCACACCCGCCACCTTCAAACCTCCCTGCGGGCTCATCTCGTTAGCCACTTCAAAAAGACCCGCCCGGGAAGGTTCAAAACTTCTACAACCCATTATAATCCCCTCTATGAGAACTAAACCCGTCTTGCCAGTATGGGCGCCGCGTCTTAAGCCCTACCTCCTTAAGCGCCTATACGAAAAGGATGCCCAGGGCATCGTTGACGAAGACTTGATCAACGAGGTGGGCTGGGCGCTGCGCGCGCGCTGCCTCAGCTTCATCCAGGTTCTGGAATCCATGCATGGTCGCACGCGCTGCCCGGTGTGCGGTGCGCTCATCCAACATGACCTGCGCAGCATGGCGAAACTGCACTGCCCGGACTGCGATTGGGAATGTGTGTGGCGGGACTACGCCGCCACCATCAGCAACCAGCAGCTCCACGGCGGGCCCGAGGTGGTGGCTTTGTTCCAGGGCTACGCCGATGCTTTTCCCAAAGCGAAAGAGCCGACCGAGAAGATGCTCCTCATCGATCAGCTCATTCACGGTTTTCACCACTACCTGACCAGCAAGCGCACCCGTCGCCCCGTGGGCGTCAACCTGATCGACGGCAGCCTGATTCACGTCATCGAGTTTCTCGACCAACTCAGCTACGGCCCCGGCAGCACCCCCGGCTTGCAGGAAACCTACACCTCCTGGCGCGCCAATGCTTTTCGCACCGGCAGCCAGAACTCACATAAATAGTCGGCGCTGCTTTCGCCATTCGGGTAGACTTCCATCTCGGGGGCAGCAGCATGTTCCAGGCCCGAGGCAGGCAGCCACTCCATAAAAGCGTACATCTCCGCCTCAACGATCGACTGCGGCACCTGCCCGCGGCACTCGAACACCTCCCACTGCGCCGCCGGAACCTCGTAGACCTCCAACCCGCTGGCGTCGGCCCCTTCGGGCAGTTCCACGCCGATCAGGTAATAAAATGCGCGGTTGGCGGGGTCCTCGGCCACCAGCGAAACGCCCAGCGTAACGCCGCCGGTTTGCGCGCCGGGCAGCATGCCCGAAACTTGCCCCAGGGTGTCAAACAGCCCGTCCTGGCGGCACTGCTCCCAAAACAGCCCGAAGGCTTCGTTATCCTGCCCGCCGATCCAGGTTTTCTTGCCCGCCACTTTGAAAGCCGGGCGTGTTACCGAACGATGCTTAATCATTCTGTCCCTCCATTCCAACAAGTTGGATATCATCCACATCCCGTATCTAATCGTCGAAGTTGAAGAAAAAAACCGAATTTGAGGTGTATGCGCGGTGCTTCGCACCGCGCATACACCTCAAATTCGGGAACTTTCCCCACCCTCTGAACAGTCGTGTTGACTTTATGGCTCGGTGTAACCGCACAGGGCCAGCGCGCGCGGGCCGGTGTGCACACCCAACACCGGGCAAACAATGGAGATAAACATCTCTACCGGGTTATATTCATTCT
>CAZMMI010000411.1:0-3643 GCA_964567255.1 uncultured Anaerolinea sp.
GGAGACTCCTGGTCGGATGAGTAGGATATGGGCGGAGAAGGCGCAGCCGAAGGCAAGAAGTTAGTCTCTTGACTTACTTAATACCCGAAGACTCTGCCATCATCATGTAGCCGTCCTCCAGCCCTGGTTCAAGGAGTTGGGCCTGGTAATAGGCTGGGGGTTGGCCTAGCACACGGTACTGGGTGCTGTCTTTCAATTGCAATGTGCTGACAATCTTCAGCCCATCGCCCGGGGCATCGCCCTGGGTCTGGATTGCCCATACCTGTCCGCGAGCCCGCTCGATCAGATCGACTGGTTGTCCGTGGAACAATACACGCCCGTGATAGATGATGGCCAGGTCGCTGCAACTATGCCCGATATCTTCGATCACATGCGTGGAAAGCAGCACAATCCCTTTGACGGCAATATCTGCCAGCAGATTGCGAATGCGCACTCGCTCTTCCGGGTCCAGGCCTACGGTTGGCTCGTCGACAATCAACAGTTTAGGACTGCCCAACAAGGCCTGGGCAATGCCCACCCGACGCTTCATTCCGCCGCTGAAGGTCTTCAAGGGGCGCTTACCAGTATCTTTCAAGCGGACCAGTTCAAGGATTTCTTCCACCTGGTAACGGCGCGCACGCGCATCGGTGATTCCTTTGAGAATGCCCATGTAATCCAGGAACTCTGGCGCAGAGAGGTGAGGGTATAAACTGAACTCTTGCGGCAGGTAACCTAACATGGACTGGACGGCCTGTTTGCCTGGACCGTTGAGTTTGTGCCCAAAAACCGTCACAACTCCACTGCTTGGGTTGATCAACCCGGCAATAATGCGCATCAGGGTGGTTTTGCCGGCGCCGTTCGGGCCGAGCAGCCCAAACATGCCTTGCCCGATCTCAAGATCGATGCCGCACAGCGCTTGAATACCGCCGCTGTAGGTTTTGGTCAGTTGGTTTACAGAGATCATAACAGTTTTCCTCCAAGGATCATTCTCCATCTGCGCCAGGCCCAGACGAAGCATGCAATCACGAACGTTTTAAGAACCATCCCGCTGTAGAGGGCAAAGAGACGGCCTTCTAATGGATCAAAGTTCCGCCGGATGGGCGGCACGATGGTCATTGCCTGCATTGAGGATTGCAGCGGGAGGTTGAAGAAATCTGTGCTGCCGGGCAGCACTTGCTTGACCAGCGGAATGGCTTGAAGGAATTCTGGAACCAGCATGACCACCAGCACAATCGCCAATGCTCGCTTTGCATTGTTTTGGGTCGCGCCTAACAAGACCCCCTGAGTGGTGGCAACCAACAGCAGCAGCAAAGCCAAAGCCAGCATACTTACCAGCGGAACCGGGTAAAACGATCCTTCTTTCATGAACCAAACCAGAGAGTAAATGACGGCGTTGAGGGCAACCGTAGAGGCTCCGGCCAGGGTCGCCCCCAACACCTTGCCGGCCAGGTATACAGAGTCGCTTAACGGCAGGGCCCGCAGCATTTCGGTCATCCCACTGCGCCGGTCATAGGGCACCTGGTTTGCTACCAGCAGCGGGTAGACCCACAACACCATGGCCAGTGTAAAAGAAGCCATCATGGAGACTAATAGTTCGCCATAGATAACGCCTGCTTGTTGTGGCGACAGCTTGTCGATGAAGGCAGAAGCATCGCCCACATCATTGGACATATTGACCAGAACCAGGAACAAGAACAGGGCAATCTGAGCAACCGCAAACACTTTCATGACGCGCTGCCGCCACAACATGCGAAATTCCGTCATGGCAATACCGGCGATCTGGGCAAGAGCGTTTGGTCGAACCGGGACCGGGTTGAGAACCTGGCGAGTCCTTCCTGCCGATGGACGGACCGGCGCATCCGGGCTGCTCTTGCGGCTGCGAGCCGTCATGCTGAGTAAAACACCCTCTGTGTTGCGCACCGAGCGGACCGCTGCCAGAAGGAGCACGATCCCAGCGCTGCTCAGGAACAGGCGGTTCACCGCGTAAGAGGGAGCCGGCAGGTCTTGCGGCGTGAGAAAAATGTGCACAGGCCAGAGGTAGGGTTGGATCCAACTGAGCGGCGCGGGAACCGGCAGCCCTGGAAGGAGGAACCGCCCGAACAAACCAAAGATCACCCAGACGACGATGACAATAACCACCCCAAACGCCACCATCCGTGATCGCAGCGTCACATAGACTCCAATCCCCGTCAGGAAGAGCGCCGGAGACACCCAGGCAAGCAGCAGCACGGGTAGGGATGTTGCAGAAAACAAATCTGGCTGCCTGAGCAAGATAATGGCGCCCCCAATCAGGGCGATCAGGGTGTAGGTGAGGCCAATGGCGGCCAGGCGTTCCAGGATGAGCCAGGCAATGGGGCGCGGGGCTGCCAGAGTCATTTCCAGGGCCGGCTCATCATCTGGCGAAAATGCTGCGGCAGCCTGCAATGCCATGAGCAGCGGGACCAGCACCGTCACTACGCCGCCGCGCAAGAATGGATCATCTTCCGTATAGGTTGCCGCTGCGCTCAATCCGCCAACGACCAGCAAAGCGGCAAGCGGCATCCATCCCATGTGCCTGAAGGCAGCCCGCCAGGCTGCCCAGCGCGGCGCTTTTCGCCAGTTATTGAACATCCAACCCAGGCAAAGAACCGCGATCAGCGTCAGAAGCCCTGTCACCAGGAGTAGCGGCAAAAGAGTGTCTGGGGTGTGGGGCATGAATCCGGCTAAGAACTGGAGCGGTTTCATTGAAGCTTCCTTTCGTGCGGGCTGCGTAATTCAAGCAGCCACAGACCAGCGGCCACCAACAGCGAGGCTGCCAGGAATAGCATTGGGCGGGAAGCCGGGTCTGAGAGGCCGGGGAATGAGACCAACCGGATGAAGTCGTTCAAATTTTCTCCCCGGCGCAGCAATAGATGGACCAGCCAGATCAGCAAACTGCTGCCTGACGCCAGGAGCGCGTCGGCGGTTGCAATGGACAAGAAAAATGCCAACGCGCACAAAATGGTCATTGGCGCCAGCCAGCTCATCACCAGCGGCATGAGATGTAGACCACTGTGGGTGAACACCAGGACGGTGCTCCCCACCAGCCCAAATATGAGATTGAAGCCAAAAACCAGTGTCAGGCGCGCCAACAAGAGCACCGGACCGGATGTGCGGGTTGCGTCTTCGATCTCAAGCATTGATTGAGAGGTGCCGTTGTAAATTACGGACACGCCGGCTGCCGCGACCAGAGGCGCAAGCGCGGAATACAGAAGGGTGTCGGGCGTCTGCGATGTGACGAGAGTCACCAGCAAGCCCAGGAATAACACCAGGGCGGAGGCCAACCAGATTTCATGCCGCAAGACCAAGATCTGGCTGGAAAGCAGGGCCAGCGGATACCATTCGCTCAGGCGTTCGCGGCGAGTCTTTGGTTGGGGCAGCAGGGAGGTCATGGCATCCAGCACCTGTGCCTGGTGTAAAAGGCGCACCTGGGGTTCGGGTTTTTGCTGGAATAGAGCTTCAACGGCCCGTAATTCTTCAGGAGAGAGGGCTTCATCAGAAAATGGAATTTTTGATGTTGGTTCTTTCATTTTGACCTCTCCATCCAGGCGCGAAGCTGTTTGATCCCCAACGACAGGCGTGATTTTACTGTTCCTAGGGGAACTCCCAGCATTTCGGCGATTTCTTTTTGCGGCAATTCCTGATA
>CAZMMI010000412.1:0-3635 GCA_964567255.1 uncultured Anaerolinea sp.
CGCATGCGGATTCCCGCCCTCGCCCGGCGACCTGATGGTAACGGCGATTAACGCCGACCCGTGTGGTTTGTAATCCCAATGAATTGCTTATCGTCCGGGTTTGGACACCCGCGGAGGTCTTGTGATGGTGACGAGCTCACCATCAGCCGTGCTCAGGGCTCGTTGACCTTCTCAGCCAACTCCCAACCGGTGGCAGCCCAGAATCCATGCCCATGTGGGTTTTAATCATAACGAGTTATTGATTTTGAGAGTGTGGTCGCCGGCTGACGTTCCCTGACAACATAGGTAGGTACAGGTCACTATGGGTCAACGATATCTTGTACTTGACCATTATCATACACTATATAGGCTCTTTCTAGGCTTTCCAATGATACAAATTGCAAATATACTCTTGAGCCATCAGCAAGTTTATACTCTAAGATATATGACCCAGAACCTATATCCCTATCCTCCTTTCCAATTCGATCTACGACAGTTTCGTAACTGATCCCTTTTTCAAGAAAATCAAAATCATCTCTTTGTCTTTCCCGTGGGATTGTTGTGGATAATGGCATATCTGTTCTCGTTCCCGATTGTTCAACAGTTAAGTTTTGACAGGCGCTTAAAACAAATATTGTCAAGACAATCAACAACTTTAGTAATCCTCTTTTAGCGCTTTTCATAATATGCCCTTTAGCGGAATGAGTAGTCCGTCGCTGCTGTTTCTTTTGCAGGTCCCACACAGTAAAAACCTCCAAAAATGCTATAGTTTATTGGTGCGCCATAGACCGATGAGTAATCGAAATTGGCTACCAAAGGATTTGTGATCAAATTTCCTGATGCATCCACATTTGTTACTGTTGAATGCCCAGGCTTGTGAGACCAAGTTTCATCCGGATTAAGGCGCAGCCAGTGATAGTCAGTGATTTGATCTTTCTTTCCTTCCAAAGGATCAATTAGCAATGCTATCTTGTACGTGTCACTGGGACAGCTTTTATCGGGTAAAGAAGGTTCAAAGAACCTTCCGCTAGGTTCGGCATCTCCCTGAGCCGCAGCAAAAACGCCTCCAACGGTGAATCCGCCATCGCCAAATGATGACGTACCGCTAAACTGGCCTGGTTGGAGTTTGTCTCCATATTGAAAGCCAGTCCTGATATCTAATGCATATGCATAACAATTTGTCGAATATTGAATTATGTCATTATCATTCCATAAATCGGGGTCATATGGTCGTTCATAACCATTCTTACTAGGAGCATATGTGAATCCATCCTTGCCCGGATTTTCCACATCATGTCCTGATGGGTCGGTATACACATTAGGTGAATTGTTTGAATAGGCGTACCGATCCCAAGCCTGCGTCCCTTGAGTTGACTCAGGAATTACCGTATCTGCCGACGCGAACCTCCCTAACCGAACCGAGTAGAATCTGGCGTTGTAGTCCATCAAACCAAAGTCGGTGCTGCGTTGCCCAGTATAGGTAAAATCGCTCAGGCTCCCGCCACTGCTCCAATGCTCCTCGCCGAAGGGCAGGTAGCGCGTCTGGCTCACCGCCTCGCCGGCGGCATCGGTGGTCAGGGCCACGCTGCCAAGATGGTTGGTATGGAAGTAGTATACCGCACTCCCCTGATTCATTGCCACACGCCTGCCGCCGAACAGGTAGTACTTCGTCTCGGTTTGTACCGTGACCGAATCGGCTGCCACCCACTGCGAAACGTTCCCCACCCGATCCCTGGCGCGCACCGAGAAGGTGTAGGATGCTCCACTCTGCCCGGTGAAGGCGGCGCTGTGTTTGGGCGCGTTGACCGCGGGCAGCGTGCCAGGCTGCATGCAGCCGCTGCAGGTGTATTGCACTTCATAGGATTGGACGCCCGAATCCCCGTCTGCGCCATCCCAGGCAACGTCGAACTGCAAGGAGGGGTTTTCCGGCAGGTTCACTGCCGCGATGGTCGGGGGCGTGAAATCGCTGACGATGTTCACCGGGACCTCGGTCGTATGGCCCAGGTGATCCCGCACCACGATGGTGTAGCTGCCCACTCCGGCCCAGGCGGGATCCACCGTGTAGGTGTGCTCGTAGGGCGCGGTGTTATCCACCACCACCTGCGACATGCCGAACAGGGCCGGGAAGGTTACATCTTGAATTCCAGAGCCCAAGCCCTCGACCGGGAAGTCCGGGCTTTGAATCTCGCGGATCACGTCTTCGGCCTGAACAGTCACAGTGAAGGTTCCGGATGCGGGCGCTGCGCAGTCGGGGCATTGGGGGATCAGCGGGGCGAAGTACAGGCTGTCGGCGTCGCCGTACATGCCGCCGCTGCCCGCATCCGCCTGGATGGTGGTCGCAGTAACCATAGGAGGATCGTCGTCTAAAATGACCGTGAAGGTGTCGCTGGAGGTGTTGGCCGAGAGGTCGGTCAGCGTAACGGTCTGTTCACCAAAGTTGGTTAGAGGGAGCGTGTACACATGAGAGTAAACTTTTGGGGTAACGGTTCCGTCCAACGAGATGACCTCGACGCCTCCGCCCAAGTCGGGGAAGGATAGGGAATCCAGGCCCACCGAGAGCAGGCTGTCTGTTGCTCCGGTGCGGACTCCTACCTTGATCGAGCTGCTGGAGGGGGTTCCATTGGTTTTCCCGGTGCTGGTGTAGTAGGCAGTTGTCCCATCAATGTAGATATTGGACGAACCCGGAAGGGCGTCGATGGATTCGATCGTTAGTTGAGGTGGAACGCCAGTGTAGTTGAAAACGAATAGAGTTTCCCATTCGGTCTCATTTCCGGCTCCATCGACGACCTGGGCGCGCAGGAAATACACTCCTGAAGCGGTTAATGGGTCCGGGTCATAATTGGGGGTAGTAGTTGTACCTGATATGGAAGTGCCAGAGTAATTCGGACCCCAATATATATTGTAATGATCTATACCGCTGTTTGGTGAAGCGAAGGGTAAGTCTGTGGCTCCAACCCATGTGAAGGCTGGATCATAATTGTTCGACTGTGCAACTAAATTGGGAGTTCCATGTATTTCTGTGACGCCACCAATTTCATTGGGTGGACATCCATCGTATTTGAATGTAAATGCGTCCACCCAGGCGGATCTATTCCCCGCATTGTCTACTGCGCGAATACGCAAGTAATTAAGGCCATCACTGGTTACATATGCCTTAGAAGAAAATGGGGAGATGGGTTTGCATAAATTGCTTCCTGCACATGGGTCTACAATTACGCATCCAATATTTAAAATTGAGGTGCTATATGAAGGTGAAGTTCTTGTGGTGGTGACTGTAGTACCCGTTGGGAGATTTCCCCAATAAATCTCGTACCCAGCCAGTCCACTACCACCCGAATCCTGCGATGCTGTCCAGGTGAAATACGGATCCGAGGTAATATTTTGCCACACTCCACTGGTCACATTATGCATCTCAACAATACTTGTCGGAACTGTCGGCACAGAGTTATCATACTTATACGTAAATAGGGTCTTCCAGGCAGCCAGGTTTCCAGCTTTATCTATGGTTTGTACGCGAAGGTAACGCGTACCGGGTGAAGCAGGAGGAGGATCGTAGGCAGCGCTAGTCCTGTATTCTTGGCTTGTCCCGTTCGAATCGGGGCCCCAATAAACATAGTAACCGGCCAATCCCGTTCCGCCCGAATTGTCGGCGGCTC
>CAZMMI010000413.1:0-3625 GCA_964567255.1 uncultured Anaerolinea sp.
ACCTCATGCGCAGCGGCTAATCTACGCCGCAGGCGCTTCCGCCTCATTCTCCTGCTTGAACTGGATATCGAACAAATTGCGATAGACCCCGTCCAGCTCCATTAACTGCTCGTGCGTGCCCTGCTCCACCAAGCGCCCATCTTCGACCACATAGATGGAATCGGCATGCAGAATGGTTGAGAAGCGGTGCGCCACCACCAGGGTCGTGCGCCCTTCCATCAGCACTTCCAGGGCCTGCTGCACCACCTGCTCCGACTCGGAATCCAGCGCACTGGTGGCTTCGTCCAGCAGCAGGATCGGCGCGTTCTTCAACAAAGCCCGCGCAATGGCGATGCGCTGGCGCTGCCCGCCCGAAAGCCGCGCCCCGCGCTCGCCTACCACGGTCTGGTAGCCTTCCGGGAATTTGCTGATGAACTCGTGGGCAAAAGCCGCCTTGGCCGCCGCCTCGATCTGCTCCGCGCTCGCTTCCGGTTTTCCGTAGCGAATGTTGTCGTAGATCGTCCCCGCAAACAGGTACGAGTCCTGGGGCACGTAGGCAAACTGCTCGCGCAGTTCCGTCAGGCGGAAACCGTTGATCGCGCTGCCCTCCAGAGAAATCTCTCCATGCCGGGTCGGGTAACAGCCCAACAGCAGCTTGAGAATGGTGCTCTTGCCTCCGCCCGAAGGCCCGGCGAAAGCGACCATCTGGCCTTTTTCCACCTGGAAGGATAGCGAATTGAGAATGTCTTCGTTGTCCGAGTAGCCGAAGCGCACGCCCTTGAACTCAATCAGCGCACCGTCCGCCGGTCGCACGCCTATTGCCGGAAGCGCTTTGTATGAATCCGGTTCCAGTGGCGTATCCAGCAGCGCCAGGATACGGTCCGCTGCCGCCAGCGCCGCCTGCACCCGGCTGACCGTGCCGCCGATGGTGTAAACAAAGTAATTGACGTTATTGGACAGTTGGATCAGGGCGATCATCACGCCAAACGTGGCCCGCCCGGTCATAGCAAAGTAAGCGCCGACCACGATTGCCAGGAAGTTGAAAATCCCGGCAAACTCGTTACCGCTCGCCAGCGCGGCCTCGGTGCGCACTCGCTTGAGCGACGTGCTCAGCACCTGACCGTTGGCTTGTTCAAAGCGCCCCATGATCCAATCGCCCAGGTTGAAGGTGCGCACCACCTGGTAACCTGCCAGCAGGTCGCCCATGCGCTCACTCAGCGCGCCCAGGCGCTCCTGCACCTCCTGACCAATCTTGCGCAGCGGCCCGGCAAACAGGGCATTGACGATCAACGGCGCCACCCCGCTCAGCAAAATGAGCAAAGCCAGTTGCCAGTTAAGCAGCAGCATGGCTACCACCGCGCCCAAGCCGTGCGCCGTGGCCTCGGCCAGCATGAGGAGGTCATCCTGGTAGGCCTTCTCGGCGGCGGTCAGGTCGTTGGTCAAAATCGATAAGGCATCGCCGGAATGGTGCGCTTCGTGGTACCCCAGCGGCAAGCGGTTGAGGTGCCGGAAGATCATCTCGCGGACATTGGCGGTGACCTCGGCCAACGCCGAGCGCCACAGGTAAAATACAAACGGCGCTACCAGGGTGAAGCCCACATAGAACGCCACCCAATTGATCATCCCTTTGGTGAAAGCCGGCTGGTCAACGGCGATGATGGCATCCACCACTGTCTGGATCAAAAATGCGATCACCACCCGCTCAACGGTGGTCAACGCCACGCGCAGCGTCAGGCCGAGCAGGTACTTTTTGTGCTTGGGGCGAATCAGCGCCAGCAGGCGCAAAATGGATTGTCTGGTCAGAGTTCTGGTCGCCATAATTACTCCTGAGCCCCGTTGCCGTTGGCCGAGTGGCTGAATTGGTTCTGGTACAGGTCGGTGTACACGCCATCGAGAGCCAGCAGTTCTTCGTGGGTACCCTGCTCAGCGATTTCACCATCGCGCAGCACCACCACCTGGTCGGCATTTTTGATCGTCGACAGGCGGTGCGCAATCACAATCGTGGTGCGGTTTTCGGTAAAGCGGTCCAGCGCCTGCTGAACCAGCGTCTCCGACTCTGTGTCCAGCGCCGAAGTGGGTTCGTCCAGCAGCAGGATGGGCGCGTTCTTGAGGATGGCCCGCGCCAGAGAGATACGCTGCTTTTGCCCGCCCGAAAGCCGTGAGCCCCACTCTCCCGCCGGGGTGTCATAGCCCTGCGGCAGGCTGACGATGAAGTCGTGAATGTTGGCCTGGCGAGCGGCGTCCTCCACCTCGGCCTGCGTGGCGTTCAACTTGCCCAGGCGGATGTTTTCGCCGATGCTCACCGGGAACAAATAGGTATCCTGGGCCACAAACGCGGTCTGCTCGCGGACCGCGCTCAAGTTCCAATCTTTCAAGTCGCGGCCAAAGAAGCGCATCTTCCCCCAACTCAAGGGATAGTAACCCAGAATCAGCTTGATCAGGGTCGATTTACCGCTGCCGCTCGGCCCCACAATCGCCACCGTCTGGCCTTTGCGCACATCCAGCGACACATCTCTCAGCACAGGATCGGCGCCGTTGTAGGCAAAACCCACGTTGCGCAGTTGGATAGCCGCTTCCTTATCCGCGGTAATCCCGGCAATTTCCGCCCCGCCCTCGCGCTCGGGGGCATGCTCCACCACCTCCAGCACGCGCCGCCCGGCCCCCGCCGCCTCGCTGATGGAAGCCAGAATGCCCGGAATGCTGCCCAGGGGGTTGACCACCCAGTTGAGCAAATTGATGAAAGCGAACAACGAGCCAAAGGTGATGCGGTCCTGGATCGCCAGATAACCGCCCAGGCCCATCGCAATGATAAAGGGCAGGATGCCCAGGCCAAACCCGCCGCCTTCGATCATCGCGCGCAGGCGGGCAATCTTGAGGCCCTGCTTGAGCACGCCTTGATTGGCCGTGTTGAAGCGCTCTTCCATGATGCCTGTCAGGTTGAACGCCTTCACCAGCATGGCCCCCGAAAGGCCATCCTGGGCAATGCTGTTCACCTTGCCAATCTCCGCCTGCATTTCCTCGCTGCGCTTGGAGACCGGCGCCGACAAAGCCGAAACCAGCATAAACAGCAGCGGCGTGGCAATCACCGTCACCAGGGCCAGGAACCAGTTGATCGACAGAATGTAGGCGAAAGCCGCCAGCGCCCGCACCGACTGCCCCAGCAGGTCGATCAAGTTGTTGTTCAGCAGGGTCTTGATCTTGCCCAGGTCCGAGTTCATCACCGAAAGCATGTCGCCGCTATGGCGCTGCTCAAGATAATCGATGGGCAGGCGCGCGCTGCGACCGGCAATCGCCTTGCGAATGCGCGCCAGCCCGCCCTCGCTGAAGCGCCCAATGCTGAAGGTACGCAGATAGGCCACCGGAATGCCCACGACAGAGATCGCCAGGCTGAGAATCACATATTGCCAAAAGACATCCGGTTGGTTTTCAGAGACCGCGTCAAAGAACTTGCGGATGTAGTGATTGCTCAAAATCAACAACGCGGCCTGCACCAAATCGATGCTCAAAGCCGCGTACAACCAGCCTTGTAAGCCGCCGGCCATGTGCACCATGCGCCGGACGACCGGCCAGATCGGGGGTTTTTGTGTCTGCATAAATCACCTTTGTGTTTAATATTCTATCAGATAATTTAGTAAAGTCAATATAC
>CAZMMI010000414.1:0-2071 GCA_964567255.1 uncultured Anaerolinea sp.
CAAACACCACAAATTCGGGACATTTCTACCAGGTTCTGAGTAGTTACGTTTATTCTAACATAACGTGAGTTCGGGATAGGTGGCTTTTTGGGGGGTGAATTTTTGGCTCTGTGATAGTTGCCGTGGTAGAGACTTCACAACGCTAATTCCTAATGACCCAATTTTGTTGACAGGCAAGGATAAGCTTGGTATCTTTATCATTCTCACCTATGGACTCGATGCCCCGCCCATTACTGATCTCGGAGTTGACTCGCTACCTGCGTGAACTGTTCTCGCAGGATCTACTCCTACAGGATGTGTGGGTACAAGGTGAAATTTCAAATTTCACCCGCGCTTCCTCGGGCCACATCTACCTGACCCTCAAGGATGCCAATTCGGCGCTGCGCTGCGTCATCTGGCGCACACAAGCGGCGCGAATCGCAGTGCCTCTGCAAAACGGTATGTCCATTGAAGCCCACGGCTCGCTGAACGTCTATGAACGCGATGGAAGCTACCAGTTGTACATCGACGTGGTGCGGCCGGGCGGGCAAGGCGATTTGTACCAGGAATTCATGCGCATGAAGGCTCGCCTGGAAGCCGAAGGGCTCTTTGACCCCGCTCGCAAGCGGCCGCTGCCCGCCTTCCCACAGCGCATCGGCCTGGTGACCTCCCCCACCGGAGCTGCCCTGCAGGATATGCTCAACATCTTGCGCCGCCGCTACCCTTCGGTCGAGGTGATCCTCTCGCCGACTGCCGTGCAGGGCGCTGAGGCGCCTGTCGAGATCATCAAGGCTTTGCTGGCGCTGCAGCACCTGGCCGTGCCGCCGGATGTCATCCTGGTGGCGCGCGGGGGTGGTTCATTGGAAGATCTGTGGGCCTTCAACGACGAATGGGTGGTGCGGGCCATTGCGGGCTGCGCGGCGCCGGTCATTAGCGGGGTGGGACACGAAACCGATTTCACCCTGGCAGATTTCGCCGCCGATTTGCGCGCGCCCACGCCCACCGCGGCGGCGGCGCTGGCGGTGCCCGACCGGCTGGAGTTACAGACAGCATTGGGACAGACTCGGCGCCGCCTGCAAAGCGCACTGCTCTCAACCCTTGCGCAGCAACAGGGAAAGTTGCAAACTGCGCGGGCGCGCCTGGAACGCTTCTCACCGGTCTGGCGGCTGCGCTCAGAGCGGCAGCGACTGGACAATTTGACCGGGCGGGGCCGGCAGGCGATCGGTCACCAGCTCTCCATCTGGCGAGCCGATTGGCGCACGGCGCAGGAGCGGCTCAATGCGCTCAACCCGCTGGCGGTGCTTTCGCGGGGGTACGCGGTGGTGCAGCGAAAAGACGGCAGCCTGATGACGCGCGCCGCACAGGCGATCCCAGGCGAGAATTTAGCCATCCGTTTTGCGGACGGCAAGGCGAACGTTCAGGTGCAAAACCTGGAGATTGACAAAGAGGAGGGCAAGGATGCCTGATTTAGCAAACGTGCAGACCATGAGCTATGAAGAAGCCATTCGAGAATTAGAGGAAATTATCAACCAGCTTGAGACCTCACAGCCCATGCTGGCTGAAGCGCTGGCCAGCTATGAAAGAGGGCAGGCGCTGGCGCAGCGCTGCGCAGCGCTGCTGGAAGAAGCCGATTTGCGCGTCCGGCAGGTTTCGGACGAGGAGCGCGCAGCTTGAGCTTTTTGGAAGAGTTGTCTCGCAACCAGGCTTTATGGACAGCCCTGGCCGCCTGGGCGCTGGCTCAATTCATCAAAGTGCCGCTGGAATTTATTGAAAACCGTCGCTGGAATTGGGGTTTGTGGTTTAGCAGCGGGGGCATGCCCAGTTCCCACTCGGCGTTGGTGATATCTACCATGCTGTCCATCGGAATTCAAGAAGGCTTCGACACCCCCGCGTTTGCCATCGCCAGCGCCATCGCAATGGTGATCGTCTACGATGCCGCCGGAGTGCGCCGCGAAGCAGGCCGCCACGCCGAACGGATCAATATCTTGATTAACGAATTGATCAGCGGTCACCCGGTCAACGAAAAGCAGCTTAAAGAAGTCATCGGACACACCCCCACCGAGGTCGTGATGGGGGTGATCCTGGGCATTGC
>CAZMMI010000414.1:2171-3604 GCA_964567255.1 uncultured Anaerolinea sp.
CTATGCCTTGCGACCGGCATTGAGCCGATCTTGCAGGGCTTTTAATTCGTCCAGTTTGCCTTCGGCTGCCAGGCCTGCCTGCTCAGGCCAGGTCGTCGGGTCGGCAATGCGAAAACGACCATCACCCAAAAGCTCGCGCAGGCGGGAAACATCCGTGGCGGCCAATTGGGCAAAAGTGCTGATCCCGGCTGCCTTGAGCAATGCGTCGATCTTGGGGCCAATGCCTTCGATCAGCTTGAGATCATCGGGAACTAAGGTCGGGGGAATTTCCACCGGTATGATGGGGGTGAGGGGCACATCCATGCCTCTTTCTTCAACCAGCACCTCTTCGGGCGTGGAGAACAGCGATTCGGGCTCGGATTCAAAATCAACGCTCTTCACTGCCTCCGATTCGAGTTCGGCAGCAGGTTCTTCAACCGGCTCAGCATGGGCCTCATCCTCAGCCGAGTGGCGGGCCATTTGGACAGGTTGATCGCCGCGGTCGGCTTTTTGCGTGAAGAACAAAATCAGAAAAGCCAGGATGAGGAATAGGATCAGGGCCAGCCACCACCAGCGCAAAAGCCCTTCGGGTTGGTCGGCCAGGAAAGTTGCAGCCAGAGCGAATTGAGTCATTTTTTCCTCCTACGCATGATTTGAAACTTCGATTTTTTCTTCCAGAATTACACAGCCGGGGTCGACGGGATGGTCTTCGACCCAGGCCGAGGGTTTTTCTTTGCGCACCAACCACAGGATGAGCGCATCGCCGAGGGCAGCCAGCGTGAAGGCCAGCCCAAAAACGAACCAGCGCCCATCTCCGACGATGAAACCAATCATCAATGGCAGCACACCCAGAAGCAAGCCTGGCAGCGCCGCGCCCCAGCGGTAGGCCTTCACCCGCATGGGATTACGCACATGCGCATAAGGCATGAAGGCTTTGGCGTTGAACCCAAAATCAAAATCCTTGATCGACAGTTTGCCAAACAGCGCCCAACCGACCACGTGCAGTGCTTCATGCAGTAGAACGCCAAAAAGAATAACCAGCGCAGCAAGGATTCCGTTCTGGCGGACCCATTCAAAAAGTCCTTCGGTAGAAGCATATCCCCAACGGATTTGGAACAAAAACCAGGCCGCGATGGCTAACGGCAGTCCCACGATCATGGCGAAGGCATTGGCCCTCCCCGGAGAAACGGTGGCGTCACGACGAGTAATCTGTACGGGCTCATCCATGTTAGGGGTCCTGAATACAAAGGTTTATAAAATTGTAGCACATAACCCCCTCTGTGTAGCCGCGGGTCTTAAACGCCGGCTCGACGCCAAAATCCACCAAACATCCTCGCGGGCAATGGCCGCACCCCCACCCGGCAGACCCGCTCCGCCCAATCACAATCGGAATTCATTAGAAATTATCCTAAAATTATTGGGGAGGTTTGCAATTTTGAGGTGTTTGCGGGTGC
>CAZMMI010000415.1:0-3572 GCA_964567255.1 uncultured Anaerolinea sp.
AGCGATTTGGCGGATGGTTCCAAGGAACATCCATTCCGCACAATCTCCAAAGCCGCACAGATTGCGGAGACGGGCGACAAAGTGATTGTTCACGGGGGCGAGTACCGCGAGTGGGTGAAGCCCGCGCACAGCGGCTACAGCAACATCAGCCGGATCACCTACGAAGTCGCCGAGGGCGAAAAGGTGGTCATCAAAGGCTCCGAGCGCATTCGGGGCTGGGAGCAGGTGGAAGGCACGGTCTGGCAGGTGACCCTGCCCAACAGCTTCTTCGGTGATTACAACCCCTATCAAGAGGTTCTGGGCGGCGATTGGTTTGTGGGCAAACCCGGCGTTGTCCTCCACCCCGGCGAGGTATACCTGAACGGCGTCTCGTTCTACGAGGCCAATTCCTTGGACGAGGTGAAGAACCCGGTCATCCGCACCGGCGTGACCAACCTGCCGTGGTTCAAAAGCGACGAGTTGATCCTGCACCCCGAGCAGACCATCTACCAGTGGTTCTGCGAAACCGATGATGATAACACCACGATTTACGCCAACTTCCAGGGCGCAGACCCCAACCAGGAGCTGGTGGAAATCAATGTGCGCAAGTGCTGCTTCTACCCGGCGAGACCGGGAATGAACTACATCACCGTGCGCGGCTTTGAGATGGCGCAGGCGGCTTGCCCCTGGACGCCCCCGACCGCCGACCAACCCGGCCTGTTGGGCGCGCACTGGAGCAAGGGCTGGATCATTGAGAACAACATCATCCATGACGCCAAGTGCAGCGGCATCAGCATTGGCAAGGAGGCTTCCACCGGGCACAACCTGAACTCGCGGCGCCACCAAAAGCCGGGCTATCAATACCAGATGGAAGCGGTTTTCCGCGGACTGCAAATTGGCTGGAGCAAGGAAAAGATCGGCTCGCACGTCATCCGCAACAACGTCATCTACGACTGCGGGCAAAACGGAATCGTGGGGCACATGGGCGGCGTGTTCAGCGAGATCTACAACAACCACATCTACAACATCGCCGTCAAGCACGAGTTCTTCGGCTATGAAATCGCCGGCATCAAGATGCACGCTGCCATCGATGTGAAGATCCATCACAACCGCATCCACAACTGCACCCTGGGCACCTGGCTGGACTGGCAGGCCCAGGGCGTGCGCGTGACCAACAACCTGTACTATAACAACGACTGCGACCTGATGGTAGAGGTCACCCACGGCCCGCACCTGGTGGACGACAACATCTTCGCTTCCGATTTCAACTTTGAGAATGCCGCCCAGGGCGGGGCCTACGTGAATAACCTGTGCTGCGGGAAGATGCACCTGCTCAAGGTGCTGGACCGCTCCACCCCCTATCACTTCCCGCATACAACGCAGGTAGCCGGGACGGCGGTGGTCTATGGCGGCGACGACCGCTTCTGCAACAACCTGTTCGTCGGCGTGGAGGGCTTTCCTGGTTGCGGCACGGCAGGTTACAACCCCAACACGTCTTCCTATGAGCATTACATCGAGACATTGTTGAGCCGCGGCCACGGCGATGTGGAGTTGTTCAAACAGATCGAACAGCCTGCTTATATCCGGGCCAATGCCTATCTCCACGGCGCGGAGGCTTGCGACCACGAAACAGGCGGCTTCTCCGACAAAGCCTTTGACCCCGGCGTGAAAATCGTCGAAGAAGGCGCGCAGGTGTACCTGGAGATCGATATCCCCCAAGGAATGCTGGATATTCCGGCGAAGATCGAATCCACCGAGACGCTCGGCACGGTGCGCATCGTGGACGCCATCTTCGACGATCCCAACGCCAACCCGATCACCCTGGACCAGGATTACCTGGGCGCGCGCAGGCCGGAAAAGCCGCTGGTGGGGCCCATTCAAGGGTTGAAGCCGGGGCACAATCGGGTCAAGGTGTGGGGATAGTTTGCAAGGCGAGGGTAATCTGGAACGAAGATAATTCCAGATATCCCGTTCAGTGAACTCCTCTTGTAGCGAAATGGCGCTTAGGGTGAGAATGTTTGACCCTAAGCGCCTCATTCATTCACCGATGATTCGTGATGAGCTTTGGTGGCCTGTGAAAAAAGTGGAAATTCAACAGGAAACTATTAACTGGCTCTTGGACAGCGACCCCGCTATCCGCTGGCAGGTCAGGAAAGATATTCTGCATGAAACACCGGCCCTTTACGAAGAAGAGCGCAGGCAGCTCGCGCTTCGTGGGTGGTGTGCCCGGCTTCTGCATTTTCAAGATGAAGATGGCTTGTGGAACCGCAGCCTTTACAATGGCAAGTGGATTTCAACCACCTATTCGCTCTACTTGTTGAAGATTCTGGGCCTGCCTCCTGGCAATCCACAAGCTCTCCGCGGGTGCGAGCAACTGCTCACCAAAGGGCTCTACCGGCAGGAGGAAATTCGCTTTTCGGCCAAACAAGATGTCTCGGACCTGGGCGTCACGGCAATTGTTTTGTCGCTTTGCAGCTATTTTGGGCATGGTGGAGCGGCGCTGCCAAAGATCGCGTCGTTTTTGGCGCGCCTGCAAAGCGATGAGGGCAACTGGTTTCCTAACGAATCAGCATCTGTTGTGGACTATACTTTTGAAACCACCTTGCTTGTTCTGGAGGCTTTGCACCAATACCGCAGATGTCACGCACAGGAAAAAGACACGGCAGTATCTTCTGCGATGCAAAAGGGGCTGGATTTCCTGCTGGAGCACAACCTTGGCCTGGGCGATCAGACCCCGATAAAAAGTCAGTGGATATCCTTTTCATTTCCTCCGTATTGGTTTTATGACATCTTGACAGTATTGGACACCCTCAGCGCGATGCAAACGGTCAGAGACATCAGGTGCCAGAGAGCCGTTGATCTTGTGCGCCAAAAACAAACCCGCGATGGAAAATGGCTTTTGGGCAGCCGTCATGCGGGGAAGACGTATTTCGAGATGGAAAAACCAGGCAGCCCCAGCCGCTGGAACACGCTGCGAGCACTGCGCGTGTTGGACTGGTGGGAGGGGAAGAAGGTTGGTTGATTAAAGTAAGGCCGGAATCAAGTTCTGAACTGCGGCCCTGACCGTTGTGCTTCCATTTGGCGAGGAATCCTTCAATTGGTGCAGAATAAATTAGGATAATTTTGATCTTGACAGTAAAGAATTTTTGTTCTACAATAACAGGGTGCCCACTCATCGAATGTCCGCATCGTAAGGGCAATTCATGAATTGCCCTTACGATGCGGACTCACCTTTAGCATGAAGGGTCAAACGGAAAGGAGATTTTTATGAGCGATCAACAAAACGCGGGATTCACCGCTGAGGAACGCGCCGCCATGAAGGAGCGTGCGAAAGAAATGAAAGCGGAGGCGCGTGCCGAAAAGGACCGGGCGGCGGGAGAAAGCGCCCTGCTGGAAAAGATTGCCGAGATGCCGGAGCCGGAGCGCGGCATGGCCCAACGGCTGCATGAGATCATCACCAGCAGCGCGCCGGAGCTGATGCCCAAAACCTGGTACGGTATGCCCGCTTATGCCAGAGAAGGCAAGATTGTGTGCTTCTTCCAGAGCGCGCAGAAGTTCGGCTCGCGCTATGCGACCCTGGGTTTCAACGACCC
>CAZMMI010000416.1:0-3570 GCA_964567255.1 uncultured Anaerolinea sp.
TCCTCGCGAACCAGATTTAGTTCCTTTTCCCTATTATTAATTCGGTTTGAAAAAATAGTCAGAAACAGCCCTGTCGACATGATCTGAAGCCCCCAAATCCCCAAGGTTGCCGCAAATACCAGATCATTGGTTTCAAAGAAGGGGCCCGCACCAACAGACAGCCAATGCAGAACGATATGACACAGACGTAAGAGGCCACACAACAAAAGCACAAACCCGATCAGAACCCCGGCAATTCTCAATCGCTTTGACGTAAAAAAATATAGCCAGGGGGGCGTTATTTGTTCGAATTCAACGCTATATAGAGACGTGATAATCCCAAAGGTTAAAAGCTGAAAGGCACCGAGTATCCCTAGATTTGCCAGAATGAAGCTGTGGACGCTCAGGCCAAAATAGGGCGTAATGATGGGACCACGACTGAGGGTCACCGCACCGATGCCGGCTGCCAACAGCAGAAAAATGGCGGGAACAATAAAGAAAAGGAAGGGGTTGAAGAGTAATGCCAGGGAGAATATCCGACTGAATATGATCCATCCGTCTCTCCAGGGACGAAGCTTTTTAACTCCCAATCTTGGGCGATATTCAATAGGATATGTCTCAATGCTTAAACCCTTTTTCCGGGCCTTCACTCCTATTTCCGCCTCAATGTCAAATCCATCGGCCTTCAGGTCCAACTTGCGAAATGCATCCAATCTAAAGCCGTAAAGTCCGCTGAGATGATCCGGACCCTCAAGGCCATGAAGAGCGGCCAGCAGCTTATCAAAGACCAGGTTTCCGAGTCGGTTTATTAAAGGGATGTTTGTTCGGTTTTCCTGCCTGCGACAACGCACCATGTCGCAGTTTTGTAGCAATGCAATGATTTCTGGTATTGCTTCTGCGGGGTAGGTAGCATCCGCATCCATGATGATCAGATTGCGCCCGCATGCAAACTGCGCCCCGGCGCGTATTGCGAAGCCTTTGCCGCGGTTCCTTCCATATTGGACAACCCTGCATCCGCTTCGCTTAGCAATTTTTGCGGTATCATCGGTGGATCCGTCATCGACCACAATAATTTCATACGAATGGCGAAGGGTATCTTGAATATTCGCGACTACATGAGCGATGGCGTCCGCTTCGTTGTATGCGGGCAAAAGAACAGAGATTTCAACGGGATCATGGGTCATATCAATCACCTATAACTGGTTTCGCTCGATTACCATGGCTATTGGACTTCCGACGTCAAAGCTCGAAATGCGAATATTTCTTCGATGCCCGGTTTGAAACTAAACGACACATCCTTTTACGATGAGTCCTGATGTGCGTTGCCACCAGGGTGAAAGATACGATTTATGCGCGATACTATGAGGCGTTAATTGATGGGAATGGTATCCTTGCGCAAGACTTTTTTGTGAAATTTTTCCATCCCCAAAATTTTGATTTGATCCCACCTGTAATTCCAGCAAAGTTGTCGTAGAACAAACCAATCGGATTTCTTGCGCAATACTGCAATCTGTCGCCGTCTGGCCATGACAAAGGAAGTCCTTCGAAAGGGTTCCGAATAGGCTCTGCACTTCGCCTTAAAATAACCCCATCCCCGCCATATCGAAAAAATCAATATCATGAATTCCGTTAAAACAAGAAACGGAACAAGAAAAAGCAGCGTGGGAATTTGGAGATGGCTTAATAGCAGCAGTAATCGGTTTCTCTCCAAAAGAAACAACTTTCTGGGGTTCATGCTCAGGTGATATTTGTGTTTTACTATAGATTGGGGCAGGCAATACATCTGATAACCCAATAGGTGCATCATCCAAGACAACTCAACGTCTTCGTGGTACAAAAAACCACTTTCATCCCATCCGCCCATCACATCCAGAAGTTGACGTCTGATAAGAAGGGCGCTGCCATGCAATCCGGACAGCCGCACCGGATCCTTTCCCGCCTTCATAATGGGCCAGTTTAATCCCTGATTGAACCCCAAACCGGTTATATGGACGCTTTGGCCGAGAGCGTTGATTTTGTCTTCCAAAGCGTACAAGAGGATCAGCGGATTGACGGCTCCCACGCTTGAATGGTTTTCCATGAATTCTACGAGGGGGTCGAGCCAACCGGGTACAACGGTCAGATCCATATTCAAAACGGCTACGTATTTTCCGTGGGAGAGCCTGAGGCCGGCGTTAACCGCTCCCGCATATCCAAGATTCTGCGGCAAATAGAGCGTTTCAATGGAGCTCGCACTGGCTGCGTATCTGTTTATTACCTCGGAGCTAGCATCCGTTGAGTGGTTATCAACGACTATGATTTCTCTGCGGTGAACCGAGAAATCCCTGCACAGAGAGTCGAGGCATTCATCTATGTCATGGAAACCGTTATAGTTAACAACGATAATGGAAACCAGAATGGGATGTGTCATCAAAAAATCATCGGTAATGAATCGATACGAATCCGAATTTCTGCATGGTCCTGACATTAACCGAGGCTGCATTATCCCCTGCAGTTGGCTTCATCGGATTCAAGGGGCCTTTTCGATAGCAATCGCACCATCCGGAATTTCCCAGACCGTATACTGCGCAATCCGCTGCACCATTTTTGCGGTGGGGAATAGCGTGGCGACCATGGCATGGTCCAGTGGCTCATTAAGGCTTTCCAGGAAAATGACCCGGTTCCCGAGAAAGGGGTCGTTCTGAATCAGATCATGCCCCATGGAGAGATACCTGACGTTTAGGATGCAGAGATAGTTTTTCTCGTTCTCAAAAGCCGGTAACTGGGACAGGTGGTGTTCGATATGCCCCTTAATCTGGGTAAACCGTTGAGCGGTACAAAAGAGCATACTGAGCAGGGAAAGGGTGCATACGTATTTTTTCCAGGAAAGGGCCGCTTTCAATCCCGGGTGGGTCAGAAATGAGGTCGCCAGAAGGGGCAGGGCCAACCAGGCGGAATGAAAATATCGGAAACCCCAGCCGTGTCCCCCGTCAACCGGAACGAAGAAGTAGATTACCAAGGTAGATACCGCCGACCATCCCCAGAGGGCAAGATGCGGCGAAGGTTTGGGCCTGCGGGCTCCCCAAATTGCCAGGATGGGCAGGCCAGGGATGCACCAGGCAAATACTTTCAGGAATCCATAAATCCTGGCCTGCAGAACCGGCCATCCGGGGAGACCAAAAGCGGTGGATACATTTTCCGATAGTTTCGCAAAGAAGCCGGGAATCATTCCGGTTGGCGAATTTGCCAATCCTTGCGTCTGATCGGCAAGAACTGCGGCCCCGCTTTTGCCGAGGAAGACTCTGAGCCACATCCACCCCACACCCAGAAGCAGCGAGATGGGAAGATAACCGGCAAAAAGGATCCCAAGATTGCGGGACCGGTTCGGCTTCAGGGCAATCCAGATTACCCAAGGGAAGGCAAAGGCAAAATGAGGAACGGGGTTGTGCAACACCAAAGCCAGGGAGCCCACGAGGCCTGCCAGAAAAAGACGCCAGGGCGTAAGCTCCAGGAGAAGCATCGCAAAGGCGAGGTTGAGCAACAGGTGGGCGCTCATGGTGAAATAGGAGATACCGTTGGCCAGGAACGCGGATGAAGCCACCGTAAGCATCA
>CAZMMI010000417.1:0-3536 GCA_964567255.1 uncultured Anaerolinea sp.
GGGAAAGAATTCTGCAAAAGTGAGGGGCTGAAAGCCCCTCACTTTTGCGAAATCTCCTCCCCTCCCCGCTCATGGGCTGAATTTTCCGAGGAGTTTTGCCAGCGGGGAGGGGCGGGGGTGGGGTTACAAGCTCGAAAATGAATTATGATATTGTCAAGGTAGTTATTAATAATTTGATCGGCATGAGGATGGCTGAATGAATATTGTTGGTGAACATTTGTTTAGCGGCCCACGTGATAAGGTGTACCAGATGCTCCAGGACCCCGAGGTATTGGCTTCGGCCTTGCCCAATACCCAATCGCTGACCAAGATCGACGATGCGCATTACGAGTCTACGATCAACATCCGCATTGGACCGGTCTCGGGAATGTTTCTGGGCAAGCTGGAGGTGACTGATGAGGTGGCGCCCGAATCGTGTACCTTGATTCTGGAGGGACGCGCCGGACGGGCTTTTGCCACTGGCACGCTGCATTTGAGTTTTGTTGATCAGGCGGTCGGCAGCACCCTGCTCAAGTATGTGGGCGAAGCAAAAGCGGGGGGAGCGCTGGCCAACGTAGGTCCGCGCATCATTGACCGGGCCGCCCAGAAGCTGGTCAAGCAAGTTTTCAAAGCGCTGGACGAAACGTTGAAAGCCCGTATGGCGGCGAATGAGGGACAATTGGCGAGGTTAGCTGAGGCAGGCGAAGGCAATCAGGGGATGCCCAATTGATGCTGGACGCAAATCGACCAGATGAAAAAGGTGTTGTATTCAGTGCTGGTTGCTGAGTCTGATGGTTTTCCAATGCATAGTTCAAAGTTCGGGGGTTGTTCCTATCGGGAAGGGGAGAAGGATAGGACTGCGAAAGGAGGTGTCTTGAGAAAAAGGGTAATGGTTGATTTTCTGATTGCCAAAAATTTGCAGTCCGCGATGTAATAGGAGAATTTTCCTCATGGCCAAAAAAGAAAAAGAAAAAGTGTTTGGATATCTGCCTAATGACACACCTCCCTTTGGGCAGATGGTCCTGCTGGGTTTCCAGCACGTTTTGACGATGTTCCCTGCCACAGTCCTGGTGGCGCTGTTGATGGGCTTCCCCGTCCCCACTGTTTTGCTCATTTCGGGCGTGGGCACCATCCTGGCGCTGCTCGGTTCCAAACTGACCATCGGCAAGTTTATCCCCCTGTATTACGGTTCCAGCTTCAGCTATCTCGCCGCGGTGATGGCTATCACCAAAACCTCGTTTGGCGAGCTGGCCGACCCGCACCTGCTGTCGGTTGTCCAGGCAGGCTTCATCGCTACCGGCGTCATCAACATCATCGTGGGTTTCCTGATCCGCGTTGCTGGCGGCAAGAAGGCCATCGATATCATCCTGCCTCCCTCCGTCACCGGCCCGGTGGCCTGCTCCATCGGTATCGGCCTGGGCCTGGCGGCGTTGAACAATGCAACCGGCATCACCGGCCCCACCGGCGGCCCGCAGGTGAACGAGTTCATCGTTGCCCTGCTCACCCTGGTGATCACGATTTGCCTCTCTGTGTACCTCCAGGGCAAGGGCTTCATCGGCATGCTGCCCATCCTCTTGGGCGCCATCGCCGGGTACCTGATCGCCATCCCCTTTGGGCTGGTCAACATCACCTGGGGCGACCTCTTCCGCGTGCCCACCTTCAACTTGCCGGTGTTCAACGATCCCATGACCCTGACAGCCATCGTAGGCATCGGCATCATGGCCATCGCCACCATCCCCGAGTCCACGGCGCACCTGTACCAGATCAGTTTGTACGTCGACCATTTGGCCGAAGAACAGGGCCGCGAGAAGTACAACCTGTCCCAGTACATCGGCCTGAACTTCATCCTGGATGGTTTGGATGACATCGTCAACGGTTTGTTTGGCTCGGTTGCCGGAACAAACTACGGCGAGAACAACTCGTTGATGGTCATCACCCGCAACTACTCCGGCCCCGCGCTGATGACAGCCGGCGTGATTGCCATCTTGCTGGCCTTCGTCGGCCCACTGGCCGATATCGTCCAATCCATGCCCTCGGCAGTGGGCGGCGGCCTGTCCATCTACCTGTTTGGCGTCATCGGCATGCAAGGTATTGCCCTGATGATCTCGGAGAAGGTCAACCTGTATGATCCTCGCCAGTTGGCCATCGGCGCGGTCATTCTGATTGTCGGCATCGGTGGCAACATCGGTTTCGCCAACAGCATGATCCCCTTCCCCGTTGGCAGGGTCTTCCCCGATGGCCTGCCCGCCATCGCTTTTGCCGCGGTGCTGGGCATTCTCATCAACCTGATCTTCGTGATCTTCAAACCCCCGGTCGAACGCAAAGCCGTCAATAAGTAGGCTCGCCGACCTGACTGTTGTGAGTAGAAGCTCCCGGTATCCAATCTCCTGCTGGGGGAGGCGATATCGGGAGCTTGTAACTACCCAAGTCCTTTGTAGAAACGACCCGAATTTGAGGTGTTTGCGGGCGCTTTGCAACCGGCAACACTGCGCCAAACCGTGGTTAGTTGTGAATTGCGGGCTTCGCCCGCTTCATAAAAAGAAACTCCTTGGTACCCTTTTTTCTTAGACGCCCAAAGGGCGCGATACCGTCTCCTCGGTTAACTTTGGTGCTACCCGCGCCACGAACACCTCGAATTCGGTGAACTTTATGGAGATCGATGGACAAGAAGAGAAGCCAGCATTACAACTTTTGCTATGATGTCATTCCGGCGCTGTTTCACTCGCAGACCGATGAGTTTATGAAGTATATCGATCGGGACGGGATGAAGTTCCTTGATTTTTGGTGGAAGCATGTGGGCAGCCAGCTCCCGACAGAGATGCTGGTGCCGTTTGCCGGCACAAAGTTCATCGTTGAAGAACGCTCACCTAAAACGCGGATTGTCTTCATCACCCTACCCCCGCCCCGTCAGGAAGGTGAAATGCACTTCCTGGCGCTCATTCGCAATCCCGAAAAACGCTTTGCCTGGCTGCGGCTGCCCTCCACGCGCATTGTGGGGCTGGTCAAGCGCTCAAAAGACGAGTTTGAGCACGGCACAGAACTGGGCGACCTGACCCCGCGGGCGCTCTTTGTTTCGCTGGGCGCAGGACCGGCGGCTTCATTTGAAGAATTCAAACACCGGATCCTTGAAATGACTCAGCCCAAGAATCGGGCTTAATCACTCAAAAAAAGCTTGGGAGGTCTCATGAAATTTGATATTGGCATGTTGGTTGTCATCCTTAGTATTGTGTTTTTCTATGTCCGCCTCATCCAACTGCGCGGACGGCGGGCGCAGGAGCGCAGAGCAGCAGAGTTGGAGCGCATGAAGGCCCCGCGTAAACCCAAGAGCGATGCGCCGCCTCCTCCAGGCCCCCAACCGATGGTTAAAATTGCCAGTTGGTGGCTGGTTGGAGCGGGAGCAGTGGTGATGCTGGCAGGGCTGCTGTTGAAAACATCCCCCAATTTGATCCCCGCCCTGGCATCCTACTGGTGGGTGGTTTTGTCCGCCGGCGTGCTCATCTTCACCTTCAGCCTGAAATAGTGGTTCATTGGGAATCGGCGTGGCGAGACCCGCATTT
>CAZMMI010000418.1:0-3529 GCA_964567255.1 uncultured Anaerolinea sp.
CCCGAATTTGTGGTGTTTGGTGGGGCTTCGCCCCGCCAAACACCACAAATTCGGCCTCTTCCCCAAAAGGGGCTGAGCAGTAAAGTCAGGTCTTTCATTAGGAAAGGACTCCTTGTGGAAAAGAAACTGCAACGCCTCAAAGCCTTGTTGGGTGAGATCAACGATCTGGGGCGCGCCTCGGCCGTTCTGGGTTGGGATCAGCAGACCTATATGCCGCCCGGAGGGGCAGAGGACCGCGGTAATCAACTGGCGACGCTGGCGCGCATTGGGCACGAGATGGCGACCTCGGATGAGATGGCGAACTTGCTGGCGGACCTGGAGCCTTATGCGGCAGGGCTGGACCCCGAATCGGATGATGCTTGCCTGGTGTGGGTGACCAAGCACGGCTTTGAAAAGAATGCCAAGGTGCCTGGTCGCTGGGTGAGCGATTATGCCCAGTTGACCACGCTTTCGCAAGAAGCCTGGGTGAAGGCTCGCCAGAACAACGATTTCGCTTCGTTCCAGCCGTCCCTTGAGCGCGTGGTAGAAATGCGCCGCGAGTATGCCAGCTTCTTCGCGCCTTACGAGCATGTCTACGATCCGCTGCTGGATGATTTCGAGCGCGGGATGAAGACGGCAGAAGTGAAGGCCATTTTCGCCGAACTGCGCCCCGAACAGGTAGCCTTGGTGAAGGCAATCGCAGCCAAACCACAGGTGGATTCGTCCTTTTTGAAATTCAAGTATGATGAACAGGCCCAATGGGATTTTGGCGTGGAAGTGATTACCCGCTTTGGTTACGATTGGGAGCGAGGGCGGCAGGACAAATCTGCGCATCCCTTCACTACCAGTTTTGGCAGCGGGGATGTGCGCATCACCACGCGGGTGCAACCGGATTACATCGGCACGGCGCTTTTTGGCACGATGCACGAATGCGGTCACGCCCTGTATGAGCTGGGGTTTTCTCCGTCTTTGCGGCGCACGCCGTTGGCCGATGGCGCTTCGATGGCGGTGCACGAGTCGCAATCGCGCATGTGGGAAAATCTGGTGGGGCGCTCGCTGCCCTTCTGGAAGCATTTTTACAGCCGCCTGCAAAGCAAATTCCCGGCCCAGTTGGGCAATGTCAGCCTGGAAACTTTCTACAAGGGCGTCAACCGGGTGGAACCTTCGCTGATCCGCGTGGAGGCAGACGAGGCTACCTACAACTTGCACATTATGCTGCGCTTTGAACTGGAGTTGGCCCTGATTGAGGGCAGCTTGCAGGTGAAGGACCTGCCCGAAGCGTGGAACGCGCGCATGCAGGAGTTCTTTGGCCTGACCCCGCCCGACGACGCCCACGGCGTGTTGCAGGATGTGCATTGGTCGGCGGGCTATTTTGGCTACTTCCCGACCTATGCTTTGGGAAACCTGGTCTCTGCCCAACTGTGGGAGCGCATTCAGCGCGACCTGCCGAACCTGCCAGGCGATATCGAGCAGGGCAAATTCGACACTTTACTCAACTGGCTGCGGGTGCATATCCACAATGCGGGTTCCAAGTTTGAGCCGCAAGTTCTGGTGCAGAAGGTGACAGGGTCAAAGATCGCGGCCCCGGCGTATTTGCGCTACTTGAAAGGAAAGTACAGCCAGATCTACGGGCTGTAAGATTTTATGCAATTTGGCGTAATTCTTCCCAATTACGGCGCGCAGGCCGGGCGTCTGGCAACCGTAGATACTGCGCTGGCAGCCGAGAGCCTGGGCTTTGATTCCGTCTGGGTGACCGACCACCTGGCCTTACCGGAAGAGGAATCGGCGGCGTACACGCCCATCTTTGAAGCGCTGACCACGCTTGGCTACCTGGCGGGGTTGACGGCGCGGGTCAAGCTGGGCGTGTCGGCGCTGGTGCTGCCGCAGCGCAACCCCTTGGAAGCGGGCAAGGCTTTGGCCACGCTGGACGTGCTTTCCGGTGGGCGAACGATGCTGGCGGTGGGAATTGGTTGGTCGAAGGGCGAATACGCCAATCTGGGGTACGCCTTTACCAATCGTGGCAAGCGCATGGATGAAGCCATGCAGGTGCTGCGCACGGTGTGGCGCGGCAACCGGGTGGTGAGTTACCAGGGAAAGCATTACCATTTTGAGAAGGTGGCTTTTGCGCCGGGACCGCTGCGCCCGGGTGGGCCGCCGCTGTGGGTGGCGGGCAATTCGGCGCGCGCGCTGCGCCGGGCGGTGCTGCTGGCAGATGGCTGGCACCCTGTCGACTTGCCCCCAGTTGAAATCGAACGGCTTTTGAAAGTGGCCCATCCGCTCATCGGCCAGCGGCCCTTCACGGTGGCGCCACGGTTGCGGGTGGCGTTGGGCAGCCAGACAGTCGATGGCGTCCCGCTTTCCGGCTCGGCAGAGCAGGTGGCGGAAGGGCTGCGCGCTTACGCAGCCGCAGGAGTGAATTACGCTGTGCTGCACTTCCTGACAGAGAGCCAGGCGGAGCGAGAACGAGCCATGAATACCTTCGCGCGGCAGATCATGCCACAGGTGGCAGGATGAGACGGAATATGAGTCGTAGAAAATTCGCCGGGATGCTCGTTTTGTTCATGCTTGTGGCGCAGACAATGGGCGGCTGCCAGGGCGGGGCTTCGTTCAACAACCTGTTCACCGCCACCATGACGCCCTCGGCTACCTTCACCCTTACGCCTTCGGTGACGCCCACCATCACCGAAACACCTACGCTGGACCCTTCTTCGCCTACGCCCAGCCTGGTGGCGACGCTGACCAAAACGCGCGCTCCCAGCCGCACCCCAACGGCCGGTGACACGGCGACGCCGGGGCCCGCGCCCACCAACACGCGCATTCCGACCAATACGCGTGTGCCCAGCCGCACGCCGACCATCACGAACACCCCCACGATTACCAACACCCCCTTGCCGCCCGCGCCGAGGTTGTATATCTCACGACCGGGGCTGCTCTCGCGGGTCACATCCCCCATTCAGGCCGAAATTTATGCCGTGCCGGGCGAGGACGGGTTAGTGCGCGTGGAATTGATCGGCGAGGACGGGCGCTTGATTGCCCGGCAGGTGAAGGATTTCTCGGGCTATATGGGCCGCTCGATCTCTTTCTACCCGCAGATTCCGTTTGAAATTCAGACGGCTGCCGAAACGGCTCGGCTGCAAGTGGTAACCAATGACAGCGCCGGGCGGGTGCTTTATCTGATGTCGGTGCAAGTGGTGCTGCTATCGGTGGGGCGAGCAGAGATTTTCCCATCGGCGGTGACCCAGGAACCGTTCATTGTGCGCTATCCCGAAGACGGGCTGATCATTTCCGGCGGCACGCTAATTGTGAGCGGGTTGGCGCGCCCGATGAATGAACAAAGCCTGACGGTGGAATTGGTGACAGAAAACGGCGCGGCGATTACGACCAAGAAGTTTACGGTAGACCCGCCTACGCCTGAGATTAGCCACAGCCCGTTCTACCTGGAGATTCCCTATAATGTGAGTGGTCCGACCAACGTGCGCATCACGTTGCGCCAGACCGACCCGCGCCTGCCGGGGTCGGTGGTTGTGTCCACAAGATGGGTGATTCTGGA
>CAZMMI010000419.1:0-3526 GCA_964567255.1 uncultured Anaerolinea sp.
ACTCGTGCCAGGCTTCCAATTTCACCCTCACCCGCCAGGAATGGTACGAGATCTATCTGGCAGCCGGGAACAAGCTGCCTTAATTAAAAAACTCACTGTACCCAATCAAAAATCCGGCGCGATCACGCCGGATTTTTGATTGGGTAAACGTTCCCTTACTCCCAGCGGAAGGTCTTCACCGAGATAACCACTCCCAGGATCAGCATCACCGCCAGCACCCCGACGTTCAACAAGTGCTCGCTCCACGCTTCTCCATTCCACAACCCGCGCAGCAGATTGACCACGTACGTCAGCGGCACGAAGGCCGATATCTTCTGCACTGTTTCCGGCATCAACTCCCGCGGCCAGGCTGCCCCGGAGAGGATCAGCATGGGATAATTCAACACCATCGCCACAATTTGCGCCATGCGCGCGTTGGGCAGGGTCCCGGCCAGAATGAAGCCCAGCCCAAAGAAGCTCAGGCTGCTCAACACCATTCCGGCCATGAAGCTCAAGATATTGCCCTCGGTGCGCACATGGTAAAACAGCTTCCCGGCTACCATCAGCAAGATCATGCCCAACACCGTCATCACAAACACCACGATCACCTGCGCCCCCATGACCACCAGCGGACTGACCGGCGTGGTCCGCAGCCGCCGCAAGATGCCATTCTCCCGGTAGGTAGCCATGGTGATGGTTACCGACATTAGCCCCACCATTCCGATGATCATTGCCGTGAACGAGGGAATTAGCGGGCCAATCATCCCTGCTCCGCCCGGAACGCCTTCCGGCTGGCTGTTATAGATGCTGCCAAAGATAAACAACATCAACAGTGGAAAAATCAAAGTAAAGAAGGCGCTCACCGGTTCGCGAAGGAACAGTTTTGCCTCCATCCAGGTCATTTTCATCAGGCTTTTCATCGTACACCTCATTCTCTCATCGCCCGCCCTGTCAGGCTCAAGAACACATCTTCCAGGTTGGGCTGCTCGGTGCGCAAATTCCGGAATGCCAACCCTTGTTGAGTCAACTGGTTGACCACCTCACCCACCAGAGGGTTCTTGCGTCCATTCTTCCCATAGATTATGACTTGCTGACCCTCGACCTCAACATGCACCTCGCCGGACAGGCTTTCGGCAAACCCTGACGGCAGCTTGCCATCCAGGCTGAATACAATCCGCTCTTCTGCCTCCAGCCCGCGGATCAACCCCGCCGGGCTATCCAGAGCCACGATCTTGCCGTGATCCAGAATCGCCACCCGGTCGCACAACCGCTCGGCTTCTTCCATGAAATGGGTGGTTAAGAACACAGTTTTTCCCCGAGCCTGCACTTCGCGCACCAAATCCCAGATCGCATGCCTCGCCTGCGGGTCCAAACCGGTCGTCAATTCATCCAGGAAGACAATTTGCGGATCTGGCAAAAGCGCCAGGGCAATGAACAAGCGCTGCTTTTGACCTCCCGACAATTTTCCGAAGGGCGAGTTGCGCTTTTCGTCCAGTCCAAGCTGGGCCATCAGTTCGCGCCAGTCCACAGCGCTCTCATAAAATGACGAATACATATCCAGCGCTTCCCAAACGCGCATCCGATCCGGCAAGTTGGACTGCTGGAGTTGTAAACCCGTGCATTTTCGGAGCTTCTTTTCATTCAGCTGCGGGTCCAGCCCCAAAACGCTGATCTTCCCTCCGTCTGCCTTACGCAGCCCTTCGATACACTCGATGGTAGTGGTCTTCCCGGCCCCATTCGGCCCAACCATTCCAAAGATCTCGCCCTTTGTCACTTCAAACGTGACCCCGTCCACAGCCACGGTAGTCCCATACACTTTGCGCAGCCCTTCGACTGCAATCACCGCGTCCATACTTTCCTCACTTACTTTTCAAAATCGCTTCCAACGCTGCCACATGCTCATCAAAGATCTTCCGCCCTGCCGGAGTCACGCTAACAAACGTGCGCGGCTTGCGATCAACGAACATCTTGTTGGTGGCAATATACCCGGCTTCTTCCAGCTTGCGCAAGTGGGCGCCCAAATTCCCGTCAGTGACATCCAACAGCTCGCGCAAATAGGTGAAATCCACTTCGCTGCCCGATTCCAGGGTCACCAGCGCTGCCATGATCCTTAGTCGTACTGGTTGGTGAATAATTTCGTTTAATTCCGGCATCGCATCACCACCTTGACCGAATATACCAACCCAAGGCGATCAAACCACCGCCGCCCAAAAGCCCCATCCACAAGTTAAACCACGCTGGCACGAAAAAATATCCCAACAGCATCGCAGCAATGAGGATCAGGCCTGGCCATATCGGAGCCAGGAAGAGCAGCAAGCTCATCGCCATCCATCCCAAAATAACGAAGAGAACGATCAAGAGAGTGATCTGGTTCCCATCCATCGGCCAGGCGATCGCAATCGCGGAAACGCAGTACACCCACAATAAGAGCCACACCAGCGCAATGCGTTTCGCTGTCGCCCCAGCCGTTGGGCTGCGCATGCGCTTCCCTCTTCGCATCCCCAGGGTGGTTGCAACGCCCAACCCCAGCAAGCTTATGCCCACCCATATATAGATGAGGATGGCTCCTGAGAGGAATTGAGTGCAAACAAAACCGATCAGCCAGATCAGTCCCGTAACTATCAGAGAAGTGTCCGCGCCACTACTGGCGATCGATTGGCGGGTCTTCTTCGATACCCGTTGAATTGTGGCCAGTGCTTCTTCTGCTTCATGCGGTGAAATGTTCATATCTAATCTCCATTAGAGTACTCTGCACTACAGAGTATTCTACGCCAATATAATGACTTTGTCAAGGACCAAACCACCAGCCACCCACCAGGGTGCGACGCGGTATTCCGAAAGTAAATTGAGGGGAAGAAAAGCAAAAGGCGCGGAGCCTTGCGGCCCCGCGCCCTTTTTTACATCATACGGCACAAGTTTACTTAACGATCAGGCGATCAATCAAGGCTTGCAATTCCACAGCAGCGTCTTCAACCGAGGTCTGGCCGAAACCGACCGCCTGGCCGATCAACGCCAGCTCGCTCACGAACTCCTGGTCGTTGGGCAGGTTCGGGCCCTGCGGCACAGTGCGATAAGCAACCGCGTCGTAGATGCGATAAACTTCCGCATCGGTCGGGGTAGCGCCAACATCGATTGCCTGGCGGACAACCGGCGAGCAAGGCACGCCGCGGTTGGTCTGCAGGATCGCGCCTGCCTCGGGGCGGGTCACGAAGAAGTTGATGAACAGCGCCGCGGCTTCCTTATTCTTGCTGTCCTTGCTGATGGCAAGGTACTGGCTCATCTGGATCGCATAAGCGGGGTCGCCGCCATCGGGGAGGGTGGTCATACCGAGGGTATCGGTCATGGCCGCCTGGTAGGCAGCAGCCTGGTTGCTCCAGATCAGACCGATGACCGCTTTGCCGGCCACGAGCGCAGAGTTATCCGGCCCGCTCTCGCCATAGGTCGCGGTCGTATCCGCATCGGGGATTAAGCCTTCGGCGCGCATATCGGCCCACATTTGCAGCCATTTCTGGGCAGATTCAACCGTGGCATAGGACTTGCCGCCATC
>CAZMMI010000420.1:0-3525 GCA_964567255.1 uncultured Anaerolinea sp.
CCCATCGTGTTAGCGGTGGCGATTGGCTTGCTGACGATTTTGCTGTTGAACGGGGTCATCCGGCCCACATCAATGGTGGTAGCGAAAGTGGCGATTGCGCCTGGTACGGTGCTGACCGCTGACCTGGTGGAAGTGCGCACGGTGCCGGCGGGTGGCCGGCCTGGGGATGCGTTCAAGACGGTTGAAGAAGTGACCGGGCAAATGCTGGCGGTGCAGCGTGCCGCCGGCGACGCGATTACGTCTTCTGTGTTGGGCGATAACGCGCAAGCGGGTATTCCTGCGCAGCTGGAGCCTGGGCATGTGGCGATTGCGGTCAACGTGGATCGTTCCAGCGGTGTGGCCGGCTTACTGCGCCCTGGGCAGACGGTGACGATCATCGGTTTGCTGACCCCGGACGTGCTGAGTGCCCAAGCGAGTTTAGCGACCGTGCTGAGTTACCCTTCGGTGATCCTTGGTGAAGATGTCGATGTAGCGGGTGGTCCGACTGCGACTCCCTCTCCGACTCCTACGCCTGAGCCGATCATGGGGCCTTTGGGCCGTATTTCGATCAGCGGTGTGCGCGTGCTGATGGTCCCGCAGTCCTTCCAGTACCAGGAAGTGCCGGCGGGTGCGAGTCAAGAAGAGATGTTTGCCACATCGTCCACCATGAGTGACGACTCCGGCGCGATTGTGCTGGACGTTCCTACGACTCCGGTGGAGATTGCGCCTGGCCTGTTCGTGAACCCTGCTACCCTGATTGCCGCATTGGATCGCTTTGGTGGCGTGTACCTGGCCTTGGAGCCGAGCGGCGGCCTGGTGATGGAAGGCAGCGACATTCTGACCCTGAACCTGGCAGACCTGTATAAGACGATCAACAGTCGGGACAACCAACCTGATGCGGCGGCTACGCCGACGATGATGTTCGTAGCTCCGACCGAAGTGCCGGCGACTGCTACGCCCGAAGTCACATTGGAGCCGACGCTGCTGCCGACGATGACTCCTGCGCCATAAGCAGAAAGAAGGAGAGCAGATGTTAAATCAGGACTCAAAGGTGCTGACGATGCTGGCCGGCCCTAGCGAGGTTGTTTACTACCAGATGATGCCGGCATTTCAGACAGACACCCGCTTTACTGTGGCAACGATTGTGACAGATTGGGCCTCTTTCGAGAAGAATCTGGAACAGTTGAGGCCGGCCTTATTGATTGTACAAGCTGAGATCGCGCCCAGCCCGGAAACATTGATCGCAGTGATGGCGAGGATGCAGATCTGGAACGGGGTAGCGATTGTGACATTGCAGCAAGCGCACGGTGAGTTTCGCGGGGCGCTTGAAAGCGCGGCGGTCGTGCGCGGTGTGTACACGCTCCCGGTGAACTGGGGCGAATTGATCCAAACCGGATATTCGGCGGTCACCACTGAACGGGCCAAAGGCGCGGCGCAGGGCTCGATGCAGAGTGCCATGGGTTTCCGGGCCGCGACTGCGGTAACGGGGACGCGCGTGGTTGCGTTCCTATCGGGCGCAGGTGGCGCCGGTCGCTCAACGCTGGCTGAAAGCATTGCATACAAGCTGGCGGTGCAGATGAATGTTCGTTCTTTGCTGATGTCGTTTGACCTGCCGGCTGCGGCGGTGATGCACTTGAACCTGCGCTACTCGCCCAACGCGGGGGAGTATTTTGCTCGTCCTGGGGATGGCTTTGCCAGCGCGATCCAGACGAAGGAAGGGTTAGAGGTGATCGTCGCGCCGGAAAACTCTGTGGAATATGCCCGTGCAGCCGAATCATCGGCTGCCGGCAAATCCGAAGCCAACTCACTGCACTCATTGGTAATGGCAAGCTGGACGCGCAGTTACGCGGCGGTCTTGTTGGACCTGCCGCATGGGGAAGGCATTTGGACACTTCACCCCCTGATGGCCGCGAACACGGCGGTGATCGTGGCGCGGCCTACGCTGGCTGACCTGGCGGCGACGCGGCATTTGCTGGTGCTGCTGATGGAGCGAATGCGGAACGAACATCGTATTCCGCAGGAGTCGATCTTCATGGTGTTGAACCAGGTGAGTGACCGCTCGCGGCTGACCGCGACGCAGTTCTATCAGGAATTGGTACAAAGTTATGGGTGGGCGCCGCCTGTGCTGGCGGTCGTTCCCTATGACCATGAGATTTCCAATGCGCAGGATGATCGTATGTCGGCCCTGAAAGTGAATGCGCTGGACAAGGGTGTGAACACGATCATCAGCGGGCTGTTTCCTGGGATTACGAGTAACGGTGGCAGCGGATCATCGCAGAAGAAAGGTCTGCTGGGCGGCCTGTTAGGAGGTCGTTAGTGGACGCGATTCTGCAGATTGTCCCTGTGAGCGGGTACAAAGCTGTCTTTGACCGTTCGGAAGATGGGGATTACGAAGCTGTTGATATCGAGAACATCCTGGAAGAAACGGACGCCAATCTGCTGATCTTGCCGGTGGATTTCTTTGCGCTGGTGAGGAGCAAAATTCCTGGAACGGGGATCGAGGAAACGCGGATCGTGGGCGTGTACCTGGACCCTGATTACGGGTATATGGAACTATGCGAGCGCAGGGATGATCGGGTGGTGTATGCTGGCCGGCTCCTGGGGTATTTACCCCCGGAGCCTGGCTCTGGCATGGCGCTGCTGGAGAATTACCGTTGGATCACGGCGGCGCGGATGGATAGCCGGTACGTGGACGAGGAAGCCTGGGAAACGTTGACAGGCAGAAAGGTAGGGACGCGTGAGTCTATTGAATGTCTTTAGTGATAGCTCGGTAGCCCAACAAGGGGCGAGCCCTGAAGTGCGCGGGGAAGTGATGACGGAAGTGATCGACGCGATCAACCGGGAGTATCCCCCTGCCTTACTTCAGCGACCGAGTGACGCAGACCGGCTGCGGGTGACCGAGCGCGTTTCCGCGCTGGTAACGCAAGCACTTCGCCGGCGCGGTGCGAATCCTGGGATGGCCTTTGAGCAAGAGTTATCCGGGGAACTGTCTCGCCGGCTGATGGGCCTGGGCTTTTTGGATTTACTGCTGCCGCCGGCGCGGACGGATTTATCCGAAATCGCGGTGTACTCGTCTGGGCTGGTGCAGGTGATGAAGAAAGGCTCAGTGCGTTGGGAGACTGTTCCGGTGCGCCCTGAAGCGGAAGAGATCGAGCGGGTACTGGATCGTTTACTGGGGCCGCAGAACAAGTCCCTGAACGAAACCAACCCTTCGATCAATGCCAAGCTGCCCAAGACAGAGGCAAACCCTGGTGGTGGGCGCGTAAAAGCGTTACACCGGGCGATTGTGCCGCCTGGGAGGAATCATGCGATCAACATTCGTTTGTACGAGCAAAAGCCGGTATTGCCGGAATGGTTGATCGAGCGAAAGGCGCTGAACCAAGAGATGATGGACACCCTGCGGGTTGCCATGGAGACCGGGAGCCGTATTCTGATCACCGGCGGGACGCGCACGGGGAAGACGACGATGTTATCTGCCTTGTGCAACTTCCTGCCGGAAGGCTGGCGCATTTTGAAGATCGAGGACCCGGAGGAGATCTGGATCGA
>CAZMMI010000421.1:0-2139 GCA_964567255.1 uncultured Anaerolinea sp.
ATAAATCACCTTTGTGTTTAATATTCTATCAGATAATTTAGTAAAGTCAATATACTGACTCAATAATATTCAATTTTTATCCCTTGTTTTATAATTTTTATGCAACACTCAACCAAAGACCTGACAGGTTTTGAAAACCTGTCAGGTCTTTCTTGTAGGCGGGGTATCCTTACCCCGCATCTTCATCTCTGCGACCCCCGAATTACTTTCCCTGCACTCCTCGAATCAACTTCTTCCGAACTGCCTCCGTCTCCAGGCTCGACTGCTGCATGGCCAGCACCACCCCGCCCACCACCGGCGGGGCATTCAACCGCAGCAGGCGGGCTTTGGGCGCCACCTTGCGGATCGTCCGCCGGGTCGTTTGGGTCAGCAGCGGGTGGCCCTTCCAGGCGCTGCCAATCTGCACCACTTCCACGGCCTCGGCTTCCATCCCCAACTGGCGGATCACCCCGCAGGCCATCTCGCCCAACTCGCGCCCTGCCCAACGCATCACCTCCAGCGCCTGCGGATCGCCCTGCGCTGCCACCTCAAACAGGCGTAAGATGGCGGCTTCGCCCAGCTCGTAGCGGTTCACGTACAGCCCTTCAATCAGGTCAAACAGGTCTTTGGCCCCGGTCAGTTCCAGGAAAGCCCCCGAAAGCGCCGTCGCCGGGCCGCGCCGGTTCCACTCGAACACCACCGCGCGCACTGCCCGCTGCAGCATGTCCCAGCCGCCGGCAAACTCGCCCGACCAATGGCCCATGCCGCCCACCACGCGCCCCTCGCGCCCGTCCCGGCTCCAGCCGCGACAGTTGTTGCCCGTACCCGAAACCACCGACACGCCCCAGCCCTGCGTCGTTCCGGCCAAAATGCCCAGCGTGGCGTCGTTGACGATCTCCAATGGACAGTTCAAGCCCAGCGGGGCAATACCCCCCAGGATCATCTCTTTCTGGCAGGGCCAGTCGTATCCCGCCAGACCCATCCCCGCCGCGTCGATCGCGCCCGCCTCCAGGCCCGCGGCTTTCAACGCTCCGCCCACGGCGTCCTGCAGCGAGGCGGTCATGCCGTCCACACCCACCCCCTCCCAGTTGCCGCAGCCGCCCGCGCCGAAGCCCAACAGCTTGCCGCGCTCGTCGGCAATCAGCGCGTGGGTCTTGGTTCCGCCGCCGTCCACTCCCAAAAAGATGCTCATGCCTGCTTCCTCACCTGCATTTGCCGACCGATGATCTCATCTTCCCAGGTCAGCGTATCCGAGTCGGGGATGCGCCCGTCATGATCCATGGCCTCGATCACCTGCGCCATGCCCTCCTCCAGCGAAACCCGCGGCTGGAAGCTCGGCACATCGCGCATCAACTTTTCGGGCGAGTAGAAGACGTGGTGGGCAAAAATCTCCTCGGTGATGCCAAACCCCGGAATGTCAAAAGTCTTGAGGTCGGCAAAGGGCACCCCCACCAGCTCCACTTCGCGCCCCAGCACCTTCATCGCCGTGCGGTGGTATTCGGCCCAGGTCACGCACTCGCGCCGCACCAGGTTGTAGATCTGCCCGATGCAGGCCGGGTTGGTCAGCACGCCCGCGAAGCCCAGGGCCGCGTCGTCCACGTGCAGGTGCTGGTGCAGCGCGTTGCCGTCGCCCACCACCAAAATCGGCTTGCCCTTGCGGATGCGATCGATCCAGGAGAAATCCCAGGCCACCTGCCGCACCAATCCTTGCTGCGGGCCGTAGGTGGTGGAAGGTTTGATGATCACGACCGGAAAACCTTCGCGGTAGTAGGCCTCCAGGAACAGCGCATCCGCGGCGGCTTTGTTGCGTCCATAAGCGGTGATGGGCCGCAGCCGGTCGCCCTCCCGCGTCGGCAGGAAGTCGTACTCGATGCCGTAGGTGCATACCGTGGAGGTTTGCACAAACACCCCCACCCCGCGGAAAGCCCGCAGGCTCGAGGCGGCGTCCTCGGCTCCAAAGCCGATCATATCGATGGCCGCGTCGAACTTCTCGGCTTGCATCTTTTGCTCGAAGGTCTCGCGCTCCATGCGGTCGCACAGCAGCAGCCGCGCTCCATCAGGCACCGGCTTGCGCGCCCCGCGGTTGACACACACCACGTCATGTCCCTGCCGCACCAGCAGCCGGACAATGCCCTCGCTGATATTCCCCGTCCCGCCGAC
>CAZMMI010000421.1:2239-3523 GCA_964567255.1 uncultured Anaerolinea sp.
AATTGCGGCAGCCATTGGCGGTTGGTCTCCAGCAGATCGTCCAGCACCGCCTCCACCTTGTCGGCCTTCGGGCCAATGGGGTTGGCCAGCAGGGCCTGGTAGGCTGCGCTGCGGTCACCCTTGACTGCGGCCTCCACCGTCAACAACTCGAACATCTTCACCGCCGCCACCAGCGCAAAGCAAGCCGGGGGCAAAGGTTTGGCGGGCAGCGGGTGAATGCCCTTCGCATCCACTTTAGCCGGAATCTCCACCACCCAGTCGGCAGGCCAGCCCTCCACCGCCCCGTTGTTGCGCGTGTTCACCACATGCACCTGTCCCAGGTCGTTGTAATGCGAGTCGATCAACTGCGTCGCCAGCGTCGAGTAGTACGCCCCGCCGCGTTTCATCAGGTCGGCGGGCGGCTCGGTCAAGGCCGGGTCCGCGTACTCGCGCAGCAGGTCTTCCTCGATCGACATCACCTCTTCGGCCCGCGAGGGCGGCCACTTCTTCTGCGCTTCCAGCTTCTTGTCGGTGTAGTAGAAATACTGCAAGTAGTAGTTGGGGATCATCCCCAACACCTCCAGCGTGCGCACGTCCCATTCGGGATGCTCTTCCTTACGCTGTTCTTCTAAAAACGCCGGGAAGATATGCGGCCACATCTCCTCGCCGTCCACGGTGAAGCCGTAATGCCAGGTCAGGTGGTTGAGACCCAGGGTTTTCAACTCCGCCCGGTGATCCTCGATCTTCGTGCCCAGCTTCTCCTCCAGCCGCTCGAGCATGTGCATCTTGGTGGTGATGCCCACGTTGCACACCCCCACCGCCTGGACATCGCTGGCGTAGCGGTTGAGGGCTTCGGTCACCAGCCCGGCGGGGTTGGTGAAGTTGGCCAGCAGCGCTCCGGGGGCCGTCTGGCGAATGTCGTCGGCGATGCTCAAGATGACCGGGATGGTGCGCAGGGCCTTGGCCATGCCGCCCACGCCGGTCGTCTCCTGGCCGATCAAGCCGTGGCGCAGGCCCAGGTACTCGTCGCCGCGCCGGGCGGGCATCATCCCCACCCGCAGCTGCGTGGTCACGTAGCTGGCCCCCGCGATGCTCTCGCGCTGGTTGGTGCTCAACACCACCTTGAACGGCGAGCCCTTGGCCTGCACCATGCGCTGGGCAAACCCGCCCACCACCGCCAGCCGCTCGGGGTCAACATCCATCAGCCACAATTCTTTCACCGGCAGCGTTTCTACCCGCGCCAGGAAGCCATTCACCAACTCGGGAGTATACGTCGATCCCCCGCCAATCACGGTTATTTTCATG
>CAZMMI010000422.1:0-3509 GCA_964567255.1 uncultured Anaerolinea sp.
TCCCGCCTGGCCCGGATTGGATGCACGACGCGGTTTTTTATCAGATCTATCCGCAGACCTTTTACGATTCCGATGGCGATGGCATCGGCGACCTGCAGGGCATCATCGAGAAGTTGGACTATGTTAAAAGCCTGGGCGTGGACGGCATCTGGATCAACCCTTTCTTTGCCTCGCCCTTCAACGATGCCGGATATGATATCAGCGATTACTACCAGGTGGCCCCGCGCTATGGGACGAACGAGGATGCCCGGCGGCTGTTCGCGGAAGCGCACAAACGCGGTTTGAAAGTGCTGTTTGATTTCGTGGGCAGTTATACGTCCATCGAGCATTCCTGGTTCAAGGAATCTTGCAAGCAGGAAAAGAATAGCTATTCCAACTGGTACATCTGGACGAACAGCACCTGGGAGGCTGTGCCGGAGGCCTTCAAGGACAAGTTCATCCAGGGCTACGCCCGCCGGGACGGGCAGTTCATGCGCAACTTTTACTGGTCCCAGCCCGCGCTGAACTTCGGCTTTGCCAACCCCAGGCGCTCCTGGCAACTGCCCATGGATCACCCCGACGTGCTGGCGCTGCGCGAGGAGTTGAAGCGGGTGGTCCGCTTCTGGATGGACATGGGCGCGGACGGATTCCGGGCGGATATGGCGGGGGCGCTGGTGAAATCCGAGAACACGGAGGGCAACGACCAGTTCTACCGCACCAAGGAAGAAGGCACCCAGAGCTTCTGGCGCGAAATCCGCCAGATCTTTGACCGCGATTACCCGCAAGGCTTCATGGTCTCAGAGTGGTCCTATCCGCAGTCGGCTTTGGACGGGTGTTTCCACGTGGATTTCCACCACTGGTTCGACGGCTACAACGACCTGCTCCAAAAGGAAAGCTGGCGCATCCTCAACGGCCATTCTGAAGGGCACAGCTTTTTTGACGAAGCCGGAAAAGGGAGCATTACCAACTTCCTGCAAAAGTATCTCGATCAATACAACATGACTCGCGAGAAGGGCTATATTTCCCTGCCGCTGGGCAACCATGATCTGGCCCGCTTGAACAACCGCCGTACGGTCGATGAATTGGAAATGATCTTTGCCTTCCTGATCACCATGCCCGGCGTTCCTTTCATCTATTACGGGAATGAGATTGGTATGCGTCAGCTATCTTCGGATCTGCCCCAGGTGGAAGGGGCCTATAAGCCGCGGGCGGGGGCGCGCACGCCCATGCAGTGGTCCGCCGACAAGAACGCGGGTTTCTCGGCTGCGGCGCCGGACGAGTTGTATCTGCCGGTGGATGATGCCGAGGACTTTCCGAACGTGGCCCAGCAGGAGCAAGACCCTCGCTCCTTGTTGAACCGGGTGAAGAAACTGATCCAATTGAAAAAACAGGAAAAAGCCCTGGCTGCCTACGCCGAATTTGTGCCGCTTTTCGCCAGAGAAAACACCTACCCCTTCATCTATGCCAGGGCGGCGGGGGACGAGGTGATTCTGGTCATTTTGAACCCGGCTGGGCGGGAAGCGCAGGCGGCGTTTACTTGTAATCTGGATTTGACCGTGAAAAAGTTGCTGGCCGGGCAGGAGTTGAGGATCGATGGGCAGGGCGATGCGTTCACGGTTTCTGTTCCGGCGCAGAGTTTTGCGGTGTATAAGTGCGGGCTTGTGTAAAAGGGTCATCTGCCTGTCCCCCCTCCATGCAAGGAGATAGAATGAACATGATCCCTGCTGAAAAACGGACGCTGCCGATTGTGGCCTGGGCGGCCATGCTGGTCGTCTCCGACCTGCCGGACATTCTGATCACCTGGCTAGGCGGGACCATCCCGCCCTGGATATTCTGGGCAAAGGCCGGTTTTCTGGCCATCTTCCTCGGCCTGACGCTGCTCATCAAAGCCATCCGCCCACTGTGGCAGTATGCCCTGATCTTCCTGACCCTCTTTGTCGCCCTCGGCCTGAATAATCTGGTGCGCAACACGGCCTGGTTCCAGGGGAATTTCAATTACAAGGGCGTCTCCTTTTTCACCGGATTTGCGGCGATTTTTATCCTCGACATCCTGGTGGCCCTGGCGGTGCTGGCTGTTTTGTGGCTCATGAAACGCGACCGCAGCGCCTTCTTCTTTGTAAAAGGACAGGTGGACGCTCCGGTCGAGCCGGTCCGTTGGCTGGGGATCAAGAAGGGTGAATCCTGGAAAGTCATTGGGTGGTTCTTTGCCGGGGGCGCCGCTGTGGGTGTTTTCATCCCGACCATCCTCGGTATTGCGCCCTCGGGCGAGACCATCCTGCGGGCGCTGCCACTCCTGCCAGCCTGCCTGCTCCTCGCGGCGGTCAATGCCTTCACCGAGGAAGCCTACTATCGCTGCTCGCTCCTCTCTACCCTGCACGAGACCATCGGTAAGACCCACACCTTGCTCCTGACCGTAGTCTTCTTTGGCCTGGGACACTGGTTGTACGGCTCGCCGCCCGGCCTGCTTGGTTTCTTGATGGTTGGCTTCCTGGCGTGGTTGCTGGGCAAGAGCATGCTGGAGACAAAAGGCTTCCTCTGGCCCTGGATCATCCATTTCATCCCAGACGCGGTAATCTTCTTCTCATACGCGCTGCTTTTCGTTAGGTCATGATTCTGTGATTACGTATAATCTATATAACTACTCAGCTAGAGGTGGAAGAGGCCCGCATTTGAGGTGTGTGTGGGGTGCGAAGCACCCCACACACACCTCAAATGCGGGAACTTTCCTCACCCTCTGAGCAATTACTAATCTATTACAATGCGAATTCACCGTTAGGAGGTTTGACGATGGACAAAAATTTGTTACTAGGACTGTGGCGTTTAACGCTTCCTATCCCGCCAATGATATGGAAGAAAATGGACGAAGGCGGCGGAGATCCTTTGGGGTTTATGACCGAGGCCCATCACAGAATTCGTGACTTTGCCGTCATGGAACTGACCAAAAGCAGGGAGCCGTTGTCTCCGGAGCGCATCTCGCATGAGTTGCAGATTCCCCAACCTCGCGTAGTGGAAATCCTCGATGAACTGGAACAACAAAAAACATTCCTGTTCCGAAATACGCAAGGGGCTGTAACCTGGGCTTATCCCGTCACGGTTGACCCAACACCCCATCTGGTGCGCTTCAGTACAGGCGAACAAATCTACGCGGCCTGAGCATTCGACGCGATAGCGGTGCCCTTCGTGCAAGGGCATTTACGAAACGAAAATCTATCCTTTGTCATCGAAACGGAATGCGGTCATTGCCACAAACCCTTCCAGATTGAAATTGACAGCGAATTAAATTATCACGGTAAAGATGAATCCGTCGAACCACTGATCTATTCGCCGCTTCTGGATATACAAAAACTGGAACCAAGTATTATTGATGGTTACTGAAGGAAATCTCTTTTCTTCTGGTCAGAAGAACACGCCAAAGAATATCGACATCAAAATGGCGGAGAGCGCGGGGCTTATATGACCTTGCCGCAGTGCATACATTTCGTGCGTCTCTCCCAAAGTGCCTTATTCGGTTTTCCGCGCCCCGGAACCAG
>CAZMMI010000423.1:0-3506 GCA_964567255.1 uncultured Anaerolinea sp.
AGGCAACCGCAGTGCGGTTACCTGTCCTTGGGTAGGGCGTCCCCGGTCAAGGGGAAGGGATTTGGATTAGCGGAAGATCAGGGGCAGGAAGATCATCAGCGGCCGAATTGTAATCGTCAATGTAATGGTTTCGCCGTCAAGCGTACCACTCACCGAGAAGCCTTTGTTTTCGGCACTTACGTGAGTCCATTCGGTTTCCGCGACGCCGTTCAAGAGATCGACGATAGCCGGATCGAATGTGCCCTCGTCGGCGGTGAAGTTGACGGTCAGGCCGGTCCAGATGAGATCGGTCGGGTCAACAGCTGTGCCGTCCGAGTTCTCTTCCAGGACTGCGGTCAGAGTAGTGATACCGCCGGAGGCGATATCGGTGGGGGCAGCGCTCAACCCAAAGATCAGCCAGGGGTCAAAGTCTACTAGCCCGACCAGCGCATCACATCCGGTTTCACCGGGGCCCTCATTGCAACCCCACCAGTTGTTCTCGGCAGAGAGCTGCGTGGATGAGAGGTTGTTCACGGCAGTGGTGTTGTCACCAAAGATGGTCAAGGTGATGGGGTTGACCGCCGCAGCCGCGGAAGCGATATTCACGCCGGTTTCAGCGCCGCGGATGGAGGAGGAGGTGATGGAAGCCTGGCTGTTGTCAACGATCTTGACGCCGATGGAGCCCGTGGTTCGATCGGGGCCGGTATAAGTGAAGTGATCAATGGTGGCTTTTCCGTTGGTTCCCATTTGAATACCAATGGCTGAGTCATTGGAAACATTATTAGTGAACTGAACGGGAGCAATAGTAGCGCCAGTATCAAGCCAGTGATAACCGGTATTTGCGCCTGTGGCAGTGTTGTTTGCCCAAGTCACGGTCGTGGTAGCGCCGGAGTGCGAGGTTACCCGGAAGGCGATCTGCGTGTTCATGGTGGGATCGTTTGCGGCATCCAGGTTATTGAAGGTGTTTCCAGAGACCAGCACGTCACTTGTGTGTGAATGCCCGTTCTCCCAAATGCCACGGATGATTGTGGGCCTGGCGCTTTGGGCATGGAGCACATTGATGGTGTTGTCGATTATGCGCAAGCCATCGTAAGAATCGCCGCCATGCGTGTTGGACTGCAAGGCAATCTCAGCAGGATACAGGATCGTTTCAGGATCCCCTGGATCTGGCGTGCCCACTCCATTTCCCGGAAGGTCAATCACGTTGTTGGAGATGGTCTGGTCTTTGCCATACGCCAGGTGGATGCCGATATTTTGGAACGAGTCGGCTGGAGCGTCGATGGCGTTCAGGTCTGTGGCAAGGCGGATGTGGTTATGGTCCAGGGTAAGCCCGTAGAATTGATTGGACCCTCCACCATAAAAGAAGGTCAGGCCCGTATCGAAATCGTAGACTTGCAGATTGGAAATAGTCCAATTATGGTTAGTGCTGGACGTTTCGGTGTAGAGGCCAAAGAAACCTTCCATGTCCACTTCAGGAACGTCTCCAGGTCCCTGGATGGTGGCGCTGCCCAGGGAAGCCGCGGTGATGGTCACATCGTTGGTGTTGGCAGGGCCGACAAGCCAATAGTTATCCAAAGTCTTTGTGGTATCGCCATCAGCGCCTAACGCCCAACTGGCGAGGGCAATTGGTTTGGTCCAATCAAAGACACCTTCCAGGGTGATCGTTTGCCCGCTGGCGACGCAGGTGAGGGCGTTGCCCAAAACACGGAAATCATTTACAGCAGGACTCACCTCGCCGGGCGGGGTAACGGTGAAAGCTGTAGGAAGCTGGACGCCGATGGTTGTGGTGTTCGCATCCTCGTAGATTAACCAGGGTGCGAATGTCAGGTTGCCGGACACAGGCTGGCCCAACCCGCCAGGATTGGCCGTGGCTGTGGGGCCGCTGGCATCCTCCCAAATGTTGCAGGTGGCATTGGTAGCGGCGGCGACGCCAACGGAGCGCATGCCGACTGTGTTACCCGTCACCTGGTTGTAGCGGATGACACCGCTGGCGACCGGGGAATTCCCCCGACCAAAATAGTCATCATCCAGATTCGCTTGATCTCCATCGGTGGCTGTACTAGCCACGTAAGGAAGATGTCCGGCTTGAATTTGAATGCCAACATCGTTGTTTGAGACGATATTGTTCAGCACGCTCATGTTGTTGCCTTCAACAACGATGCCGAATCCGTCGCTGACGCTGGTTGCATTATCCTGAATGAAGCCGGTAACCATATTGTCGCGAACAATAACGCCATTAGGGATATCCACGTTGTTGCTACCCAACACCCATCCGCGGCGATACACCGATATGCCGGCCAGGTCGCGAAGTTCGCTGGGCCGCTGGGTTGCGAAAGAGGACGTCAGGCTTACGGTATTGCCTTCGACAACAATGCTGCCGTCGCCGCTGGTTAGGCCGGTGCCGTTGGGCAGTTTAATTTCAATGCCAAAGCGCCCATTATCGGTTACGGTATTATTCGCAATTAAGTTGGGTCCGGCTCCGCTGGTAAGGCCAATGAAGGCCATGCCGCTGTCGGCGTTATTCCGAGATACATTCCCCGTGGCGGTAACGCCGGAGGCTGTGCCGTCCTGCAATTCGATACCGCTGATTGTGTTTCCTTCGACGGTATTGTTGGTTAAGGTGATATGGGTTTTGAATCCATTCCATATCACGATGCCACGGGTGCGGTTGTTCGTAGAAGTGACATGATCGATGACAACATTGTCAATCGGTCCATTCAGATAGACACCGCCATCCGTTGTAGCGGCTCTACCGTTATTATCAGCTTCCACATGGTGGACATAAACGTTGTTGTTGCGAGTGCCGCAAATACCGCTGTTGGAGAGGAAGTCTTGGACGCGAAGCCCACTGACCGTAATGCCAGCGATGTCGTTGGCGAGGGTTATACCGCAGCCTGAGAGCACATTCGGCGTATTACCATCCAAAACGACATGCAGAGCTGGATCGGTACCAGCACCGGCGCCGGTCAGTGTGATGGGCTTGTTGATGGTAACGTTTTCGTTATAAGCCCCAGCCGCCACGTTAACGGTGCCACCGGACTGTACATAAGTGATGCCATTCTGAATAGTGGCAAAGTGATCAAGGCCCCAGCCGGGGGTGGTGGCAGTGAAATCATCGTCCACATAAGTGACGGTGGGGGGCTCAAAATCATAGACGGTTTCGCTCACTCCGGTCACACTGACCGTCAGCGCGTCGGCGTAACCGGTAAATCCGCCCGCGATGGGGCCACCAGCTTTGATCATCAGGAAACCTGGAATGGTGATCCCTTCAACAACGTAACCGGAGTGGATAACCGCATCCGGAAAGACCGCTAGAACTTCACTCCAATTACAGGGGTTAGATTGCGGACAAGGGCCGCTGGTGCGGTTAACCGAGGTCCACCAGCCCCCGTTGGGTGTTGCGGTCAGGGCATCCCAAGTTTGCCAGGTGTTAGCCTGTAGAGCTACTCCGGTTTCGGTCGGCTCAAATACCAGACGCCCTTGATAGGAAGTGTCCGCATCTATACCATTGTAATCAATATCAAATT
>CAZMMI010000424.1:0-3497 GCA_964567255.1 uncultured Anaerolinea sp.
TCAGGCTGTTGGTCAAAGCATTCTGGGCGCGGCGAAACCGTTGGTGGGCTGGGCGTAGCGGGTGTTGGGTATCGCCCGTCAGCGTGATAAGCGTTTCATGGGCACGCTTTGAGAAGAGCGAGAGAACGCCCATTTGGGTGGGATTGAACTCGTCGAAGCCAGAAACTGCCAATAAACGAGTATCTGTTCCCAGTTCAGGTTTGGATTCGAGGGCGATTGCCGCCAACCAACCCCGCCCTTCGTTATCTGCCCAGTGGTTTTCTTGCAGCCAACGCTGGTAAGCGCTGTAGACTTCCGCGATTTCTCCCAGACGTGGCTCCAGGTCGCGCGTGGCGCGGGCAAAGTCCTCGGGAAGGATGCGGGCGCGTTTGAGTTCCTCGATGGTGTTGCGCAAGGCGGCCATGAAACCTGGTTTGTCGCACAGGGCCGCGTAATGGGAGATTGTACACAGACCTTGGCCCTCTCCCGCAGAAAGAAGCGATTTTTCCTGTTTACATAAGCGATTGACGATGTTGTGAAGCAGGCGCAAACGGACCGGATCCATCAACAGCGGGATGGGCTGCCCGGCGCGCGCAAGCAGTTCGGCGTAGAGTGTATGAAAAGTGTAGACTTCTACGCCCAGCGCACCGCCGGCAGTAACCAACCGCCGGCGAAAGCCCGCGGCCTGGATGATGTTCGGTACGATGACCAGCACCGGCGCGAGCGGCTCTTCCGCCAGCACCTGCCGGATGCGCTGGATGACTCTCTCCGTTTTCCCATGTCCAGCTGGAGCCAGGAACAGACGCGGAGGCATTAGATACTGGCCTTTACCACCTGTTCCTGCGTCGTCCCCACCAACTCATTGACAATGTCAAGCAGTTCTTGGCCAGTTTGAGTGGAGAGGGGCGGAACATCTTCGCCTGGGTCGGGTGGGGCGGTCATGTCACGGACATGGGAGAGTTTCGGTGATAAATTGGCAGGCAGGTGGCCACGTTCGACCAGTTCGGCCTGCACTAGACGCGGAGATGGCAAATCGGCGGCGGGATCGCGGTCAGTGTAAATGGCAAGAAGTGAGGTCAGGCCCCAGGCGAGGGCTTCGCGCAGAGGGCGGGTCATCTCTTCGGGAAAGCCGCCTTTGAGAAGGACATCTGCCAGGGCCAGCCGTTTCTCGGCGAAGACCAGTCCAGCGTTGGCTTTTTTGCGACGGGATTCTATGAGAGCAGAATCGCTCGCCGGTGCAGAAGGCAGGCTGACTGCATTGTAGGCTACATCCTCGGGGGCGGGAACAGCGGATAGGGACGGTACGAAAGCCAAAATGGCGCGGAACCCTTCCGTGTCCATGAGGTACAATTGTGGCGCGCGATCCATATAATGCTCGGCGATGCAGGCTTCGACAATTGGACGTAGTTCGCTGGGGGCGCCAGAAACAACCACCAGGATGCCATCGCCGCTGTATCCAGGCATGGTGGGCGCTTTACGGACGAGTTGGATTTTTCCAGGTAGACGATCGACCAATAAGGCGGCAAAATCTTTGAGTGTCGGTGCAGGAAGCAAAGCCAGGTCCGTTTCTGGTGTTGGTTCAGCGGTTGGAGCGAGTTCGAGCTCGACTTCAGCAGGCTTTTTGAGCAGATCACCAAGCTTTTGCAGCAGGCTCTGGCCCATATCCTCGAAGCGCAAGGCGCTGGGGGCATCATCGGTGCCGAAAATACTGGCAAAGACGTTTTTCTTGGCGGCCAGCGTGTCAAGCATGCGCTCCTCAATCGTGTCTTTGGCAACCAGGTTGATGACCTGCACTGAGGAAGGTTGGCCGTGACGATGGGCGCGGGCGATGCGTTGTTCGAGCACTGCGGGGTTCCAGGGCAGGTCAAGGTTGATGACCAGGCTGGCAGCTTGCAAGTTGAGACCCACGCCGCCCGCATCGGTAGATAAGAAAACGCGGCATTTGGGGTCATCAAAAAATTGCTGGATGAGTTCGCCCCGCTTAGAACTGGGCACATCGCCGGTCAATTTGACGTAGCCCAAGCCAACACGTTGGATGATGGGTTCGGTGAGCGCCAGCATGGTGGCCCATTGGCTGAAGATGACGGCTTTGTGACCGTTGGAGGCGATATCCTCGGTAAGAATTTCCTCCAGTTCGCCCAATTTGGGTCCGGTTCGTTCATGTTCGCCCGGGGGGAGTTCTTTATCGTGTAGGGCGAGCGCGTCACAGATTAGGCGCATTTTGATCAGACACATTAGCAGGATTTCGCGCTCTTTAGGCGTGAGGGGCGCTCGCTGGGCTTTGGCAATCAGTTTGGCGAGCGATTCTTTAAATTCGTTATACGCTTTCCATTGTGGGTCGGTCATTTCAACGAAATAGTTATTGTCGGTGCGGGGCGGGAGGTCTTTGAGTACTTCGTCGCGCGTGCGGCGCAAGACATGGGGGGCGATCAAGTCGCGCAGTTGGTTCAGATTTTTGTATCCCAGCACCTTGTAAGTGCCGTTGGGGCGTTTCTCCAGATCATAGAATTGGTCGTTGAAGTGCCACAGAGGGCCAAGGATGCGCGGGTCGAGGAACTGGAAGATGCTATAGAGTTCGTCAATGCGGTTTTCGAGCGGCGTGCCAGTTAGAACGAAAGCGTAGCGGCTGGGCAGAGCTTTGACCATCTGGGCGGTCTTGGCGCGCCAGTTCTTAATCCGTTGGGCTTCGTCAAGGATGAGTAGGTCAGGCCGGAGTTTGAATAGTTCGTCCTGATCATGGCGCACCAACTCATAATTGATGATTTTGAAAAAGCCTGGTTCGCGATAGAGTTTGCGGCGTTCAAGCAGGGTGCCTTCCACAACCGTGACCGAGAGCGAGGTGAAGCGGCGGATTTCGCGCGCCCATTGGTGCTTGAGTGATGCCGGGCAGATGATCACCGCCTTCTGAATATCGCGCATTTCCTTGAGCAATGCGGCGGCGGCGATTGCCTGGACGGTCTTGCCCAGTCCCATGTCATCGGCTAGCATGGCTCGACCGCCAAAAGCCAGGTGCATGGCGCCCTCTTGTTGGTAGGGATACAGTTTGGTGGAAAGCACGTCGAAGGTACGGCGTCCGCGTTTGACCTGATCAAGGAACCATTCTTTTTGCTGTTGCACTGCCTCACGATCCTGGATCAGGGTCAGGTACTCGCGTACCGCTTCGTTGATGCTGACGAGGGAGCGATCATTTGCGGGCAAAGCCTCAATGGCGGCAAATAATGATGGCAGAATCTGCAAAGCCGCGCCGACCAGGATGCCAGCGGGGTCGAAATAGCGGTTGAGCATTTCCTTTAACGGGATAGAGTCTGGGAGAGGCAGCACAACCCGGATGGTGACATCCACACCATAATGAATGTACACTTGCGTGCCGAGTGGACGCTCTCTGACGAGTTTGTCCAGCTTTTCGCCATATTCGACTTTGAGATAAATCAGCACTCCCTCGATATGTTTACAGGTGCCGATCAGATTCGTTTTGTAATCGGGGCAGGTGCAGGAGTTTTGCATTTCGTCCAGTGAGC
>CAZMMI010000425.1:0-3481 GCA_964567255.1 uncultured Anaerolinea sp.
GCTTGAAGGTCAGCCAGGTCAACGATATCGCCCATTTGGAGCGGTGATTGCGGCGAAACCAAACCAGCTCCCCCGCTGCCTATCCCATCGACCAGTCCCTCACTCTCCCAAGAGTGGGGGATTTCTCATCTCCGGGGGGCTATGATGGTGACTGAAAGGAAGTGAACTATGAAGAAGGTGATTTTGTTCGTCACCGTATTTTTGCTGGCTGTTTTCGGTTGTGTTTCCTGCATGTCAGTAACCGTGGAAACGCCCACCGTTCCAGCCGCCAATGTTTCCACCGCGACCGTGGAGCCGGCAACAACGACCCCCGAGGTCTTCATTGCCTTGACGCAGGCGGTGCCCGAGACTGCCCAGCCAACGGAAAGCCAGGGGATGGCGGTTACTTATCCTCCCTTGAGCCTCATTGTTCCGCCAGAGGTTGCTACCGGCGCCAGCGGCAGCGAACAGCCCCGCGTGGACAGCGAGGACGCGGCATGGTGGCAGAAAACCCCCGGTCATCTGCTGGTCAACCTGGGCGATTATTCCGTTTTGCAGGGCAAGACCCATCGGCCGCAGATTACTGTCTACCCGGCGCTGGAATATGCCGAACTGGTCCCGGCGGCTTTCGAGGCCATTCACCGGTTGGATAATATCCTCTACGGTTCGATCAACCCGGAGCAGGGCAACCTGCCTGCCGCCCCGTTCATCAATGCGCAGCAGTCCTTTGCTTCGAACATCCAGGTGCTATCGTTCCAGAACGGCAGCGGGGTGCGCTTTGTGACCCAATATGACCAGTACGCTGCCCCTGCGAATAACCAGGACCTGTTCTACCAGTTTCAGGGGGTGACCCGCGACGGCGCCTATTACATTGTGGCCATCTTTCCGATCACGACGCCAATGCTGGCCGAAACCAGTGCTGCCGACGCACCGCTCCCGGCAGGGGGCATCGTCTATCCTGACATGATGGACACGAATGCCGATTTTCCCGGCTATTATGCGGCGGTGACCGGTTTGCTCAATACGCAACCGCCTGAGGCTTTTGCCCCAACTCTCGACCAACTGGATGAGCTGGTGCAGTCCATGCTGGTCGCGCCGTAAGCCCTGTCCACTTGACCAGTAAAAAACTCCCCCCTTGTAGGGGGAGTTTCTTTAAACTGGGTATATTATCAATGGTGAATTTATTTGTTTTCAACAATCAGGCTCATCAGGATTGCGATATTTATCACTGCAATTCTCAGAGAGCCAAAGGATGTCTTCACGTGGAGAGAAAATGGCTAACTCAAAGATTTTGACCATCATTACCGCCCTGGAATTTGTGGCGGCTGCTGTGGTGATCCTCTTGGATCTGTTCGTGCCGACCCTGGTTATTTTGGCGATGATCCTGGTGTCGCTGCTGATCCGGCGCGAAGGGCTGGCATCCTTGGGTTTCAAACGGCCGCAATCCTGGCTGCGCATGGCGGGACTGGCTTTCCTTTGCGGGGTGTTCTTGCAGTTGTTCCACGTCAGCGTGACCATGCCCATTTTGAACCGTTTGACGGGCACGACCATCGATTACAGCGGGTTCACCAGCCTCAAGGGTAACCTGGGCCAACTGGCCCTGTACCTGGTTCTTTCCTGGACTCTGGCCGGTCTGGGCGAGGAGATGGTCTACCGTGGTTACCTGCAAAAGCTGGGTTTCAGTTTGTTTGGCAGCGTACCTTTGGGAATTGCATTGACCTTTGGCATTTCGAGCTTGCTTTTCGGTCTGGCGCACTCCGAGCAGGGTTTCATTGGGGCGGTGCTCTCAACGATCGATGGATTGGTCTTTAGCTGGTTGAAGCTGAAGTTTAACAACAATTTGTGGGCGGCTGTTCTGGCGCATGCTTTTGGCAATTCGATCGGCATGGTGGTTTTCTATTTCACAGGCCCCATCTACGGATTGTGGTAAGAAATGAAAGTTCTAAATGCCCTTCTTCTTCTGACCCTGATTTTCCTGCCAGGCCTAAATTCGGTTCGGGCTGCGACTGAGCCTGCCGGAAATCTTGATTTTTCTGCGCTCGATTCCGTTATTGAAGACCAGATGGCCAAACACGCGCTGCCCGGCGTGGCGCTGGCGGTTGTTGAAGACGGTCAAATTGCCTATCTCAACGGCTACGGCACGGCTGGAAACGGGCAGAGGATGACTGCCCAGACCAAAATGGTCATCGGCTCGCAGAGCAAATCTTTCACTGCGCTGGCGATTGCTCAACTGGCCGAGCAAGGTAAGTTGGACCTGGATGCACCCGTCCAGGTATACATTCCCTGGTTCCGTGTGGCCGATGATACTGCCTCCAGCCGGATCACGCTCAATCATCTACTTCACCACACCAGCGGCCTGTCGGATTCTGGGTTTGGCGTGGTCTTGCCACCGGAAACTACCTCGGAGCAGGCTGTGCGCGCGCTGGCACAGGCGCGCCTGACCGCTCCTTTGGGAACGCAACACCAATACTTCAACTTGGGGTACAGCGTTTTGTCTTTTATCGTGGAAATCGTCAGCGGTCAGCGCTACGCCGAGTATATTCAGACGCACATATTCGATCCACTGGGCATGACCTCTTCCAGCGCGGAGCCATTTCCGCCCGCCGACCTGGCGCAAGGCTACACCCGGTTGTTTGGCTTCCCCATTCCGATGACAGAGGCGTTCCAAACCTATGGCGTGGGAGATGGTTACATTGTATCGACTGCCGAGGATATGGCGCGCTACGCACTGGCCGTGATGGTGGGTGGGGCGGGCCTGGTCTCGCCGGACATGATGGAGCGCATTCTGACGCCTGGTCTGGGTTCTTACGGCATGGGCTGGGTGATTGTGGATGATGGACAGAAGATCATCCACGGCGGGGCGAACCAGACGTTTCGCACCGATGTCAATATTTACCCCTCTCGCCGCCGGGCTTTCATCCTGCTAGGCAACGAAGGCCACCAGTTCGACCACTTCGTCTCCGCGGGGCAATTGACAACTGCTGTGGAGGCGGTTGTTCTGGGCAAGGCAGCGGTTCCCACCACGCAGGGTTGGTCGGTGAGGTGGATGGGCTGGGGGTTGGGGCTGTTTGTGCTGGCTTTGTGCGTTCTGCACACGCGCAACTTCCTGGCTCTGCGAAATTGGAGAGAGCGGGTGCGAAAATTCTCGTCCGCGAAACGCGCCTGGGATGTGGCCATCAGTTTCGTCATCCCAACGGCGATCTTGGGGGTGGTGTTCTGGCAGGTCAGCGGTTTCTACGGCAACCGCTTTAACTTGTGGACCAACCTGGCTTATATGCGCCTGGGCCTGCCGGATGTTTTCATCCTGATGATCATTGGCACCGTGCCGGATTACTTGCAGGGCGTGATCAAGTTGTGCCTCTTAGGCAAGCGGTGATCAAGTTGCCCCTGCGTCGGGATTATTCAAAAGAGAGGATGTCGCAGAACGGTTGCCTGGGTTGAGTTTTGTGATTTTTCCGGTATACTTTCTGGTATTCCTCGATGATTTGCGACCCTCGAAAGG
>CAZMMI010000426.1:0-3465 GCA_964567255.1 uncultured Anaerolinea sp.
AGTCGCAGCGGCTCTTCCAGATACTCGGCCAAAGCCTGCATGAACTGGGCCGCCTCGGCCCCATCCGTCACGCGGTGATCCGCCGATAGGGTAGCCTTCATCCGCGTCTGCACCTTGATCTCGTCGCCCACCACCACCGGCGCCTTCATGGCCGAACCCACAGCCAGGATGGCTGCTTCCGGCGGGTTGATGATGGCTACAAAGTGTTCCACATCGAACATCCCCAGGTTAGAGATCGAGAACGTAGAGCCTTCGATGTCATCCGGCTTCACCCGTCCAATCCGCGCCCGCGCCACCATCTCGCGCACCTCGGCGGAAATGACCCGCAGCGGCTTCAAGTCGGTGTCCTTAGTCACAATCGTCAGCAAGCCGCCTTCCACTGCCACCGCGACGCCCACATTCACCTGTCCGTGGCGGATGATCTCATTCCCTGCGATGGAAGCGTTAATATTGGGGAAGCGCCGCAGAGCCAGCGCCACAGCCTTGATGATAAAGTCGTTTACCGTCAACTTGGCGTCATCCGGCAGCAAAGCGTTCAACTTTGTGCGCAGCTCCAGCATAGGCTCCACATTGTAATTATGGGTCACATAGAAATGCGGCACCTGCTGTTTTGATTCCACCATCCGCCGCCCAATGGCTGTGCGCAGCTTGTCCAGGGGGATGCGCTCATCCGCCGGAGCCTTTGCCCCGCCCCATACCGCCGGAGGCAGCGCCACCGGAGCAGGGCCCTTGGCTGCCGGAGCCGCAGGGGTAGAAGCAGCAACTGGCGTTGCCGGAGCAACCGCGACCGGGGCAGCCGCAGGAACATAACTTTCCACATCCTTGCGCACCACGCGCCCACCAGGCCCGCTGCCAGAAACTGCCGCCAGATTCAACCCGCGCTCTTCCGCCAGTTTGCGCGCCAACGGAGAGGCCTTTACGCGCCCGCCTTCCATCACCGCCGCGGGTTGCGCTGCCGTTTCCACGGCTGGGGCTTCGGCCTGGGCTTGCGCTGCGGCAGCAACCGCAGTCTTCGCAGCCGGTTCCGACGCCGCAGGAGCGGCGTCTACTTTCTCGCCCGCCTCGCCTACCACCGCAATCGGCGTGCCCACCGGGACGATGCTGCCCTGCTCCACCAGGTGCTTCAGCACCACCCCGCTAAAGCTCGACTCCACTTCCACGGTGGCTTTATCGGTTTCGATCTCAGCCAGCACCTGGCCCTTCTCCACCGTTTCACCCTCATGCCGCACCCAGCGCACCAGGGTGCCTTCCGCCATGTCAAAGCCAAGTTTGGGCATGCTAATGGTTTCAGCCATTCAACACCTCCTTGACCGCATTGATCACATCCTCAACCTGCGGAAGTGCCATCTGTTCCAGCGTGCGATTGTAAGGCAGCGGCACTTCTTTCTGGGCCACCCGCTTGATGGGCGCGTCCACATAATCAAATGCTTCCTCATAAATCCGCGTGGCGACTTCCGAACCTACCCCGTAGGATTTCCAACCTTCTTCAACGATCACGGCGCGGTTGGTCTTCTTGAACGACTCCAACACCGGGTCCATATCCAGCGGGCGCAGGCTGCGCAGATCGACAATCTCCACATCGATGCCCTCTTTAGCCAGCGCATCCGCGGCCTTGGTCGAGGTTTCCAACATCTTGCTATAAGTCACCAGGGTGATATCTTTGCCGGGTCGCTGAATGGTAGATTTGCCGATGGGGACAACGAAATCGCCTTCCGGCACCTCGCCGCGAGTCTGGTACAGCGTAGCGTGCTCAATGAACAACACCGGGTCCTGACTGCGAATGGCCGCTTTCAGCAGCCCTTTGGCATCCGCCGGGGTGCCCGGAGCCACCACCTTGAGTCCAGGGAAATGCGCAAAAATAGCGTCCGGGGTCTGCGAGTGCGTGGCGCCCAATTGTCGTCCACCGCCGCCCACCGCGCGGATGACCAGCGGCAGCACCATCTGTCCGTTAAACATATAATGCATCTTGGCAGCCTGGTTGACGATGTAATCCATGGCCGAGAAAGCGAAGTTGATGGTCATCAACTCGGCGATCGGACGCAGCCCGGTCAGCGCTGAACCGATGGCCGCGCCCAAAATAGCGTTTTCGGCAATCGGCGTGTCTTTCACCCGGTCCGGACCAAAATGGTCAAAGAAGCCTTTCGTCACCGCATAGGTCCCGCCCCATACACCCACTTCTTCGCCCAGAATGAAAACGCTCGGATCGCGCTCCATCTCTTCCCACAAAGCCTGGGAGATTGCCTCCCGCATGGTAATGCGTGCCATAATGTTCCTCCTCCCTACTCTTCCACATAGATGTGCCGGAAGAGTTCTTCCGGAGCCGGTTCAGGGCTGGATTCGGCAAATTCTACCGCTGCCAGCGCTTCCTGCATCGCCGTATCATCCGCTTGATCTAATTCAGCCTCACTGGCGATGCCCTTTTCAACCAAATACTTGCGGTAGATGCCAATGGGATCGTTTTCTTGCCACTTATGCACTTCTTCTTGTTTGCGGTAGCGCTCTGGGTCCCCCATCGAGTGTCCGCGGAAGCGATAAGTGATCACTTCCAAGAGCATGGGCCCCGAACCCGCCCGGATTTGGGTGAGCATCTCGTCGGCTGCCTGCCGCACCGCCATCACATCCATGCCATCCACCTGGCGGCTTGTCATTCCATAACCCGAAGCTTTCTGGGCAATTTCGGACACAGCCGAAGCCCGGTCCACAGACGTGCCCATGCCATACTGGTTGTTCTCGCACACCCATAACACCGGCAAGTTCCATACCTTGGAAAGATTCAACGCCTCGTGGAAGTAGCCGATATTGGTGGCGCCGTCGCCAAACATACAGATGGTCGCGTGGGGATCTTTGCGATACGCATCGCCCAGGGCCAGCCCGGCGGCAACGGGCAGGTGCCCTCCCACAATAGCATGCCCGCCCCAGAAATTTTTCTTCACGTCAGCAAGGTGCATGGAGCCGCCCTTGCCGCCCGAGCAGCCGGTGGCTTTGCCCAGCAATTCCGCCATCACTTCGTTGGCGCTCAACCCGCAGTTGATCGCTACGCCGTGGTCACGGTATGCAGTGATGACCCGGTCTTCGGGTGTGCGCGCAGAGATCAGCCCGGTGCTCACCGCTTCCTGACCAATATACAGGTGCAGGAAGCCACCAATTTTGCCCTGCTGATACAATTCGGCTGATTTTTCTTCCAGCCGGCGGATCAAAACCATTTCGTGATAGAGCCTCAAGTAGTCGTTTTTTTCCATGATGAAACCTTTCTTTGCTTGATGCTTCCGGCAAGAACGCCCATTGTGGGCGTTCTTGGAGAGTCATTATTTTTGTGATATTCCTTCTAAATTATATCTAATAACACAGCGCAGGTCAAAAAACTGTATAGCAGTTCATTGGAAACTGGCGTGATGAATCCCCCAAATATAGAGGCTCTCTGGGAGTTGCCGTGGTAAGTTCCGCATTTTGGGGTGTGAAGGCGGC
>CAZMMI010000427.1:0-3444 GCA_964567255.1 uncultured Anaerolinea sp.
TTGGAGGGGTTTGCGCCGCTTGCCCCGGCTGTGCCGGCTGACAAGAAAGGAGGCGCATCGCTTGAAGGTGACATGGTGGTTTCTACAGGCCAGGACACTCGGATCAGCCCGGATCTGATTCAACAGGCCCTGCTCCCTGCGTTTGTCAAGGAAACACCAGCGAACCTGAAAACCATTGACCTTGTGTTCGGCGCTCTGGCAAAGAGTCTACAAGGATGGTTTGCAGACCAGACAAATGCGCAAGCAGGGAGAGGTTCTTTCTTTCCGCTCATGCGCAGCATCTACGAGGCATCCCATTATTCGGATGGGCCCGTGATGGAATACGCCGCCTTACCGGTGCTCTCCCTGGTAATGCTCCATCGATATCTGCACATGCATCAGAATGAGCGTTTGCTGGAGACCGTCCAGAGGTCGCTGGCAGAAGTTCGCAGAAGCCAGGCCAAGGGGATCAATATGTTTCGGGACGCCTTTACCCGCATGGCCTGGGAGTTCTTGCGCTATCACGGTTTTGGCAGGGGCGGCCCGTTGAGTGTGCTGGTGGTGGTCCCAGGCTTCGATTCTGAGCGCTCCGAGATATTTCTAGATGTCTCCATTCGAAGCCAGGAGCTGGTTATTGACGAAAACGGCGTGTACATCGACGGAGATATTTCTAAGGCGCAAACCGCTTTAGCCTGGGTGATTGAAGCGCTGTGGACATATTCTACTGAGTTGGAAATTAATGACCGGCCCGGCAAGGGAAAGAGCGCCGGCAAGTAACAACCGGTTAACCAAAAGGAGGCTGTGATGGAAACGCAATTGACGTACGACGGTTTAAAGGACTTTACCGACTACTTGAAAAACCAGGACCGCTCGGCTTTGACTATCAAAGGTTACCGGGCCGACATGGTGTGCTTTGCGCGCTGGTTTCAGCAAACGAACGGGGAAGCGTTGGCCCCGCAAGCTGTAACCCCAACCGATTTGCGGGAGTACCGCCAATATCTCACCACGATTGGGCGGCGAAAAGCCAACACCGTCAACCGGCACCTGGCTGCGATCTCGGCTTACCTGGCCTGGGCGCAATCGACCGGAACCATTGATCACAACCCCGCCGAATCAATCCGCAACCTGCCTCAAACACCCAGCGGGCCGCGCTACCTGAGCAAGAAAGACCAGTATGCCCTCCAGCGAGCCATTGAGAGGGACATGCAATTTTCGCGCATGCGCTACCCCAAGCGCTGGGTGGCCCGCCAGCGCGACGCCTCTCTGGTGCTCTTCCTGCTGCATACCGGTTTGCGTTTGCAGGAAGCTTTGGACCAACAGTTGGACGATTTGCAGTTGGGCGAACGGAAAGGGCTGCTGCTGGTTAGACAAGGCAAGGGCAGCAAGCAAAGAAGCATTCCCTTGAATGCGGAAGCGCGTAAAGCGATGGGCGACTGGTTGGCGATTCGTCCCGACAAGAATACACGGTTCGTTTGGACGACCGTGGAAAGCGAACCGGGATCCGCGTTGAGCAGCCGCTCCATTCAGCGGTCCATCCGCCGCATTGGCCTGGACGCCGGCTTGCAAGGCCTGACGCCCCACGTTCTGCGGCATACCTTTGCCAAAAACCTGGTTGACAGCGGCGTGGGTTTGGAGAAGGTCGCCGCCCTGCTGGGGCACGCCAGCCTGAACACCACGCGCATCTACATCACGCCCAACCTGCAAGACCTGGAGAAGGCGGTTGAGAGCGTCTCGAATCAAAACACCTAACCAATTTGCTTTCTATGGAGGTCTTATGCCCGTAAACACAATTGCCGCCGGGTTGCAGCCGGCGGCAACTATCCAAGACGCTGAAATGACGTCCCCAATGTGTATCGATTATAGCATAAATGGCAACCCTCTGAGCGGGCCGTATGTGCTATCCCGCTTGCTGGCCAACTTGCCGGTTTCAGATGCCCAAATCCAGGCAACGAGTCTCCCCTGGCATACGCTCGCGTTGTCGCTGCTGGCAGCGCCCGCGCAGGATCGGGGACAGGTTTTTGAAAGGGCATTGAAAGACGACCCTCAGAGCAATTCGATCCGCCAGGCCGTCTTTGCAATGGATCCGACCGCGCCGTTACAAGAAGTGAAGCCCGCCCCCGCTCCATCTCTGGATTTCCCCGAGCTGCCCAAGTCGGTCAGGCCGCCCGCCGATTGGCAAACCGAAAAGGCGGGAATCTGGCTCAAAAACTACATGGCCTTTGCGCTCGGCGCGGCGCCGATGTCGGACGCCGCTTTTCACTTGAGCGCGGGCCTATTCTTGCTTTCCACGGCCATCGCCCGGCGCGTCTATATCCAGGCCGGCGTGCAACGGATCTATCCCAATTTGTACCAGCTCATTGTGGCGAAATCGACCTTGCACCATAAAACGACCGCGCTGGCGGTGGCTGAGACGTTGATGAAAGAATCGGGCCTGGACTTGCTGCTCCTGGCCAGCCGCCACACCCCTGAATCGCTGGTCTCGGAGATGGGCACGGCTCGCCCAACCACTTTTGAGTCCTGGAACACCCAGGAAAAACAACGCTGGTTGTCAGAAAGAGGTTTTTCGGCGCAGCGCGGTTGGATGCTGGATGAGGCCAGCCACCTTCTCGACTCGTTCAACCGCGATTACTCAGCCGGTTTGCTGCCGCTTGTGCTGGCGCTTTACGATTGCCCGGAGCGCGAGGTTTCGCAAACCATTGGCCGCGGACGGCAAACCGTTCAGTATGCTTACCTGTCCATTCTCGGGGCCACCACCCCCGGCGCCATCAGCGAGCACGTGCTCCGCAGCGCGCATTGGAACAACGGCCTGTGGGCGCGCTTTGCTCTGGTCACCCCGCAGAAGACCATCCCCGATTGGCACTTCTTTCCGGATAAGGTTGAAACACCGCAAGCATTGGCGGGCCATTTGCACAAGCTGGCCTTTAAGGCGCTGCCCAAAACAAAGGTGGAAGAGCTGGCCGGCGAGGTGCGGGTGGCCATGCCCGAGGCAATCTCAGCGCTCATTTCTCCAGAGGTGTTCCTGGCCTGGGAACGGTACGCCAAAGCCATCGGGTACGACTTACTTCTGGAAGGGGTGGTCGATCAACGATTATGGCCCTCCTATGGGCGCTTGTACGTTTCGGCGATGAAGGTGGCCATGCTGCTGGCAACCAGCGATTGGGTGCTGGACTCTAGCGCAGATTCCGTGCCCGTCATTCACCTGGCGCATTGGTGGCAGGCGCAGATGATCGCAGAGACCTGGCGCGAAAGCGCTCACCGCCTGCTCAATGAGTTTGGAAACAATGAGGAGCGCGATCAGGAGGAGCAGATCCTGCGGGTGCTGCGCCGGTCGGAAAAGAAGGGCTTGACCCCTCGCGAGGTGGGCCAAATGACGCACATGAAACGGAATATGGTTGAAATGATCTTGATCAACCTGGAGCAGGACGGCATTGTGGAGCGCGTCCAGACCCCTGAGCAGCGCGCCAT
>CAZMMI010000428.1:0-3436 GCA_964567255.1 uncultured Anaerolinea sp.
TGTAAGGTCGCGGATTCGCGTATAATCCAGACAGGTTACACATATTTTAAACATACACGATGAGACATTCATGAGAGCTTACCTCAACACTGCCGTAAAATCCGCCTGGATTACTTTTTCCCTCATGCTCGCTCTGCTCCTGTTGGGCGGGTCCTCTTTTCTCCCCCCAGCCGATAAGATTAGCCGGGTGCAAGCGCTGGTGCGCAGCGATCTCTTCGCCTACGACGACTGGATGATCGACGCGCTGGCCCTTAAAGTGGATTATGCTTCCCTGTCCATCCCTCGCTACCTGAGCATCGACCAACAGCGCCAGGTGGTTCTTGACCACCTCGAACTCATCGGGCAAATCAATCGGGTATCTTACGAGATCACCATCCTCTACTCCGACCCTAATATTTCCGACCCGGTAACCGCCTCGGCGGAGAGGCAAGCTGAATTGGAGCGGTTGCTGGCCCGCGAAAAGCAGTCTGGCCCCGCGGCCGAAGCCGTTTTCCAGCAACAAATGCAGTACATCCTTCACGAAGCCGGGCTGACCACCGCCGGGCAGACCTTGCCGCCGGTACTCTATCGCATCACCCCCCTGCCCTATGCGCTCATCGTTTCCCCGCGCGATGTCATCCGCCAGGATGCGAATATCTCCCTCACCCCCGGCCTGACCCTGGAAGAGCGCATCGAAATTGAAAACACCGTGGCCCAATCGCTCGGTGATTCCACCCTGGTGGAACCCATCGGCGGCGTAGGCGTTTACCCTACGATGGTCATGAGCACCACCGACATCAACTGGCTGGCCGAAGTGGTGGCCCATGAGTGGACGCACAACTTCTTGACTCTGCGCCCTTTGGGCGTCCGCTATGATCTGACTCCCGAGTTGCGCACCATCAACGAGACCACCGCAACCATCGCCGGAGAGGAATTGGGGCGTGCGTTCATCGCTCGCTTCTACCCCGAATTCTTACCCGCGCCTGTTGAACCCGCTCCACCGCAGGAGGATAAGCCTGCTGATGAGACCCCCGAGCCCCCGAGCTTCGATTTCCGCGCCGAAATGCACACCACCCGCGTCCGCGCCGATGAACTGCTGGCTGAAGGCAAGATCGAAGAGGCCGAAGCCTACATGGAAACGCGCCGCCAGTTCTTCTGGGAAAACGGCTACCTCATCCGCAAGCTCAACCAGGCCTATTTCGCCTTCCACGGAGCCTACAACGCCTCGCCCTCCAGCGGCGGCGCAGCCGGTCAAGACCCGGTGGGTCCAGCTGTGCAGGCGCTGCGCGCCCAGTCTGATTCGCTGGCCCAATTCCTGCGGCGCGTCTCGAAGGTAACATCCTTCGAAAAGCTCCAGGAATTGATCAACTAGAAGTCGTCCCCCATATCCATCCCGCCGCCGCCACCTTCGGCCATACCGCCCAAATCGGGCAGTTCGCGCTCGATATCCTCCGGCGACTGACCTTTTTCCAGGCGCTCCACCACCTCGTCAAACTCCGCGCCCATCGATTCACCTGTCTCTTTGCTCATCTCCCGCATCATGCGACCCAGGGCTCGCGGGTCGTCTTCCAACCCTGCCAGGTTAGAAGGGTCTGCCAGGTTTTCCATGCGGCTGTCATCCGAGCGCGCCACCCGCACCCGGCCAATCTTGCGCTGCACATTGGTCCCCTTGCAGTGCGGACAAACAGCCGGCTTCGTGCCATACTCAGCATAAGTAAAGAAAAGCAGAAACCGCTTCCGGCAGTCAAAACAGCGGTATTCGTAATTTGGCATAACTCCTCCAGGCGATAAATCTGGTTCTACTCAGCAAAGTTGCTTCGCAACCCACATCCATATTAAAATCGGGAGCTTATTCACTCTCTGAGTAGATACCTTTTCAATTATAATCAAACCAATTCTGACGTAAAGACATTGGAATAGCCAACCCCACAAAAGGAGCCCTGCGGCCGGTGGAAGAAAACCTTTCCTTCGATCTATACCATCCCCAGCCATTAATGGTTGTCATCTCCGGCCCTTCCGGGGTAGGCAAAGATGCCGTGGTCAAGGCCCTCAAAGCCCGCGACCTTACCTTTCATTTCGTTGTTACCATGACCAGCCGCGCGCCGCGCATTGGCGAAGTGGAAGGCGTCGATTACTTCTTCACGTCACGGGAAAACTTCGAACAGCTAATCGCCGAAGACGAGTTTCTCGAATATGCCCTGGTATACGAAGACTATAAGGGCATTCCCCGTTCCCAAATCCGCCAGGCTCTCGCCTCCGGCACCGATGTGATCCTGCGCGTGGACGTGCAGGGCGCCGATACCCTCCGCCGCCTGTGCCCCGAAGCTGTGCTCATTTACCTGATCCCTTCCAACGAGGCCGAATGGCTGGAGCGCCTGCGCGCCCGCAAAACTGAGACGACCGAAAGTCTGGCCATCCGCATCGAGACTGCTCGCAGCGAGTTGGAACACCTGGCCAAGTTTGACTATGTGGTGGTGAACGCCCATGACCGCCTGGATGAGGCCGTCAACACCATCATCGCCATCATCGATGCCGAGCATCACCGCGTGGAGCCCCGCAAGGTCTGTCTGTGACCGAAGCCCCCGGCGAGCCCACACCCCTGGGCCGCATTAAGACCGATCAAGTCGCCGTCCAGCTTCCCACCCTCAAGCCCTGGGTGACCTATGTCCTCATGGTGCTCATTGGTCTGGTGTTCTTCGCGCACATCATCCAACGGTATGCCCTTGGGCACGAATGGATGTTTCTTACCCTGCAGCGCAGCAACGCCGAAATCCTCAAAGGGCAAATCTGGCGCCTTCTCACCCCCGCCTTCATTCATGTTTCTTTCTTGCCAATTGCCTTCAATCTCTACGTTTTATATGTTTTCGGAAAAGGCCTGGAGCGCTTTTATGGGCATCTGCGCCTGACAGCCTTGTTCGTTCTCTCGGTACTTGCCGGAAACATCACCGCCTTCATTGCCACCGACCTTTCTTCCGCCGGCGCCGGGTCGGGATTGATGGGCCTGCTGGCCGCCCAAACCCTGTTCATCGATCAAAATCGCTTTCTGTTTGGCTCTCGTTCCCGCTCGCTGGTCAACACCGCCATCATTTTCATCATTGTCAACCTGCTGCTGGGTCTCATGCCCGGCATGGATAACATGGGCAACCTGGGCGGCATGGTCGGCGGGACAGTTTTCGCCTGGCTGGCCGGGCCAAAACTCAGCGTCCGCCCGGCCGTGCCCGCTTTCCAAATCGTCGACAAAACCTCACCCGGGCGGATACTCATCGTCGCCGTGGCCATGACCGCCCTGCTGACCCTCCTGGTGGCGATCAAATTCCTGACCGCCACCTGATCCGCCGCAACCAACTCTTTGTAACGCGGGCTTCTTTCCCGCGTTCGATTCTCTCGCCCTTCCAGGGAGTGTATTAAAGCAAAGGTAAAACTAGGGGGACTCAGGCTAGTGAAAGCGCAGGCACAG
>CAZMMI010000429.1:0-3434 GCA_964567255.1 uncultured Anaerolinea sp.
AGGTTGTTCTCGATGATGCCGATGAAGGTGTGCCCCGAGGCGCGGTAGCCGGAGAGCATGTTCTCGACGCCGTGGGCCACCTGCTGGATCACATCGGGGATGCCGTCCGGGACGTGCATTTCAACTTTGAGCGTATCGGGCTTGACCGTGGTCTGGTCACTGTCCAGGCCAAAATCTTCGCGGGCCAGGGCCAGCACGCGGGTGGTTTGGGCCTGCGACCCGGCGGCGAGGTCGTAATCGCCGGCATCGTGCCAGCCGCCGCGATCCAGGTGGGGAATATGCTCATAGGGGGCATAGTCGGTGTCGGTGGTGGCGTACTGGCGGTAGCCGTCGAAGTGCTCGTGGTTGGTGGGGGCTTGCAGGGCGTCGTCCATGTGGCACAGGCCGTGCCAGATGCGGTAACCGTGGCGCACTTCCATGTGGCACATCTGCACGGGGAAGTAGTCTTCCAGGGTGGGCTGCCAGACGCCTTCTTTGAACACATCCGGGCTGATGGGGAAGGCCTCGCTGCGCGCGCCTTCGTATTCCAGGCGATATAGGCCGGGCTGGGTCACCTCGCCAAAGTCAAACTGGGCGTAGTGGTAGCACAGGTAAGCGCCCCACAGGGACAGCTTTTGGGCCTTGACCACCTTGGCCCCGCCTTCCTCCAGGCGTACCAGGCGCGCCTCGCCGGGCTGCTGCACCTGGGCGTCCAGCTCAATAACCGCTACTTTCTTCTGAGCCGAGTGATATCCGACCTGCGAGAAGAGGATGGCGGGCGGGCGCACCCAGCCGGGCTGGATGGTGGGGACGATGCGCCATTCCAGGGCGTTGGCAGTGGCCCCGGCGGGGATCAGCCCGCGCAGCACGTACCAGCCGTTCTCGGCGGCTCCGCGCCCGTCCAGCAGAACCAGTTCGCCCTGAAGGGCTTCGATCTCGATTTGTAAAGCGGGCTCGCCGGGGGCGGTGACCAGCTTTTTGCCCACGGCCAGGGGCGCGGGTTCAAAATGGCCGGCGGCGTTTTTTACCTTGGGGGAAACATAGGAACGCGGGAAGATCCCGGCGCGGCCGTCCATGAGGAAACTTTTTTCCATGAAGGCGCCGATTTGCAGTTCCAGGTTGAAGCTCACCTTTCCGGCCCATTCATCCGGCAGAGGCTCGGCCAGATCCACGCTCAGACGCAGTTCTTTTCCTTGCGGGGTCAGGCGGGCGGTGTAGCGGATGGGCGGGGTGGCGTAGCTGCATTCCACGCTCATGCTGCCGTCCGGCTGCACCTGGCGCGGGCCGTGTTCGGGCAGTTTGGACCACTGCTCGGCGGCGGCTTCGAGGCGCAAGTTGCCGTTGGCGGCGATGCGCACGGCCTCTTGCATGATCTCCAACCCGCCTTGCTTGCCTTCTTCGTAGCGGTTGTGGTAGAAGAGCACGGTGACGGCGGGGGCTTCAAGAGCCTCAAATTCGGTTGTTTTCCAATAGTTTTGAGACATTTTACCTGTATCCTGATTAATGAGATCGTTAACATGTATTCTACACTGAATCTAGAAGATTTTGTCAACCTGTTTTTAATCGACAGATGATCTTTTCTGGGCTAAACTGAGCGCATGAAGAAACTGTCCATGTGCATTGTTGGCGAACGCGGGCATACGAATTATGTCCTCGACGGGCTGCACGGCCTGCCCCACGCGCGGGTGGCGGGCATCAGTCCCGGCGGCGGCGCGGAGGGCGTGGCGTTTCTGGCCGCGGCACTGCGCGAATTGGGGCACGAGCCGCGCTTTTTTGCCGAATACCGGCAGATGTTGGACCGCGAGCGCCCCGACCTGCTGTGCGTGATCGGGCCCTTTGAACGGCATGCCGAAATGTGCCTGGAGGCGTTTGCCCGGGGCATCCCCGTGCTGTGCGAAAAACCGGCGGCCCTGACGTTGGAGGAGCTGGCCCGCCTGCGGGATGCATGGCAGGCCAACCCAGTGCCCTTTGCTTCTTTGATGGGCATGCGCTTTGAAGCGCCCTTTTTTACGCTGTTTCAAGCCGTGAAAGCAGGGGTGATTGGCGAGCCGCGCCTGATCCAGATCCAAAAATCCTACAAGTTGGGGCAGCGCCCAGACTATTATTTCCGCCGCGAGACCTACGGCGGGACGATTCCCTGGGTGGGCAGCCACGCCGTGGATCTCATCCACTGGTTGAGCGGGCAGCGCTTTGAATCGGTCTTCGCCACGCATTCGGCGCAGAGCAATGCGGGATGCGGCACGCTGGAGGTCTCGGCGCAGATGCAGTTTGTGCTGAGCGGCGGAGTGGCGGCTTCGGCCAGCCTGGACTACCTGCGCCCGTCCGGCGCGCCCAGCCACGGCGACGACCGCGCGCGGGTGGCGGGCACGCTGGGCGTGATCGAGGCGCGGGCCGGGCGAGTCTGGTTGATCGATGCGCAAGGCGAGCGGGAATTGCCCCTGCGCGAGCCGCCCAGCCTGCTGGCCGATTTCGTGGCGCAGGTGGAAGGCCGCGGGCCGGGCCTGCAGGACGGCGCGCAGACTCTGGCGGTCACCGAGGCCTGCCTGCTGGCGCGCCAGTCGGCGGACGTGGGCCGGGTGGTGCGCTTTGCTCCGGAGGAGGCATGAGCGATCATCCTGTAACGGTGGTATTGGTGGGCACGGGCGGGTACAGCGCCTACTACTATGTGCCGCGTTTACTGGAAGGCGTGGCTCAAGGCCGCTTGCGGCTGGTGGGCGCGGTGAACCCGCCGGAGATGCCGGTTAATGAAGCTTTGCGCGGTGCGGGCGTGGCGCTCTATCCGGATCTGGAGGCGTTCTTTGCCGCCGAGCGGGCCGAACTGGCGATTCTTTCCGGGCCGATTTACACCCACTGCCCCCAGACGCTGCTGGCCCTGGCCAACGGCGCGCACGTGCTGTGCGAAAAGCCCGCCGCCGCCACGCCGGTAGAGGTGCAGCAAATGATGGCTGCCGAGGAGCGGTCGGGGTTGCGGGTGGGGGTGGGCTTTCAGTGGTGTTTTTCCGATGCCATCCAACGCTTGAAGAGTGACATCCAGGCCGGGCGTTTTGGACGCCCGCTGCGCTTCAAATCGCTGGTGCTGTGGCCGCGGGCGCAGTCTTACTACCGGCGCAACGATTGGGCGGGAAGAGTGCGCATGGACGATGGGCGCATGGTGCTGGACAGCCCGGTGCAAAATGCCACGGCGCACTACTTGCAGGTTCTGCTGTACTTGCTGGGAGAAAGCCGCGAGACGAGCGTGGACCCCGGCGACATCCAGGCGGTTTTGTTCCGCGCCAACTCCATTGAGAACTACGACACCGCCGCGCTGCGCTGCCGGACGGAAGGGGGCGGGAAAATCCTGTTTTACACCTCGCACAGCGTTCCACGGGATCGCCACCCGCTGCTGCGCCTGGAGTTTGAGAAAGGGGTGGTCGAGTATGATGGGTTGACCACGCACCGCTTCACGGCCCGCCTGC
>CAZMMI010000430.1:0-3432 GCA_964567255.1 uncultured Anaerolinea sp.
CGCTCTTTTCTTGTCTTATAATAAGACTATGCACCTCATCCTCACTCACGAGCAGGCCGACTTTGACGCCCTGGCAGCCATGCTGGGCGCGCATCTGATGAACGAGCGCGCCATTCCCGTGCTGCCCCGGCGCATGAACCGCAACTGCCGCAACTTCATCAATTTTTACGGCGCCGAATTGCCCTTCGTCGAAGCTGCCGACCTGCCCGCTGAAAATATCGAATCTGTCACCCTGGTGGACACCCAATCCCTGGTCACGCTCAAAGGCATGACCAACAGCACCGCCGTCTACGTCATCGACCATCACGCCCGCCGCCCCGATTTGTCTGAAAACTGGGTCGTCACGCTGGATGGAACCGGCGCTTGCACCACCCTGTTCATCGAAGGCTTGCGCGAGCATAATGGCTTGCTCACCCCCATCCAGGCCACCCTTCTGCTGCTGGGCATCTACGAAGACACCGGCTCGCTCACCTACCATCACACCACCCCTCGCGACGCCCGCGCGGTAGCTTACCTGCTGGAACAAGGCGCCGGCCTGCAAATCGCCACCGGATACCTGAACCCGGCCTTGTCCAGTGAGCAGCGCGCCGTCTACGATCGCCTCCTGGCCGCGGCAGAAACCCACGAATATCAAGGCCTGAGCGTGGTCGTCGCCACCGGCAATGCCGAGGATCTGAACGAAGAAATTTCCAGCATCGCGCACAAACTGCGCGACCTGCTCGATCCAGCAGCCCTGTTCTTATTCGTGCGCACAATCGAAGGGCTGCGCCTGGTGGCCCGTTCCACCACCGACCACATCGATGTATCCGGCGTCGCCGCGCACTTTGGCGGCGGCGGCCACAACCGCGCCGCGGCGGCCCTGGTACGCGTCTCTTCTGGCGCCGCGCTGCCCTACCAGGAAGTCGGAGAGGAGCCCATCGCCGCCGTCAAGCGCGAATTGCTGCGCATTCTGCCCGAACACATCCGCCCTTCCACCACCGTGCGCCAGATCATGTCGCGGCATCCCATCCTGCTGGCCCCCGACACCCCCGCGCAAACGGCCTCCCAGCTCATGACCCGCTACGGCTTCGAGGGTTACCCCGTGGTCAAAGACGGGAAAGTCATCGGCTTGCTCAACCGCCGCGCCGTAGACCGGGCTATTTCGCACCGCCTCAATCTGCCCGCTGCCAGCCTGATGGACGCCGGCGAAATCACCGTGCGCTTGGATGATTCTCTCGAACGGCTGCGTGATGTAATGGTCACTTCGGGCTGGGGCCAGGTGCCGGTGGTCGATCCGCGCTCCGGCGAGGTGGTGGGCATCGTCACCCGCACCGACCTGCTCAAACACGGCGCCGGACAGGTACCCCCGCCCGGGCGCACTAACCTGGCCCAACGCCTGGAAAAGGCCATGCCGCCGGCCCGGTTGGCACTCCTCAAAGCCATCGCCGCCGAGGCCCGCCACCTGCGCCAGGGCATCTACATCGTGGGCGGCTTTGTCCGTGACCTGCTCCTCGATCGCCCCAGCCTGGATTTCGACATCGTTGTCGAAGGAGACGCCATTGCCCTGGCGCGAGGCCTGGAAAAACGCTTTGGCGGAAGAATCCTGGCCCACAGCCGCTTTGGCACCGCCAAATGGACCGTGGCTGAAATCCGCGCCGGTTTGGCCGAAAAACTGGGAGAGGGTCCCTTCAACGCCGGAGATATTCCCGAATCGTTGGATTTGATCAGCGCGCGCACCGAATTCTACGACTACCCGACCGCTTTGCCCACCGTGGAGCGTTCCAGCATCAAGCTGGATCTCCACCGTCGAGATTTTACATTTAATACCCTGGCGCTGCGCCTGGACGGCCACCATTACGGCGACCTATACGATTACTGGGGCGGGCTGCGCGATCTGCACCAGGGCCAGGTGCGCGTGCTGCATTCCCTGTCTTTTGTCGACGACCCCACCCGCCAATTGCGCGCTGTGCGCTTTGAACAGCGCTTTGGCTTCCAAATTGAGCAGCGCACCCTGCAATTGATGGACGAAAGCATCCCCCTCATCCGCAACGTCTCCGGCGATCGCCTGCGTCACGAGGTCAACCTCATCCTGCAAGAAGAAAAAGCCCTGGCCATGCTTCGCCGGTTGGAAGCGCTTGGGCTGCTGGGCGCCATCCACCCCGATCTGTGCGCTCCAGCCGGCAATCACGCCGACTTATTCCAGAATGCGCTGTCTGGCAGATTTGCCGAGGGTTGGGAGTTCTCCGAAAAATTCGCCAGCCTGCCCGCTCGCCTGGCTTTTGGCTACCTGTTCTGGTTGCTGCAATTTCCCGCCGAGACCGCCCAACAGACCGCCGAGCGCTTGCACCTGCCCGGAACATTGCAAGAAACCCTGGCCAACGCCACCCGCCTGCTCCAAGACCTGCCCGCCCTCTCCTCGGCCAGCCCCAGCCAGATCACGGCCCGCCTGGATTCCGTTGCGCTTCCGGCACTGTACGCCGCGCGTCTCCTCACGCAAGATCCACGTGCAGCCGAACAAATTGAAGCCTACCACCACACCTGGAGCAAGATCTGGCCGACCATCACCGGCGACGACTTGCGCAAGCTGAACATTCCCCCTGGCCCGGCCTATCGCGCCATCCTGACCAAACTACGCAGCGCCTGGCTGGACGGTCAACTGGCGGGCCCCGCTGAAGAGCAGGCCATGCTGACCCAACTCCTGGTAGAGTATTCGACATGAGCATAGCCGCCCCTCCCGCCGGCAGAACCTGGGTGAACGAGGTGCGCATCCGCCTCATCCAGGAAAGCGATTTGCCCGCCCTGGAATGGGAAGGCGAGTTTGCCCACTTCCGCCGCGTCTATGCCGATGCCTACCGCCGCTTCGTTCAGGGCCTCAACCTGATGTGGGTAGCCGAATGGCCGCCGGTTGGATTGCTCGGCCAGGTGTTTATCCAACTGGAATGCGATCGTCCCGAGTTGTGCAATGGCATCGACCGCGCCTACCTGTACGCTTTCCGCATCCGTCCGGAATACCGGAATTACGGGTTGGGCAGCAAAATGATGGACGTGGTTGAAAACGATTTGCGCCTGCGCGATTTTCACTGGATCACACTGAATGTAGCGCGGGAGAATGTCAAAGCGCAACAATTATATGCCCGGCGCGGTTACCGCATTGTCGCGCCTGAGCCCGGACGCTGGACTTACGTCGACCACCTTGGGCACATCCGCGAGGTAGTCGAACCCGCCTGGCGCATGGAAAAGCGGTTGATCTAAAGCGAGTCTGGAAAAATCGCAGCTTTAGACCCTATCTTAGAATTCGGAAGGGAAGCGATTTTGGGGTGTTTGTGGGTGCGAAGCACCCACAAACACCCCAAAATCGCAACCTCCCCCAATTTTTTAGGATAGGTATTTAGTATTGATCCAGCGCGTCGAACAAGGTTTCTCCGTGCAAGCCGCTATCTAAGGCTTTTTTCG
>CAZMMI010000431.1:0-3416 GCA_964567255.1 uncultured Anaerolinea sp.
GCGTTCCCGGGAATTTGCCGTTGTATAATCCGCCGCAACCCATAGGAAATAGCCGAATCCTCCCGGGAGACGTCATGCTCTACTACGAAAACGGGGCCCTGACCCCGCGCCGTGTGCAGAAATCATTTAAGGCCGCCCTGGAGTACGGCCACACCCGTATTGGCCTGTCCGAAATCCAGGTCCTCTTCGACCGCTACCGGATCGTCGCGTTCGACCAGTTTGGACCCCTTCCCGTGATGGAAGTCGAAAACACGGGTGACTCCTTCAAGGACGGAGAAGCGGTCGAGAACGCCGCCTGCCAGCTCGCTGTCGTGTCCCGTCACAGAGTCGAGCTTTACTCCCTCCTCCCCGGATGCTACCTCCCCCCGGTCGTGGTGACCCCCAACGGCGTCACCGTCTCCTGCCGGTTCTTTGGACGCAGCTGGCAAGCCACTGCAAAAGAGATATGCGACGCCTACAACCGCTTATTAGAGAAAATCGGGTTGCGTGATGAAGGAATGGTCGATGCGCCGGGATCGGAGCGCACGCTATGTCTCGAATGATGGCGCCCGCGGGGAGGAATGCCCCAAAACCACAGCAACTCCCCGACCGCTACCGGATCGTGGCCAGCGACCCCTTCGGCCCCCTCCCCATCATCGAAGCCCAAAATCTCGGCACCCCCAGCAGCGACGAGATGGGCATCGAGCAGATCGTCCGCACCCTCTCCTTCACCCCCCTCGCCAGAAGCCAAATCCTCGAGCTCCTCCCCGACTCCCTCTTCCTCCCCGCCATCACCGTCGGCGACACCGTCACCGTCTCCTGCCAGTCCGGCCACCGCATCTGGAAAGCCCAGGACAAGGTCCCCGTCTACGCCTATCAGTACCTGCGGTCAAAAGTGTTGGATCGGTGGGACCGGGTATCGCATCCAAGGCGGGCGCGGCTGGGTTGAGGTTGGAATATAAGGATCTCTAAATGCGATGTGTTTCCAATGATTGTGACTAGTTGCTTTTTGTCCTTGGGATCTCATAATCACGGATCTGTTCCGGTTTCTGCATGTGAACAGGGACTTTCAGAGGTTTGTTTCCGCTTGCTTCGTAACTATTCTCCTCTTAAAATCGCTGCGCATATCAAAACAAGGATCCAATCATTCACAGGTTTTGGTTTTCTCCGGGGGTGTTTGGCGCAATTCCTAACGGGGTAGGGTCGAACCCTGAGAGTGAGATAACAATTGGAAGATCTTATGACAAAGCAAAGTTCTCTCAAAGCAGTTGCTGGAGCTCCGCAAACAGAGGAAGACGCTACTCTTGAGAGCCGGTTGACGGCAGAACTTGTCATCGGATTGGTTGGACCGCTCGGCTCAGGTGTTACAACCACCGCAAACATCCTGAAGCGTACCTTGGTAGATGAATATGGTTATGAAGTTGACCATATAACGGTTAGCCATATCATCGAGAGAAATAAAAATCTAGTGAGTTCCACTGAGGCTACGAAAGAAACCGAGGATAAGCGAGTTAGAGGATTGCAGGAGATTGGAGATAAACTGCGCGAAAAATTTTCGGCAGCATATCTTGCAGAAAAATGCGTTGAGTCAATCGCCACTAATCGGATAAAAGAAAAAGGATATAAGCAAACCGAGGAGGGAATCCGCATACCATTGCCGAGAAGGCGAGCTCATATTATTGATTCGCTAAAAAACCCAGCGGAGCTAAATCTATTACGCGATGTATATGGAGATGTCTTTTGGCTGGTAGGTGTTTTTGCTCCTGAAGAAGTGCGCAAAAAGAGACTCATAGATAAGGGTGTTCCGAAGGAAAACCTGGATGTTCTCATCGCTCATGATGAATATGAGAGTGAAAGATACGGCCAAAAAGTAAGAGACACTATTGAAGAAGCAGACTTTTTCGTCAGGAATGACGGTGAAAACGATGAGCAGCTAGCAAAAACAGTTGGGCGTTTCCTTGATGTGCTGTTTAACATTGCCGTTCATACTCCAACTGTTGATGAAATGGCCATGAATAGTGCCATTTCCGCAGCATCGAGATCAGGATGCCTTTCTCGTCAGGTAGGAGCCGCAATTTATTCGCAAAATGGAGAATTGGTGGGATTAGGATGGAATGATGCCCCAAGATTCATGGGAGGGCTTTATACATCCGAAAATGGCGAGAATGATCACCGCTGCTTCAAATGGGGCCAGAGAGAATGTCACAACGAGAAGAAAAAGAAAAAGCTTTATGAATCTATTGTAAAGCTGCTGCAAGCTGAAGCCGCATTGAATAAAGACGTTTCGGCTGATAGTATCGAGAAATACCTTGCGACAACGGACATTCGGAATCTGATCGAATATTGCCGATCCGTTCATGCGGAAATGGAAGCACTCTTGTCTGTAGCCCGCACTGGCAGAGACGGGCTCAAAAACGCAACAATGTATGTCACAACCTTTCCATGCCATAATTGCGCACGACACATCGTCGCCTCGGGGATATCCAAGGTGATTTATATTGAACCCTATCCAAAAAGCTTAGCATTGGAGCTTCATAGTGATACTATATCGACGGATGAACGTGACCTTGGAAAAAGGGTCGTGTGTCTGCAATATCAAGGGTTTGCACCCAAAAGAATTGACAGATTTTTTGGCCACGGAATTGAACGAAAATCCGATGGGAAAGCGTTCAACCGAACAAAAAAAGATGCAAAACCAGTATTCCCACCAGCTCTCGATGCGTTTGCTACGCGTGAGCTGTTGATTGTCAATAGTCTTCAGAAGATTGAGCAGAAGGGAGGTCAAAAATGAAAACAAAGGCGATTAACAATCAATTAGAGCTCAGTTTTTCGGAGCATTCATCGAAGGAAAACCCCTCGGTTGCACCAGTTAGCATGAAGTGTCAAGTTGTGGATATGTATTCCATTACAATAGAGCGCACACGCGAAATTGCTAGCGAGCAACTATCGAAGCTTGGATTAATTACCAAAAACTCTCAGCCAAACAACTCTCGACCGTTTGGAGCTTAAGCGCCCTGCGGTGGCAAGATCAATTTCTCATCCAACCCCGAGAAAGTCCTTTTATATTGGCTTGAAGCTGCCATTATGACAGTTTATTTCATTGAGTAATACGACAGAAATTAGGCAGTGGTATGGCTGGAGATTACACTAGCCGCTTCCGCTTCAGTGGCCAAAACTCAGGGTTTTGAAATCAGGTCGAAGCAGGTTGTGTTGTTTCGCAACAGATACACATAATATCATTTACGCGAACTTTTTTTTAAAACGTTCGCATGGGGTCATCAAATAGCGGGACGTAGACATCCGTGCCTTCTTTAGGCATTATAACGCCCTGCAGCCCCCATAATCGTCCTCCCCCCCCTACTGCCCCCTCCTCCTCAGCCTATACCCCCAGGAATTCAGCAGGTTGATTGCCTCGAATCCGGGGTCCACGGACCTCA
>CAZMMI010000432.1:0-1230 GCA_964567255.1 uncultured Anaerolinea sp.
GCCGAATTTGTGGTGTTTGGCGGGGCGAAGCCCCACCAAACACCACAAATTCGGGACATCTCTACCAGAGCCTGAGTAGTTACGACCTGACAGGTTTTAGAAACCTGTCAGGTCTCAAGGAGATAAGCTTATGCCACTTTCCAGCGCAGCGCGTCACCCTTCAGCGCCGCCACCACTTCCGAAGCGATATCGAGGCCCGCGCGACCCTGTGCTTCCAGCGTCTGCGCGCCGATGTGCGGCGTAGCGATCACCCGCGGATGCGCCACCAGAGGGGTCAATCCGGGCGGCTCGGCGGTGAACACGTCCAGCGCTGCCGCGGCCACCTTGCCCGACTCGAGCGCTGCCAGGAGGGCTTCTTCGTCCACAATCCCACCGCGGGCCGCGTCCACAATGCGCACGCCGTCCTTCATCTTAGCAAAGGCCTCCGCGTTGAGCATGTTCTTGCTGGTGGCGGTCAGGGGCAGGTGCAGGGTGATGAAATCGGAGCGCGTAAGCAGTTCGTCGAGCGAAACCAGTTCCGCCCCCGTTTCTCGAGCTTCCAACGGCTCAACGTTGGGATCAAATGCGATGATGCTCATGCCAAAAGCCATGCAGCGCTTGGCAACTGCTGTGCCGATGCGGCCAAAGCCAATCACGCCCAGCGTCTTCTCAAACAGCTCCACGCCTTCAAACTCTTTCTTCAGCCACTTGCCGGCCTTCATCGAGGCGTCGGCCCGGGGAACCTCGCGGATCATCGAAAGCATGATCGAGAGGGTCAGCTCTGCCACAGACACCGTGGTTGCCAGCGGCGAGTTCACCACCGTCACTCCATAGGTCTGGGCGGCTTTCAAATCGATGTTGTCCACCCCGATTCCGGCTCGGCCAACCACTTTTAGTTTCTTACCAGCCTCAAAGACCGGCAGAGTCACTTTGGTGCGGCCGCGCACGATGAGCGCGTCATACTCGCCGACTTCCTTCAACAGGTCATCCGCAGAAATACCGCTGCGGTCTGCAACTTCCCCCACCTGGCTCAGGATGGCTTTGCCACCCTCATCCAGGCCGTCTGTGAGCAGGATTTTCCAGGTAGCCATATATGAATTCTCCTTCGTCTATACGGGATCTTCAGGGTGAGCGGGAGCTTCCCTCCACCCAAATTTTACCTTAATTTAGCTGAATCAACGGATTTCGAATCCCCCGCAATTCAAGCGCGATCTTGTCTATACAACCCTGTTTCTCATAAGTGGTTGCGCC
>CAZMMI010000432.1:1330-3413 GCA_964567255.1 uncultured Anaerolinea sp.
GGCGCTGCGAGATTTGCAATATTTGGAGGATACCATGACCGAAGAACAAGCTTCCACACCCGTTGAGCCCGTAGCTGAAGAAACGCCGCAAGTCGTCTCGGAGGTGAGCGGAGAGAACGTCCACTTTCAATCGGGGCTGGCGGGCAGCGTTTCGGCGCAGCAGGACGCCGAAGTGACCGATTCGCTGGTCGGCGGAGTGGCCGCCGGGCGCGATTTGCAAGCCACTAACACCCTGGTTATGGGCATGGCCGTTGGGCGCGATGCCACCCTGTCTAACTGCTTCACCGCCACGGCAACTGTGGGTGGAAACGTTGAAGCGACCAACAGCTCGATGGTCACCGCCTTTGGGAATCAAATCAGTGCCAGGAACAGTTCCATCGGTGTAGCACTGGGCCGTGAGATCAACCTGGGCGAAGGCGCGCAAGTCACGCTCACCACCCGCCAGGCCGTGGCAATGGGCGCCGCCTTTGGCGTGGCCTTTGCGATTTTCAATCGCCTGCTCCGCCGCCGCTAGAAGCAAAAAACGTTACCACTCAGCCAGAGGTGAAAGAAACCTGAATTTGAGGTGTATGTTGGGTGCTTCGCACCCAACATACACCTCAAATTCAGGAACTTCCTCGCTAATTTCAAAAATTACGCCGCCTACAAGCGGTAATCCAGCAACTCACAGTGCAGCGGCGTCAAGCCCTTGAGCAGTCCTGCCTGCAGGATGCAGGCTATTTCGGGCAGAGCCAGCTTTCCACCCTGTACCGCCACCGTCCCACCGTTGAGCACATCGGGGTAGACCCCATCCGCAAGCTGCACTGCTGCCTGCCCCTGCTCCCCGCGCACGTTGAACACCCCATACAACCCCGCGATGGGATGCTCCCAGGCCGCCTGGATGCCCGGATCGGAGGCCAGCGTAACGAATCCGCCTTCCATTAGCGCCGGGGCTTTTTTCAACTGCGCCAACCGGGTGAGGAACGGCTGCAATTCATACTGCCCCCACTCCACCTTGTCGATATCAAACAGAGAAGGGGTATGGATGGCTGCGGATTCCTGCCCGCCGTAGATCAAAAACGCCCCGTGATTGAACGCGGCGAAAGCCGTCCAGGCCAGGGCCGCCGCGTGGCTGGGAGCCAGCTTCAGAATGCGCAAGTTGTCGTGATTCTCTACACAGCGCATCTTGACGAAGTTGGCCGGGTAGATGCAGTCTTGCAAGCGCAGCATTTCCAGATACTCCTGCACGGGCTTCTTGCCGTGTACCACCTGCTGGAACACCGCCCAGATATCGTAATCATAGGTCAGGTCGAAGGCCGTGTAGATCTCGCTGTCCGAAAGCCCAGACAGCCCGTGGAAACGCCGCTGCCCGATCCAACTGGCGTGCACCGTCTCGGAGAGCCAAATGACGCCCGGCTTGACCCTGGCTACCTCGGCACGGGCCTGCTCCCAAAACTCCTGCGGCAGCAGCGGGGCCACGTCACAGCGGAAACCGTCCACGCCAAAAACCGCCCAACCCTTCAGCGTCTCGATCAGGTATTCGGTCAAGCCGGGGTTGGGGTGCTTCAAGTCAATCACGTCCGTCCACTCGGGCACGGTGGTATAAGGCCGCCCCGCTTCATCCTGATGAAAATACTCGGGATGTTCCTGCACCAGGATCGAGTCGTGCGCGGTGTGGTTGTAAACCACATCGATCATCACCTTCAAGCCCAGTCCGTGCGCCGTCTCGATCAAACGGGCAAAATCCTCGCGCGTGCCATATTCGGGATTGATCCCGCGATAATCCTGGATGGAATACGGACAGCCCAGGCCGCCCTTCTTGTTCAACTGCCCAATGGGATGGATCGGCATGAACCAGACCACGTCCACCCCCATCGAACGAATGCGCGGCAGGTCGGCTTCAACCTCCGCGAAGGTGCCGTTGGGGCCGTGGTTGCGCACATAGATTTCGTAGATCACCAGGTTGCGATAGGAAAGCGGGGTATCTTTTGCCATCGGGGAGTCCTTTCGGGTTAGAAAAAAGGAATGCGAGACAAATTCATCATAGCATAAAGCTAACCTCACGATACAAAAGACCTGACAGGTTTTGAAAACCTGTCAGGTC
>CAZMMI010000433.1:0-3410 GCA_964567255.1 uncultured Anaerolinea sp.
CTGCCAAGGCTCTGGCCGAGATTTGCCCCCAACTGGCAGAAGAGCAGCTTGAACAACTCATCTCGCCGCTCATGGCCGCTCTCGAAGACCCCGAGCCCTCTGTCCTCCCGGCTGCCGCCTTGGCCCTGGGCAGCGTTGGCCAACCTGCTGTTCTGCCCCTCATCTCCGCACTACGCGCTCCCAATGATCGTATCCGCGATGGCGCCGCCCGCGCCCTGGGACAGCTCTCCAAGCGCCTCAACGAGCCCGCCTACCTCCGCTTGCCCGTCGACCCGCTGGTCGGCGCGCTCAACGACCGCGCTCCACAAGTCCGGCGCTCTGCCGCCTGGGCACTGGGCCGCCTTGCTCCGCGCCTCGATGCATCCGCGCGCGGATTACCCGTGGAAGCTCTCGCCCAGCGCCTCAAAGACGAATCCGCCGAAGTCCGCGAAGCCGCTGCAGTGGCCTTGGGCCGCATCTGCGAAGGTCGCGCCATCCCGCCTCTCATCCGCGCGCTGGAAGATGCATCTTCTGTTGTTCGCAAAGTAGCTGCCGAAGCCCTGACCGAACTTGGCTGGCAGCCCACCAACAACCAGGAAAATGCGCTCTTATCCATTGCAAAACAGGATTGGGATCGCGCCCGTCAAGCCGACCTCTCCGACATTCTCCCCCTTCAACGAGCCCTTCAAGATCCTCAACCCGCAATGCGCGAAGCCGCAGTAGTCTCCCTGGGTCAAACCGGAAACGCTACCGCTGTCACCCCGCTCATTGCCGCTCTTGAAGACAGCGATCCAAACGTCCGCCGAGCCGCCGTTCTTTCACTCGAACAAATCGCCAGGGCGCCCAACACCGCCCAGGCGTTCATCACAGCGCTTCGGGGAACCGCTCGCGACACCCGCCGGACCCTCTTGCAAGCCATCAGCCTGATAACAGACCCCACAGCCATCCCACCCCTCGTCTCTGCCCTGCGCAGCGTGGAAAACGACCTCGCCGGCGTCGCGAGCAAAATCCTCGTCACCTTCGGCGGACCCGCCGTCGCTGCCATACTTCCCCTCTTCAACGACCCCGAGCAATCTGTCAGAAACCGGGCAGCCGATGTGCTCGTCAAAATTGGTAACCCTGCCGTGCCCCTCATCCTCGACCTGCTCCGAAACTGCCCTCGCCATGTCTGCGAGTTGGCAGTGCAAACCCTGGGAAAGATCGGCGACTCCCGCGCCGTAGTGCCCATTATCAATCTGCTCAACAACCCCCTCCTGGCCGCTTCGGCAGCCCTTTCCCTGGGTCAAATTGGCGATTCGCGTGCCCTCCAACCCCTCGGCGCCCTGCTCGAATCTGAAAATGCAGCGATCCGCCAGGCTGCTACCCTCGCTCTTGGCAATCTTGGCGATCCCCGCGTGATCGACCATATGATCGGCATGCTTCACGCCGAAGATCGCGCCACACGGCAAAATGCCGCCCAGGTGCTAATCCTTATGTATCGTTCCGAAAAACTAAACATGGAACAAAAACGGATGATCCTGACTCAATCTGAGCGAATCTCCGAAAAACATGTCGATCATCTCAGCCATGTGGACAACGCCTATTTCTCCGAAGGCCATCGAGATGAGGCATTCCACCTCGATACCGGTATCGGTCTAGAACCTCCAACGCCATAAACCCATATTTAACGAGAATACTGTGAAACCTTTTAAACTAACCTTCCTTTTTGCGCGTCGTTACATCAAAGTCCTGTCTGTAACCGTCTTGAGCATGCTCCTCCTCGTCGGAGTCCAGCTCTTCATCCCCTGGGCAATTCAACAGCTCATCAAGATCGTCACCGATCCGAACACGACCGCTCAGTCCTACCAATGGATCACTGCGCTCACCTTCGCTGTTCTGGGTGTCTACCTGATCCGGGCTGTGCTCCAATTCCTGCGCAGTTACATGGCCCACGTAGCCGGCTGGGGCGTGGTCGCAGACCTGCGCAAGTATGTCTACGATCACGTCCAGCGCCTGTCGCTGCGCTTTTACGAGGATAAGCAAACCGGGCAGCTCATGTCCCGCATCATCAATGACACCGACCTGTTCGAAGCGCTCATCGCCCATGCGGTGCCCGACGTGCTGGTCAACTTCCTCACCCTGTTTGCCATCAGCGCGGTGCTCTTTTCCATCAACTGGCAGTTGGCTCTGCTCAGTCTCGTGCCCATTCCCCTGGTGATCCTCGCCCTGCGCGTTTATGCCCGCCGCGTCCGCCCGGCTTTCACCGAGCGCCAGCGCGTACTCGGCAACCTCAACGCAATGCTCAACGACAACCTCACCGGCATCCGCGAAATCAAAGCCTTCACCCGCGAAGAGGAAGAGATCAACCGCGTTGGCAACGGCATCGAGCACTACAAACGCACCAATCTGAGCGCGCTCAAGCTCATGGCCATCTTCCAACCCTTCATCGACCTGACCTCCTCGCTGGGCCTGCTGGTGGTCATTTACTTCGGCGGCCGTCTGGCGCTGCAAGGCACCCTGCCCATCGCCGATCTGGTTGCCTTCTTCCTATACCTGGAAATGTTCTACCAACCCGTGCGCGGCCTCAGCGGCGCCTGGGAGCAGGTGCAAAATGCCCTGGCAGGCAGTGACCGCGTGGCGGGTTTGCTGTCTGAAGAGCCCGAACTGGAAAAACGCGCCGGCGCCATTGCCATTCAAGGCAAGGCCGAAGGCCGCCTCTGCCTTCAAAACGTAAACTTCGCCTACTCCACGGGTGACCCGGTTCTGGAAGACATCAACCTCGACATTGAACCGCGCCAGATGATCGCCCTGGTCGGCCCCACCGGCGTGGGTAAATCCACCCTCGCCAGCCTCATTCCACGCTTCTACGATGTGGTGGATGGCTCTATCACCCTGGACGGGCACGACGTGCGCGACCTGACCCTGGAAAGCCTGCGCCGCCAGATCTCCATCGTCCTGCAGGATGTCTTCCTCTTCCACGGCACCGTCCGCGAGAACATCCTCTTTGGCCGCCCCGACGCCGGCGATGAGGAAGTCATCAACGCCGCCAAGATTGCCAACGCCCACACCTTCATCGAGAAACTCCCCAACGGCTACGACACCCTCATCGGCGAGCGCGGGGTCAAGCTCTCGGGCGGCCAAAAGCAGCGCCTCTCCATCGCCCGCGCCGTCCTCAAGGACGCCCCCATTCTCATCCTCGACGAGGCCACCTCTTCGGTTGACACCGAGACAGAACTCCTCATCCAGCAAGCGCTCGAGCGCCTGATGGTCGGTAAAACCACCCTGGTCATCGCTCACCGCCTGTCCACCATCCGCAAAGCCGACAAGATTGTCGTTCTCGAGGGCCGGCGCATCGTTGAAATGGGTAACCATGCAGCATTGATGGAAAGCAAAGGTCTATACTACCGCCTGCACACCATTCAACAGCACCTCGAGCCAATCTCAATGAATTA
>CAZMMI010000434.1:0-3387 GCA_964567255.1 uncultured Anaerolinea sp.
TATACTGTGGGCATGACCGATAAACTCCGCGACCCCGTCAGTGCCCTCACCCACCTGTTCTCCGCCGCCGTTGCGCTCATCGGCGTCATCGTGCTGCTGGCCCTCAGTGACAAAACCACCGCCTGGATCCTTTCACTCAGCGTGTACGGCGCCAGCCTGGTGCTGCTCTTTCTGGCCAGCGGAACCTATCATTCGGTGCGCTCCACGCCCCGTACCATCGAGCTCTTTCGCAAGCTCGACCACTCCGCCATCTACCTGCTCATCGCCGGAAGCTATACCCCCTTCTGCGTCAACGCCTTCTCCGGCTTCTGGCGCTGGGGCTTGCTGGCCATTGTCTGGTCGCTGGCCTTCACCGGAATCATCATCAAGGTTTTCACCATGCGCGCCCCGCGCTGGGTTACCGCCGGGGTCTATGTGGCGATGGGCTGGCTGAGCGTGCTGGCCGCCCGTGAAATGCTGGCAGCCCTTTCCCCCAGCACCCTCTTCTGGTTGTTTGCCGGCGGGGTCATTTACACGCTGGGGGCAGTGGTGTATGCCACCAAGAAGCTGGAGTTAATCCCCGGCGTGTTGGGGTTTCACGAGGTGTGGCACATTTTTGTCATGCTGGGCGCAGCCGCCCATTTTGTGGCTATCGCCACATTGATCACGTAGCGATGGTTTGCCGCCTCTCCAACGGCTCGCCGAAAAAAGAGTGCATTGCTTGCAGGTTTATTAGATTCTTGCTATAATCCACTTGACAAGACATCTATGATCTTGTCAGGTTATGTTTTTGGAGCAGGGCTTGTTTGCTCGACCCAGATTTGACAAGGCGTTGCGCAGGCAGTCCAATTTTATCCCAGTGATTTACTTCTCAACCCAATCCTACACCCGGTCCTGCTAGCCAGGATTTTTCGCCTATCACAATTTCCTATCCAGGAGCCTCTCACAATCTATGGACATACTCGCGCTAGAAAACGAGCCGCTTGCCACGCTGCGCCAGATGGGCAAAGACCACAACATCCCCAATTCCCACCGGCTTAAAAAAGAATTACTCATCCTCAAAATCCGCCAGGCCGAGGCCGAAAAAGAAGGCCTGGAAGTTCGCGGTGGAATTTTGGAGATCATGAACGAAGGGGTAGGGTTTTTACGCAGTGATTACCGCATCGGCCCCGATGACGTGTACGTATCCCAGGCACAACTGCGCCGCTATGAGCTGCGCAACGGCGACCTGGTCATTGGCCACGTCCGCCCCCCGCGCGAATCAGAACGGCACTACGGTTTGATCAAGGTGGAAAGCATCAACGGGTTGAACCCCGATGAGGCCCGCCGCCGCCCGAACTTCGAAGACCTGACCCCCATCTTCCCCGATAAACGCTTTGACCTGGAAACCGACCGCGGCATCTTGTCCACTCGCCTGATCAATCTGATCGCCCCCATCGGGCGAGGCCAGCGCGGGATGATCGTTTCTCCGCCCAAAGCCGGTAAGACCACCATACTCAAACAGGTTGCCAACGCCATCTCCGAGAATTACCCCGACGTGCACCTGATTGTCGCCTTGATCGGCGAGCGTCCTGAAGAAGTCACCGACATGGACCGCTCGGTGGACGGCGAGGTGGTGGCTTCCACCTTCGACGAGCCGGTCAGCTCGCACGTGCGCACCGCTGAAATCACCCTCGAGCGCGCCAAGCGCCTGGTAGAGATCGGTCGGGATGTGGTCATCTTGATGGATTCTTTGACCCGCCTGGCCCGCGCTTACAACCTGGTGGTCAACCCCTCGGGACGCACTCTTTCGGGCGGCATGGACCCCTCGGCGCTATACCCGCCCAAACGCTTCTTTGGCGCTGCTCGCAATCTAGAAGAAGGTGGCTCGCTTACCATCATCGCCACTGCCCTGGTCGATACCGGCTCGCGCCTGGATGATGTGGTCTATGAAGAGTTCAAGGGTACCGGTAACATGGAGTTGCACCTTTCTCGCCGCCTGCAGGAACGCCGCATTTTCCCCGCGCTCGACATCGAACGCTCCTCCACTCGCCGCGAAGATTTGCTTTTAGGCCCCGACATCTTGCAGAGAGTCTGGTTAATGCGTAGAATGTACTTGCAGATGATCGGCAACCCGCCTACGGGCGCGGGCATGGACCCCTCCGTGGCAACCGAAGCCATCCTGCAGCGCATGATCAAGACGCGCAATAACATAGAAATGCTTGAAAATCTGATGGAGGATGCGTGATCCGTAAAACGAATACCGCTGCGGCCCCGGCTCCGGCCCCAACTGCTGCAGCAGCCTCGCGAGTTAACCGCGATTGGCTTTTTTGGATAACCTGGCTTCTGGCCTTTTTAATGGTGTTTTGGCTGACAACCGTAATCCTGGCGAAATCCGGGATTGATTTGTTTTCTCGCGCTGATGAGAACAACCCGGGGCCCATTTTCTCGTCTCCGGCACAGTCAGAGAATGTTCCCATGCCAGACTTCCTGCCCGGCATTCAGGTTGAATCCGTGGTGCGCTCCACCAGCCTGCACACAATTATTCCCGACGAATCCTTCACCGTACCCAAGAAATATACGGTTGAGCCAGGCGATTCGGTGTTTGGCATTGCACAATCCTACAAACTCGACCCCGAAACCGTCTTGTGGGCCAATCAAGGCCTGCTCAACGACAACCCCAACATGCTCTCGGTTGGCCAGGAATTGACCATTCCCGCAGTAGACGGTGTGTTACACAAGGTCAAAGCCGGCGACACGATCGAGAGTGTGGCGCAGAAATACCGGGCCAACCCCGAAGAGATTCTCACCTGGCCAGGAAACGACATCGATATTGTCGACCAGACCCTGGTGGCCGGAGAAACCATCATGGTTCCGGGTGGCGAGCGCGAGATGCAAACCTGGGTGGTGCCCACCATTTGGCGGGCCAATTCCGGAGCCAACCAGACGGTCAATGCCGGTTGCAACACCAGCGGCGTGGCGGTTTACGGGTCTGGCTACTTCGTTTGGCCTGCCGATAACCATTCCATTTCCGGCAACAACTACTGGTCTGGGCACCTGGGCATCGACATTGCCGCGGCTCAAGGCGCGCCGATTTATGCAGCCGATTACGGCGTGGTCGTGTACGCCTCCTGGATTGGCGGCGGTTACGGCAACATGGTGATGATCGATCACGGCAACGGATTCCACACATTATATGCGCACAACAGTTCGCTGGTCGTGCGCTGCGGGCAGGGGGTTTCTCAAGGCCAGGTCATCGCCTACGCGGGCAGCACCGGCAATTCCACCGGCCCTCACCTGCATTTCGAAATCCGCTACGGGGGCATGTTCGTCAACCCCCTCGATTACATCAACTAGAAAGCGGATAGAGGTTCGCTTAGAAGATTCTCTTCCAACCTCTGGCAAAAGTTGCGAATCAAAAACCCTAAG
>CAZMMI010000435.1:0-3377 GCA_964567255.1 uncultured Anaerolinea sp.
GGCACCGTTAAGAACTTGCGTTTTTAAAGAGGCATCAAGATGTACGATCAAAACAAGAAGCAATGTCACCATCGACCACCCATCCGTATCCGTGCTCACGCAGACGTTGAGCACAATAAACTGCATCGTGCAGTGACCGCCCCGGGCGGAAACCAAAGCTGCAAGGCAAGAAGGCAGGTTCGTAGAGGGGTTCGATCACCTGTTGGGCGGCACGCTGTGCCACCCGGTCAGCCACATTCAACACCGCAATCTGGCGCTGTCCCCCATTTCGCTTTTCAATGGTGAACTGTCCCGGCGCTTGCGGCTGGTAACGCCCTTTGAGCAGCATGTGCCGGAGAGCCGAGAGCTGCGCCGGCAGGTCGCGCTCGTATTCTGCCAAAGTCACACCGTCAGGCCCCGCGCTGCGTTGGCGGCGGTGGGTGGGGATATTCCCTCGCACGATGCGCCAGGCATTGAGCAGGTTTTCTGGAGCAGCCAATTGATCCATGAGTTTATCGGTCTGGTCAAGCATGGTTAATCCTCCCCATGTTTTCGAATTACATATTCGTCATACCCTTCGTCTTCCAGTACCGCCACGGGCATGGGAACGGAGGTCAGCACGAGATGTCCACTGTCCAAAAACATCACCCAAACGCATTTCCGTCCATAAGTGAGGTCAATCAACTTGCCCTCCGCTTTCGCTTTGCGCGCCGCGCGCTTGATGGGTGCAGACTCCCATCGTCCGGCTACGATCACCCTGTCTGGGGCAACCAGGCCGGCGGTTCCAACCGGCCAGAGATAGGGCACAAGATGTCTTCTAGGACTACTCATTTTGTTCTCCAGGTCGATTCAAATTGTTTCCAAAGATCAAGGTTTGGTGCGGCTTTTTGAGGACGGCTTTCACGGGGCGGGCCGCAGACTGCTTCAAAAGCCAGAGCGTCCGCCAGGCGGTTCTGTTCGCGTGAAATGTGGTGAAAGGTGACACGCTTAAACTTTTCAACCAAGGTCTGCAGCCGCTTTTGGGCGGCCTGCAAGCCGGGAGCATGCGCTTCGGCCCGCCCGCTCATTTGATCCACCATGACTCGGCTGTCGCTGTAAATGGCAATCTCGGCTACCTGCTCTGGCCCCAAAAAATGTAGCGTTTGATCAAGAGCAAAGATTGCCGCAGCATACTCCGCTTCGTTGCAGGTTAATCGTCCAACCTTTCGATACCACCAGCGGAAGATCTGGTTCTGTTCATCGCGCGCAATTGCCGCAAGACCGCTGACTCCTTCTTCTGGACGGATCGCGCCATCCGTAAAAATCTTCAGGCTTTGGGGGGATTTTCGGTTTCGTCTCATGACTTCTTGGCTCCGCTTTTCTCCTGTGTTCATCCACCTTATGCCTATTGTCTCGCCAGGGGCTTTCGTTGTATATCCAGGAAAGTAGGATAGTTTCTGGAGGAACCAACTCGATTGGGGAATAGCCGAATTAAAAAAACCAGCGAAAAATATCGCCGGTTTTTGTGGAAGTGTAACAAAAGCAGTTTTTCTATGGCATGCAGGTTTGCCCCATACCCAGGGTGGTGCGACGCCCGGTACCGCAGTAGAATGAAAACATAGCCATGGCGCGCACAACGGCTGCATAATCTGCCCAATCTTCTCCAAAGCGGCTTTTGGATGGGCTGCCGAGGATGCGGAAGGTTACCTGCCCGGTAAACCCGGTTGCAGCACGGTTAGGATCCGTGTAGGAAAATTGAACCCGTTCTGTTTGCAGGTTCTTTAGCTCACCCACAACCAGACACTCGTCGATAAACTCACCGATATTTTCAGGCAGGGGAATGCGTGAAAACTCGCGCCACTGGCGGACATAGCTGCCAAACACCTGGTCGGGATTTGGCAGTGGAACATCCTTCTCGATCCCACCGTTCTTGGAGCGTTCCTTAAAGGTAGTTGGCGAGGAGTATTCCAGGCGAATGCGTGTCTCGTCAGATTCTACAGCCTGGTGGGCCATAGACTCGTATGTTTGAGAGCTCAAGCGGGGATCACCGGTGCTTTCGGGTTTCCATTGGATCACATCAAATTCAACCTGGCCGATGCGTGCCACAGACATCAGGTTGGGCAAAACATACTCAAATAGGTACTGACTTAATTCCTGGGTGAGGGATGTAATCCGTACCCAACACCAATCGCCTTCGGATAATGCCCAGGGCACACCCGGGCCTTTATACACAGTTGAAAGGGTATAAGGCCGCTGATGATTAGTCTCGCCAGACGGGTCGATTCCATCATGCAGCTGTTCGGCCATACTGGACGCATTCCGCCCAATCTCACGTAAGAACCATGCCTGTACTTGCCTGCCTGCATATCCAAAGCGAGGAATGCTTTGCCTGGCTCTTAATTGTACGATGGTAGAGAGAAGATCCATAAGCGCTTCGGCATCCTTCTGGTTGAATGAAAGTCCCCAATCAGGTAGATTATCGCACAATGTGTGGAGAGTCGGCAAGTCTGCCGCAGAGTGTCTTCTCTGTCCCATCACGCAGGAGGTAAAGTGTACAGGTGGAATGCCCATGCTTCGGGGGAAAGCTCTTCTGTTTCGACACCTTCCAACAGGCGTTCATCTCCCCAGTGCTGGCTCAGCTTTTGATAGGCATGTTGCATGTATTTCTCAACGGTCCCTGGGGTTAGGAAAACTTCCTGCGCTGTTAGGGGAGCGCTCATTCCATATAGAACTTTTAAGGTAAAAACCTGCTTGAGTTGGGCTGAAAATGCCGGGTGGACAACCCAGGGTTTCATTCTGACCACATCTCCAGTAGCCTGCGATCGAATCTCATTCAGCCAGGGAATTACTCCTGGGGAGATCAAAAAGCCAGCTTCCAACGCCAACATTACCGCCGAACTGATTGCCATCCGCACTTCGTTCTTGAGCAAAAATCCGCGCGCCCCGGATTGGATTGCGTGTTCCAATGGGCTTTCCCCACCGTATTGGGATAGACAGATCACGGCTGGAGTTGAAGAGAAAGCGGAAATCCTGCCGATGAGTTCTTGCAGGGTGGGCTCATCGGGGAGATACTCTACATCCAGTAAGACTATGTCTACTTCTGGGTGGCGATGAAGTTTAAGGAGCAGTTCCTCAGGCGATTCAGCCTCGAAACTGACAGTTGTGCGCATATCTCTGGAAAGAAGATTGGCGTTCCATTGCAAAGCAGAAAAGTCGTCGTCCATTAAGGCAACATGGATGGGAAATTTGACGCTCATCGAGACACTCCTTATCCCCTGATAATCCAACAACATAGTATGGCAAACTCGAGCTAGCAAGCCTAAGATTTTCTGGTGATTAGCCGAGAAAAAAACGGGAGGACGCAATGTCGTGTCTCAAAGATAATGAGACCAGCCTACCTATGTCTCGAATATATTGAG
>CAZMMI010000436.1:0-3367 GCA_964567255.1 uncultured Anaerolinea sp.
GGCGCGACCTGCACGGTGGTGGAGTATTTGCCGAGCGCCTTCCCACCGGCGATTTGAACGATGAAGCTGCTGCCACTGGTTCCGCTGGCCTGGGTCAAGGCGGCCCAGTTGGTGGTGGGCATGGTGGCCGCCCAGGTGAAGGTCTTAACCGGGTCGGAGGTGACCTGCACCGAGCGGGTGGTCGTGGTGTAGCCAGGGGTGACCATGAGAGCGATGTTGTTGGATGATACCTTCAAATCCGGGAGGAATAGATCCATCAGGGTCTTGTCCGGCTGCCCGGCAAAGGTGTTGGCGTACTGTGGAGCGGGAACGGAGTAATTTTGCCAGCTTTCTCTTTCCATCCACAACACGTTGCCGGGGTGGTAGGCCAGGGAGTGAAGCTCGGTGTTGGCGGCATTGTAATCGGCGTAGCTCTTGTAGGCGTCGCCGAGGGTTTTGCCCTGGAAGAGGTAATCGAGGAACATGGCGAATGCGTCGCCGAACCAATTGGCGTAGTAACCTGCCGCGCCAAGGTCAAAGAAAGGATCGGAGTATTCGTTGACGCGCCACTGGGCTTCGCTGCTGGTGATGGAAAAACGGTCGTCTCCGGAAGAGCCGGATACGTAACACCCGTACAGCATGATGATGGCGTTTGGAGCCAGCTTGATGTCGCTGCGGATGACATCACTACTGTAAATGGTGCCGCCGATGGAGATGCCGCCAACCCGATCGGGGTGCTGGATGTCGCCGTAGAAAATTCCGTGTCCGCGATAAAGGAAGAAATGCGCGCCGTTGGCGGCAGACTTGATCTGCTCCCAGTTACCGCTGGGCGGATAGAATTCATAGACCTGCACGTTGTTGTTGCGCAGCACGGTGGCTGCCAGGCGCATGTTTGCCACTTCGGCAGAAGTGGCTGGGCCGGAGTTGCCATCGATGGCCCCTACGAGCAGCACGGCCTTGAGGGGGGGCAGGGATAAGGCCTGCGGTTGGATGAGGTCCAGCTCGATGGGATCGGATGGGGGAGCCGCCAGGGGAACAGGCAGAGTCTGGGAGGTTTGCGGAGTGGGTTCTTGAGCCACGGCGGGCGCCGTCAGGCTCAGTGCAAGAAGCAAGCTGAGGATAGCGTTGGTTAACAATAAAATTATTTTGGAACGTTTCATCAGGCAATTCCTTGCTGCAAGCACAATTTGAAGCAACGGGTCCGCAGACCCTAGCGTATGTTCGTGCAGACAGATAAGTGATTTGGTTGGGGTAAGTTCCGGCGGGGAAAAAGGGCTTTCACACGTTACATAAAAGCGCAGAGGCGGAAAGGATCTTGAAAGCCAAATCCCAGCGGATGGGGTAAACTAGGGGGTGATGTCTGTGATGGGCAGTCCTCAAAATGAGATTTTCGGCAACTGCTCTTGCGGTACCCGGAAAACAGATCGGGCGCAGACAATGTGATGTGTTTTGATAGACGTTATTATAATCAAAAAATGGCGGAGGAGTCAATATGAAAATCGTCCTGCAACGGGTGAGGCGGGGAAGCGTGACGGTTGAGGGCAAGCGGATTGCCGAGATTGGGCAGGGATTGGTGCTGCTGGTGGGGGTAGGTCCCGGGGATAATGCCGAAAAAGCCCGCGCGCTGGCCGAAAAGGTGGCTTACTTGCGCATTTTTGAAGATGAGGCGGGCAAGATGAATTTGTCGGTGCGTGATGTGGGCGGGGCAGCGATCGTAGTTTCGCAATTCACGCTGTATGCGGATACACGGAAAGGCCGCCGACCGGCATTCACCGATGCGGCCCCGCCGGAGATTGCGCGCCCGTTGTGCGACCAGTTCGCCGAACTGCTGGCGGGCCACGGCGTGCCCGTGCAAACCGGGGAGTTCGGCGCGCACATGCTGGTGGAGATTGAAAACGACGGACCGGTGACGATTCAGTTGGAGATTTAATCGGCCCAGCCGCGCCACACAACTATATCCAGTTGTACCGCAGAAGCTCCGGCGGCGAGTAACATGTCGGCATCGGCGTGGCGGAGGATGCCGCAGGCTGCCAGGAGGGACAGGCCGGATTTGCGCAGGGCTTGCACAGCGGCGATTGCCAGTGGCAGCAAGGCCGGCCCGTAGAGCCGCCCGCTGACAGGCTTGTTTTCGCGTATCAAAGTGCCGCGCGGGGGAATGAGGGTGATTCCCGCCGCGCCCGTTTCGGCCAGGCGGGCCACCCAGGGTTCATGCGCCTGTGTGACCGGCACACACACGCTGAGGGGCAGTTCCCCCGTCGCTGCCTGAACGATTTCCAGACATTCTTCTGGCGAGGCATGAGTGGGCAAGCCGATCTCTACCGCCATGACGCCTTCCAGGCCTTCGAGCCGGCGCACCATTTGCGCTGTGGCGGCGGGGTCTTCGGCCAGAAGATGGACCCACACCGGCAGCGAAGACTGCGCCCAGCGCTGGGCGTGGTGGCGCAGCACTCGGCTGAGGCCGGGGTTGGGCAAGCCGGAATGGAGCAGGAACCCACCGGGGAAGGGCAGAGCAGCCCGTTCGGCGGCAGGGGTGCGCGGGCCCTGGCTGATGGGGTTGGTGATAAAGGCGCCCTGGGCCTCGGGAAGCGGCCAGCGGGCGGGTGGGCGAAAGCCGAGCGTACCGGCGGCGTTCAAGTAAGGGGAGGTGAAGTAGAGATCCTGACGGATCATTCTACCTCCAGGGCGTTGAGATCAAAGACCGGCCCGTCGTTGCAGGCGTGCTGCCAACCACGGGTGGTGCGAACGGCGCACACACCGCATTCGGCGATCCCGCCGCAGGGCATGGGGCCGAGGAGGAGCGCCTGGGCCGGGATGGTCAGACGGTCGAAAAGGCCCAGCCCCGCCAGGCGGCGAAAGTCGGTCAGGGATTCTCGCGGGAAGACCGCGGCGAGGTAATCGGCCCAGGTCAGGGCTTCGGGCAGCAGATCGAGAGGTGATATTTCTACCTCGGCGGGTAAATCGGAGGGCGGAGAAGCCGTATATAGGGCCACAGAGGCGTTCTGGCGCACGGCTTGCTCGCAGAGGGGGAATAGGAGGTCGGGAGGCGCCTGGAGGGCTGCCAGGGCGAACCGGCGCGTGGTGGAGGGCGGGGAGAAACCGCGACCCAGCGGCCCGCGTAATTGCAGAGGTTCACCGGCAAACCAGTGGGCAGGCAGGGGCGGGGCGATGGGCAGTTCGTTGCCCTGGGGAAGGCCCGCCGGGAAAAGGGGCACGGGTAGAGTCTCGGTCGGATCGTTTGAGGAGGCCAGCAAGTACTGTCCGGGGGCAGGATGGAGGTTGGCAGGACATTCGATCCGCCCAGCCAGCCCGGCGGGGGTGAGACGCAGTTCGCTGAGCGAGCCAGTAGCGTGTGCCATAGGGGTATTGTATAACAGCTTTTCAGCGCAGG
>CAZMMI010000437.1:0-3362 GCA_964567255.1 uncultured Anaerolinea sp.
GGCTCTTCCCGGCGGATGTTCAAAAAACTACGGTTTCGGATGATCGGCTACATGGTTAGCGCGACGATCTGTCTATATGCTCAATTCCTAAAGGGTTCCGTCGCAGGTTAGGCAGCGGTGGAGCGAATGGCTGAGGGAAGTGACCCGGATTGTCACGCACAGGGAGCATCATGATGTGACAATAGGCCACAGCACTGACCTGGTTACAAAAAGAGATCGTGGCCAGCAAATCGCTACAGTTGGATTCGATTAATGATCTACTACATGTTTTTGATGAGCATACTCTGGGCTCCCTGAGTCAAGGCCCAATTTACACGTGAACAGAGAATCACAGGCAAAGTATAGAAAGTGATCGCGGAGAGAGGCTTTGTATTGAGGGGGGAGATCGATATGCAGGAGTCTGAGGAAACCACAAAGACCATTGCGGGCCTGCGGGAGGCAATGATCAGTATGGCGGTGGAGTCCTGGCGCGTTTGTCGGGTTTTTGACCGTTTGTTACTTAAACTGGATGCTGGAGAGCAAAAGCGTTATTTGAGCCAGTTCCGTTGGTTTCTCAAAAAGGTTGAGGCGGCCATGGAGCAGGCCGATATGAGAATGGTCAATGTGGAGGGGCAACGCTTCGATCCCGGTATGGCTGCCACTCCTTTGAATATTGAGGACTTCGATGCCGATGATGTTTTGATGGTCGATAAGATGCTGGAACCCATAATAATGAGCAAGGAAGGCCTGATTAAGACCGGGACCGTCACTTTGAGGAAGGTGCAATCATGAAGCATTATGTCGGCATAGACCTGGGTACCACCAACAGTGCGGTCTGCTGCTATGATGGCTCGGAAACACGCATCTGGAAGAGTCCCGAACAGAACGATGTCACCCCATCCGCGATCTACATCGATAAGCGAGGTAACAAATATGTGGGCAAGCGGGCATATGACGCGGCTCCATTCAGTCCGGACAACTCTGCAATGCTGTTCAAGCGTCTCATGGGAACGAGCACACCAGTTAGGATTGCTGCTCTCAACCTCACAATGACCCCGGAGGAATGCTCAGCTGAAATCCTGAAAGCGCTGTTTGGATACTTGCCGGAGGAAATCAGGAATGATCTCGAAACGGGAACCGTCATCACCGTTCCTGCGGCATTCAACCAGATGCAAAAAGATGCCACCATGCAGGCCGCCGGTATGGCAGGTTTGGGCAAGGTTGCCCTTATGCAGGAACCGGTTGCCGCTGTCATGAGTGTCATGCGCGCCCGCAATACCGATGGAATGTTCCTGATTTACGACCTTGGCGGTGGAACCCTTGATATTGCCATTGCCGAAAGCATGGGAGGTCGGGTCAACCTTCTGGCTCATGGGGGCATTGCCATGTGTGGCGGACGAGATTTTGATCGTGTGCTTGTAGATAACGTTGTTCGCCCTTGGTTGCTGGAAAACTTCGATCTTCCCGACAATTTTGCCGTGAATCCCGATTACAAGTCTCTTGTTCGGTTGACTGCCTGGGCTACCGAACGAGCCAAGATCGAGCTATCGAGTCGAGAGGATTCTGTTATCAGCCTCTCGGAAACGGAGGCCAAAACCAGGGATCTTAAAGGAAATGAAGTCTTTATTGATATTCCCCTGCAGAGGGACATGTATAACAAACTGATTGCCGAGCGCATCGCTGAATCCATTGCATCAGCGAGGGAGACACTCAACAAGGCCGGCCTTTCGCCCCATGACCTGGAACGCATCGTTTTTGTTGGCGGCCCCACCAATTACAAGCCCCTGCGTGACAAGGTAGCCTTTGAATTGGGTATACCTGGGAGCATGGACGTGAATCCCATGACAGCTGTGGCGGAGGGGGCAAGTCTCTTTTGCGAGTCTATCGACTGGGACTCCCAGAACCGGTCACGCAAGAATTCCCGTGGGCAGATCTCAAGCGGAGGAAGGTTATCTCTAGCTTTCAACTACATCGCCCGTACGCCAGGGGCCAGGGCGAAGATCGTCGTCGGTTTGGAAGGGCAGACGGCATCGGGTAGTGAGTTTCAGATCGATTGCATCGACACGGGCTGGACATCGGGACGCCTTGCTCTAAAAAATGGCACGAGTTTGGATGTGGTTTTGTCCAAGATGGGAGAGAACACCTTCAAGGTGTCTGTTTTCGATTCTGTGGGCGGCCCAATCGCCATGGAACAGGAAAGCATCATCATTACGAGAACGGCGGCCACCGTCGATGCCATTCCGGCATCTCACTCCGTCGGCATTGAAGTGCTTGAGAAGCTTGGCGGCCGGCCGGTCCTCGACTATCTGGTACGCTCGGGCGACTCGCTGCCCAAGAAGGGCAAAAAGATATTCAAGGCTGGCGAGTCGCTGAAGGCAGGGGCTCCAGGTTCTCTCAATCTTAACCTTTGGGAAGGAGAAATAGAGGATCCCATAACCGACAATCGCCCGATCGGGATTCTCAAGATATCTGGCTCAGATTTTGATGAAGGGGTCATTCCGGCGGGGGCTGATCTGGAATGCGAATTCGAAATACATGACTCGGGAAATATCATCATCGAGGTCTCCGTGCCATGCATAGGCGGCACCTTCCATTCGGGAAAAAACTTCTATTCCCGCCAGGAGGGTCAGCTGGACTATACCGCAGCCGCTACTATAGTTGTAGAGGAATGCGCAAAGACACTGCGTCGGATTGAACTGATCAATGAGGTTGTCGAGGACCAGGTGCTGCAGCAGGCGCGGAAGAAACTGGATAGTGTCATTTCGCTCGATCCAGAGGAGACGGAGACGGAGAAATCCCAGGAGGCGATGGAGAAGGTGTACGAGGCAAGGCGAATTCTTGCCCAGGTACGAAAAAAACATCTTAAAGAGATCCGTCAGATCGACCTGGATCGTGTTGTCTCCTATTTCGATGATAATCTTCGTGAGTTGGCCCGCCCGTCGGAGGAATCCGCTTTTGATAATCTGGCGAAAACTGCTCAACGCGCTATTGATAACAAGGATCCTGATTTTGAGTATCACCTTGATGGGCTAAAGAGGAAAAATTTCGAAATTCTCTGGCGGCAGGATTGGTACATAATCGAACGCTTCAAGTGGCTGGCGGGATCACCACACCGCTACGCCGACCAAAACCAATTCCGAGAAATCGTCCATGTTGGTGAACAATTCATGCGGTCCGATGACATAGAGGAACTGCGGGGCGTTGTTGGGCAGCTCTCCGCGATGTGGATCGGGGCTGGCACCGATAATGAGATGATAGATATGGCCAATATCGTCAGAGGATGAACAATGGCGAAGGATTTGTGGCTTCCCAAAGGCTTTGAATTGCCTGATGGATCAAGAATCAAGGCGCTCCTTCACAGCGGCGATGAATGGCAGATTGTC